>WRFY01000121.1 GCA_009783445.1 Candidatus Azobacteroides sp. | reverse complement strand
CTGTCGCTAGCGTTCATCCTGAGCCAGGATCAAACTCTTCTTTGTTATTTTGTTTTTTTTAATTTCCTCGCTCTGCTGTCGTTCGTACCAAAAACTGCTCTCCAGTTTCCAATACCTTGACGGGTTATTCTTCTTCCGGACGACGGCTCCGTCTTCCGGTTGTCTTGTACTGCGTAATCATGGAATACTTTCAAAGACCTCTTTCGCTCTCTTTTTCCCCGCCCTCTAACAGGCGGTTTTCTTAAAAGCGGTTGCAAAGATAGAAACTTTTTTTGTTCTTGCAAACACTTTTTACCTTTTTATTTTTTATTTGTCACTTAATTGTCTTTGTATCAAAATAATATTTTTATATTTTTTTCTCGAAGATCGAATTTCCCCAATTGTAATATATGAAATTGCGTAAAATGCATCTCTTTAGCAATATTAAACTATCGTATTTATTATATTACAAAAAAATTAAGCGACATTCTAAAATATACTCATTAATCTACTGTAAAATAATAATTTACAATAGAATTAATGCGTATTTAATAATTATAAACCATTATTCATTATCAATATATATAATTGATAATCAACATATAACATTTTTATGATACTAAACCTATAACAATATGTTCAATAAAATAATAGTTTGAATATCAACTAACTATAGTAGTATACTTTGTAGAAAGCCGTCAAAAATTAAATATGCTTTCTTTTTTTAAGAAATGTAATAATTATGTTTTATATTTGCAACTCGTTTGAAAATAACATTCATGGAAGAAGAGATACAAAATGCTTTGAAAGCCGTGCGAAAGGGGGGAGTTATCCTCTATCCTACTGATACCGTTTGGGGAATCGGTTGTGATGCGACTAATGCAGAGGCTGTAAAAAGGATTTATGCTATTAAGCAACGTTTGGATTCGAAGTCTATGTTGGTATTGCTTGATTCGACTGCTCTTTTGGATTATTATGTAGATGACTTTCCTGAGATAGCTCTCGATTTGATTGATATTTCCGATAAGCCGCTAACCATTATTTATTCGAATGCACGAAATGTGGCAGATAATTTGATTGCATCGGATGGAAGCTTGGGTATTCGAGTAACAAAAGAAGAATTTTCGCGGAGATTATGCCAAGGGCTAAAAAAGCCTTTAGTGTCTACTTCCGCAAATATCAGTGGACAAGCGGCTCCGGGTAATTTTTCTGAAATCAATCCGGAAATTATCGGGGCTGTAGATTATGTGGTGAATTACCGGCGGGAGGAAAAACAAAAAGCGAAACCTTCGAGCATTATTCAACTGGGTAAGGGCGGTTTAATTAAGATGATCCGCGAATGAAGTAAAGCGACGACACATTCTAATGAGGAAGCGAGTTTTGTTGATTCAATATCTTATTTCGGATTTTTTGGCCGCCAGTTTGGCGTGGTTTGCTTTTAATCTTTTGAGGTATCATTTAATTGCTAAATATCAAGGATTTACATCTCCATGGGAGTATATCCAGTATACGCATGTAATCGCTGGGCAAATCGTTATTCCTGTGGGATGGTTGGCGCTTCATTATTATTCGGGATATTATAACAATCCATACGAAAAGTCGCGCTTATCAGAATTCGTTACTACGATTCAGATGACTCTCATGGGTACTATCGTAATTTTTTTTTCCTTGTTGCTGAAAACATTGCCGGAATCTCTCAGCATTTATTACCAGCAGTTTTCTTTCTTATTTCTCTTTTCTTTTGTTTTTACATACACGGGACGATTGTTGATTACGATCCATACCAGTCGTAAAATTCAAAAAAAAGAATGGTCTATCCAAGCCCTTATTTTAGGAAATGGGGAAAAGGCAAAAGAAATAAAAAAAATATTGAATAAGCCTGCCAATGCTTTGGGATATACCGTGCAAGGTTGCGTCAATATAGATTCGATTTGTCCGAATCGTAGCGGGATTCACCTTCCAACGATTGGGAGTGTGGAAAATTTGGATGCCATTGTCAAGGAATATGGAACGGAAGAATTCATCGTTGCGACAGACAGCGAAAAAGATAATGAACTGTTACCATTATTATATTCTTTGTATCCTTACAAATTACCTATTAAGTTGCCTTTGAGTCGTTCGAAGATGCTTACGGGAAGAATAAAAGTCAAGACAATTGCGGGTGTTCCGTTGATCAACGTAACGGACAATAATTTTTCGGAAGCCGAAAAAAACATTAAGTTGACGCTGGACAAGTTAATTTCCTTGCTGGTTTTAATTTTTTTATCTCCAGTGTATATTGGCTTGATGATCCGAATCAAATGGGATTCCGAAGGGCCGATTTTCATTCGACAGGAACGAATTGGCTATGGAGGCAAACCTTTTATTATTTATAAATTCAGAACAATGAGAAAAGACGCCGAAAAAGATGGACCTTTGCTTTCTTCTCTCAACGATGAAAGGATTACGCCTTGCGGAAAAATATTGAGAAAATACCGGTTAGACGAGTTGCCTCAATTCTGGAATGTATTGAAGGGAGACATGTCGTTGGTAGGGCCTCGTCCGGAAAGAAAATTTTATATTGATCAAATAGTAAAAGAAGCGCCTTATTATTACCTGCTCCACAATGTCCGCCCGGGAATTACTTCATGGGGAATGGTGAAATATGGATATGCTTCGAACGTACAACAAATGATTGAACGCATGCAATACGACCTATTGTATTATGAAAATATGTCTTTGGCTTTGGATATGAAAATAATAATTTATACAATAAAAACGATTATCACTGGAAAAGGGATTTGAGAGCATTACGTATGGAGAAAAAAACATGGTTTGACGCCTTACTCAATTGGCGGGAAAAACATATCAAAGAAAAACATTTTATTCTGATCTTGAGTTTCGTAATTGGTATTTTGACGGCATTTGCATCGATTATACTTAAAACGACTATTCATACCATCCAACACTTGTTGACAGAACGGATCGATGCGGCCAATGCCAACTGGATGTATCTTGTCTATCCAGTTATCGGCATTTTGTTGAGCGGTTTGTTTGTGAAATATATTGTCAAAGACGATATCGGGCATGGAGTAACCAAGATTCTCTATGCAATTTCGCAACGCAAAAGCCGGATAAAACCACACAATACATGGTCGTCCTTGGTGGCCAGTTCGATTACCATTGGATTCGGTGGATCGGTCGGAGCGGAAGCGCCCATTGTTTTGACGGGTTCGGCTATCGGTTCCAATTTAGGCCGATTGTTCAAAATGGAACAAAAAACGCTGATGTTGTTGATTGGCTGCGGGGCAGCGGGAGCCATCGCTGGAATTTTCAAGGCTCCGATCGCCGGACTTCTTTTCACTGTCGAAGTCTTGATGTTGGATCTAACGACCGCTTCCGTTCTTCCATTATTAATTTCTTCCGTAACAGCAGCTTGCGTTTCTTATATTTACACGGGAAGCGAAGCGATGTTTCCATTCAGCCAAAAGGAAAGTTTTATCATGGATCGAATTCCTTACGTACTCTTTCTGGGAGTCGTCTGCGGATTGATTGCTTTGCATTTCACCCGTTCCACAATCTGGATCGAAGGGGTATTTCGAAAATTAAAAACATTTCGTAAAAAATTTTTGCTGGGCGCTTCCTTGTTGAGTGTCCTTATTTTTTTGCTTCCCCCTTTATACGGAGAAGGTTATAACTCCATCGAAAGTCTACTTGGCAAGAATTATGAAGATTTATTAAATGGAAGTTTATTTTACGGATTGAAAAACAATTACTGGGGGATCACCATTTTCCTGCTGATGATTATTTTCCTGAAAGTTTTTGCTTCGAGCGCAACCAATGGCGGCGGCGGTTGCGGCGGAATATTTGCGCCGTCCTTATTTCTGGGTTGCACGGTCGGATTCGCTTACTCCTACACTGTCAACCATTTCTCTTTTCCTCTAATGCATACGTATTTGCCGGAAGAGAATTTTGCCTTGATAGGAATGGCGGGAATGATGGCAGCCGTCATGCATTCTCCACTCACAGCCGTCTTCCTGATCGCCGAACTGACCGGCGGTTTCGATTTGTTTCTACCCTTGATGATTGTTAGCATCAGCTCCTATTTCACCATTATGCTATTCGAAAAGCATAGTATTTATTCTATTCGATTGGCACAAAAAGGGGAATTGCTAACGCACGATAAAGACAAGGCCGTATTGACCTTGTTAAGTACCCAGTCGGTCATTGAAAACGATTTCATGATTGTTCATCCAGAAATGAGCTTAGGAGAAATGGTCAAAGCGATTGCCCAATCGCGCAGAAACGTTTTCCCTGTTACCGACAGCCAGAATGTGTTGCGAGGAGTCGTATTATTAGACAATATCCGCAACATCATGTTTCGTCCAGAACTATACGAACGCCTCAGCGTAAAGAAATTTATGGTTTCGCCTCCGGCTAAAATCAACATTCATCTTCCTATGAGCAAGATTATGCAGTTGTTTGAAGAAACCAACGCTTGGAATCTGCCAGTCGTCGACGACGAAAACCACTACTTGGGATTTATTTCCAAATCTAAGATATTCAATGCTTACAGAGGAATATTGCAAGAACATTTTTCGGAAGACCAATAGTTTTTATTTCCATGATTGATATGAACAACCGAATCGTTTTTATGGGTACGCCCGAATTTGCCGTCGAAAGTTTACAGGCCTTGGTGGAAGGAGGTTACAACGTTGTCGGCGTAATCACTATGCCTGATAAACCGGCTGGACGCGGATACAAATTACAGGCTTCGCCTGTCAAAGAATATGCTTTATCGCAAAATCTGCCTTTGCTCCAACCAGAAAAATTGAAAGACCCCCTATTTCTGGATGCATTAAAAGACTGGAAAGCCGATTTGCAAATCGTAGCGGCTTTTCGCATGCTTCCTGAAGTAGTTTGGAATATGCCTCGTTTGGGAACGTTCAATTTGCATGCTTCCTTACTGCCGCAATACCGTGGGGCTGCTCCCATCCATTGGGCTATTATCAACGGCGAAACAGAAACCGGAGTTACTACTTTTTTCCTTACGCATGAAATAGATACTGGTCAAATCATTTACCAAAAAAAAATACCCATTGAAGCGACAGACAATGCTGGAACGGTTCACGACAAGCTGATGCGTCTGGGCGCTAATTTAGTGATCAAAACGGTAAACGATGTATTCAGCCATAGCATAAAACCTATTTCTCAATCGGAAATGGTAACCGATGAGAGGGAATTGAAACTGGCTCCTAAAATTTTCAAAGAGACTTGCCGGATCAACTGGAACAAAACAATCGGAGAAATCCATGACTTCGTTCGCGGACTTTCGCCTTACCCTAGCGCATGGAGCGATTTAACCACCCCTACGGGAGAAATGTTTTCGCTCAAAATATTTGAAACTGAAAAAATTTATCAAACGCATGAATTGCCGCCCGGAACGATCGTTTCCGATGGAAAAAATTTTATGGACGTCAGCGCAATGGATGGATTTATCCGGCTAAAAAGCATTCAACAAACTGGGAAAAAACGAATGGCGATCGAAGAATTTTTGCGCGGTCGGAGATTCGTGAGTTGAAAGCCACCGCTAATCAAGTGTTATCACGAGGATTCTATATCAGATTAATAACAGGCCGAGAGAAAAATTAATTTTTATTCACCAAAAGAAATTTTCTTCCTAAATTTGAACTCTTAAGTTGCATTCAGTGGTTGAATCTACGGTCAATAAAAACATTTATGGATAATTGGGTATTTGATTTTTTATTCGTACCTTCGTGCCGCAAAAAAAAATATCAGGAAAGGTGCTCGAGTGGTTGAAGAGGCACGCCTGGAAAGCGTGTATACCTCTAAAGGGTATCACGGGTTCGAATCCCGTCCTTTCCGCTGACAGTTTACAGTTCATTAACAATGAATATTTTACGAAAAAACCAAATGATATATAATTGTTGATGAACCATTTATTTATCTTTCTCAGAAGTCGAAAAGATAGCGGAAAAATACAAAAATTAATGCCTATCAAAAAATTTCATGTTTTCTGTCAGACACTAATTAATCTCTGAAGATGCTAACATTCTGCTTACATATCTTTGCCGGATTTCCGGCTATCAAACAATTATCCTCAGTAAATTTTTTATTGACTAATGCGCTTGCTCCGATAATACATCCTTTAGGAATATTGCTTCCTTTGAGTATCAATGCCTTGGTTCCTATCCAAACATTATCATCTATTAAAATAGGCGAGTGATAAGGAGATAGCTCATTTGTTACCGTATCTTGGATAGCGTGAAAATCTGTATCCATAATCAATACTTCCCAACTTGTTATAACATTTGTTCCGATAGTAACTTTATCAAAACATATAATTTTGATTTCTGCTGTATTGGAAAAACCATTTCCTATTGTTAAGTATCCATTTTCTCCCACAACAATCTTGGTTCCATGCCCGAAATCGGCAATTCCTTCAAAAACAATGCGACCATATAATTCCACAACGCTTCTCGAATATTTTTTGTCGTACACACCTACTTGGCCAAATCCAATTTTTATTTGTCCTGTTTTTATTTTATCACTATTCGACAATATTACATATCCTTTCAAAGCTAACAAATGTGTATGGTATGAGATGAATACAGGAAATCTAAAAGCTATTCTGATAGGAAAATATTTCAGGTTAAAATACAAAGACTTGGGAAAACTGAAAAAATATTCAATCTTTCGATTCATACCTTAATCTCTATTTAAAAAATTATTATTTGATTTTGCGAAAATAATCAAATTTTTTTTACTTTCCAAATTTTGCTCTTTATAAACTTTTTATTTTCAATAGATTATTTTTTAACTTTTTTTCTTGCTGAGTTGCTGATAAAAAGAAAGAATATAGACTCATCCAAAAAATGCTCCGCGCATGACCTTAACGCCCTAATTCAAATGCAAATTTGGCTCCAATGGATTCGTACTTTCCGCGATTGAAAGAGACAAAAAAACCGATGTTTCCCAGAAAATTTCCGACTCCATACCCTAATTCTGTATAGCAAGGCAGCGCGGGGGTGTATAATTGAGCGACATAAAAGCGTTCTTTCAAGATGTCCCGACTGACGCTGCGGAAAAATTTCAATACGCCAAACGGTAACTCATACATGCAATGCACTTGTATATAGGCATTGGCTGCATTGTACCAGTCGCCTCGCAGCAAATGAAAATACCCTCCAATCGGATCATTCCACGATTGGGGAATGTATCGCCGTTGAAAATGATTGAAGTCGGCAAAATAAATTGATTTAGCTTGCATAAACTTTCCTGCTCCCAAGTAGTACTGGAAAGAACGCATCAATCCGAGTGGTATCCTTTGCTGCGCATCAATTTCTATCCGCCGGTAATCACTGTTGCTGTGAAACCAATTTTTTATTCCTTTCGCATATTCCAGCGTAAAAGTAGGAAAACTCGAACCAACATACTCTTTCCGCTTCCCGTTGATGCGATAATATTGACCCGGAGTCCATTGCAGGCCAATCATTGGAACAAAAGCGCGATACCGGTTTTGAACCAGATCGATCACATCGCCATTCGAATAATTTCCCGTAAACTGCATTTCTTCTTTTCCAGTCTTCACCGGAATATACCAATCGTAATTCAATCCGCCATAGAGCAGCAAGCCATTTGTGAGTTCGTATTGAATGCCCAATTCAGTATAAAAATGTTTATAATATTCCAAATTAAAATCCTCAAAATGGATATTGACGGGAGTTTCCTTATTTATCTGATCGATAATGGCGGAGGAATACGATCGGTTGCGGTTACCAAAAGAACAGGAAATATTTCCGAATTTACCGGGAGCAAACAACCAGTAAGCCGGCAAGTTGAAATAAAGTTCCTGCCTTCGGAACAAAATGCCGAACTGGGGACTAAATTGCAATTCTTTTCCACTGGCAAAATCCTTATGCAATTTGAACTGTTGCCAATACATCACTCCTTCTAACTTGGAATAAGCTAATTTCAACGGATTCAATAAACCTGAATACGAAAATTGAGTATTGTTGTACTTTACGCTTTGAGGAGCGATCAGACCTTCGGAAGAATATTTGAATTGCGGTTTATTCAGAGCCGTAGAATCCGGCTCTCTTTCCCGCTTTCGACTGTCTTCGATCAAAGATTTTTCATAGTTGGATAAAGGAACGGGTCTGTTTTCCGCCCAAAACAGGGAATCTTTTATAATCGGCAACGAATCGACGCGAACGCTAAAATAATCGCTTACATCGTAATTGACCTTTGCTTCTTTTTCTTGCGATTGAAAAGATTTGACTGAACGATATTTGAAATTTGAAAAATAATAATTGATCGTTTCATTCCCCAGCAAATCCATATAAAAAATAACGGTGCTATTCAACGGAAGAAGAAAATTGTCGGGTTGCAGACCGAATTCCGTTTGTACCCTAAATTTAGAAAATTCCCATTTTCCCAAAATATCAAAACGATAGATCATCCATGTTCCATCGACAATATAAAGAAATCCGGAAATCAATTTTTGACTGCGCATTTTGGGGATGATCTTGATTTGATGAATGGTTTTGCCCAGCGTATCGGACGAAGCAATGTATTCAAAACGATAATAGTGGAATATCCTGTTGATTCCGGGAAAAAGCACATGATCGTTAAAAAGGGTGGGATTGTAAATATTCACATTCAAAAACGGCATCACTCTTTTCCGGATGTCGTCAGCATTTAATTTATTTCCATTAAGCGCTTTGATCTGTTGCGCAAAATAGTTGGGAGCCGTATAGTGAATATCAACAATTGACTCTACAAACATATTATGTCCCTTTCTATTTAAATACAAAAACCGCGGAGCATACCGGTAAAGCAAGTTTCGCTTTACAATGTGCGTACTTCCTTTGATATAAGCTTCAGCCTCGTATTCGTAAATGTATTTTCGATATAAATCCCTTATTCCCAAAACTTTTATCATTATCGAATCAGCTTTGTCCGAGTGGTCTTGCGCCAATAAAGAAGCCGAAAAACATAAAAAAAACGCCGATAAAATGAAAACATTTTTCCGGATGATCCACCAAATATTTTTTCGTTTCTTGTTCAAAAAAGAAAAAGGATTATTTTATTGCGTAAATTTACATAATTTACTTTTATACAAATAGTACAAAATGAAAAAATTATTCCGTTTGTGTGATACTTTAAAATTTTTTACTACTTTTGTGCTATAAAACATGGTTGTAGAGCATAATGCATGAGAAAGACGAAGATATAATTGATTTTTCTGCAAGTTTAACGGATGTATGGAGATTATTGAATGAGCAAGAACGTGAATTACTCCGAAAAAATGCTGCTATACAGCATTATAAAAAAAACCAGCAGATTTACACAGAGGGGGATGAACCCACTCATTTGATGTGTTTAGTGAAAGGGAAAGTCAAAATTTACAAAGAAGGAGTCGGAGGACGTAACCAGATCATTCGAATGATTAAACCTGTCCAATATTTTGCCTATAGGGCTTATTTTGCGCGGGAAAAATATTTGACGGATGCGGTGGCATTTGAGGCCTCTTCTGTGTGTCTGATTCCCATGAAAGTGGTACGGGAAATAATGAAGCACAATTACAACATTTGCAAGTTTTTCATCCGGCAGCTTTCGGTCGACTTGGGGATTGCCGATGAACGCACCGTTAACCTCACCCAGAAACATATCCGGGGTCGATTAGCCGAATCGTTGGTTTTTCTTATCGACAGTTATGGACTGGAAGACGATGCGACCATCAATATTTATCTCGCTCGCGAAGATCTGGCCAATCTGTCCAATATGACTACTTCCAATGCCATTCGCACCTTGTCTACTTTTGTTTCCGAAAAAATCATCGCTGTGGACGGTCGTAAAATCAAAGTCATAGACGAAGAGAAACTGAGAAAGATCAGCAAACTCGGATAGTTTCCACAAAATTTATTTTTTCTTCCAACGGCATTTGGGCATCGAGCCAGTGAATTTTGAATCCTTTCCGTTCCATTCCTCTGAACCAGGTCATTTGTCGTTTAGCAAATTGGCGTATCGCTATTTCCAAGCGTTCAAACATCTCGGAACGAGTTATTTGTCCCATGAGGTAGAGAGTAAGATATTTGTATTCCAAACCGTAATAGAGCAAATCGTCAGGTGAAACGCCTGCGTCTAATAGAGCTTGAACCTCTTCCACCATCCCTTCCTCCAGACGACTTTTCAAGCGTTGACTGATTCTTGCTCGCCGCAATTCTCGGTCGATTGCTATTCCGACAATCAAACTGTGGATGGGTTCGTAATCTCTCTTTTCCGGTTCCTGCATCAAGTAATACTCTTCTATTTCGATGGCGCGTATCGCTCGTTGCACCGAATCTGTCTCTGTTTTATTATGCAATTTTTTGTACGATTGCAGAATTTTTCCCAATTCATCGAGACTTTTATCCTTCAGACGCTCCCGCAATTCCCCGTTTTCAGGGACATCCAACAGTTTGTAGCCTTTCAAAACCGACTCGATATACAATCCCGTGCCTCCGCATAAAACAGGCGTTTTCCCTTTCTCCCGCAAGCGGTTAAAAATGACATGAAAATCATGCTGGAATGCAAAAACGCTGTATTTATCGCCCGGAGAGCAAATATCAATCAGATGGTAAGGTACTTGCCGGTCATCGACTCTATAATCCTTCAAATCTTTTCCCGTGCCGATATCCATGCCTCGGTATACTTGACGGGAATCGGCGCTGATGACTTCGGTTCCCCATCGATCGGCCAACGCAGCGGCAAAAGCCGTTTTTCCCGATGCAGTAGGCCCCAATATCGTAATTAATTCATACAAACAATTCATTGATAATACCCTCAAAAGCGATACGATAATCCAGCTCCATAATGACCATTTCCCACTAACGGAACAATTGCACAATTTTTGTCCGTATTTTTGATTCCCAAGTAACGATGCACGATCGGAAGCAATGCATAGCCAGCTTCGGCGCTGAGTATTCCAATGCCCGCTCCTGCAACCACATCACTGATCCAATGTTTTCGGTTGATTACACGCAAAGTTCCCGTAAGACTCGCCGCCGCATAACCCGCCACTCCAATCCAAGGCGAATGGTCTTTGTATTCCCTGAAAAGAATATGTGCGCCGGTAAAAGCGATGACGGTATGATTCGAAGGAAATGAATCGTCATTAGAAGCATCGGGACGTTCGACCTTCGTGGTATATTTCAACGAAAGAGTAGCAAACTCGGCCACTAAATACGAGCCAGCCAGAATAATCGTCCGATCCCTGAAATTGTGCTGCGCCTGGATGCCGGGCATCCAATCCAGCGCATATACGCTCAAAGCTGGAAGGCAAAACAAATAATCGTCCGCTCGTATGCGGGTTTTCATCTGTCGTTGCACCGCTTTATCCGTCGATTGATCGAGCTTTTTCAAAGGGGTATTCATTTTTCCCACTACACCATACGATATCAATACGGCAGGAACGAGGTAGGAAACATATTTTTTTTTGCAAACTACGGGAGTATCCACATTTTTTCCCGATTCCGATATAGAATCTATCTGCATCGTTGTTTCTTGCGCATACAAACCAACGCTTGCAATCATCCAAAGTATATAAAAAATCAATATTCGCTTCATTAGCCATTTTTCCGGAATTGACCGGGAGTTGTATCATTGTGTTTTTTAAAAAATTTAACAAAATAAGTTAAATCGAATCCGATTTCATTCGCAATTTCTTTTTGACTGAAGGTCGAATATTTTAATAAACGCTTGGCTTCTATAAATATTTTTTCATTAATATATTCTTTGGCTGTTATTCCAAAAGCTTTCACAACGATTTGAGATAATTTTCTTTCCGATACATCCAATTCGTCGGCATAAAAATTCACCTGCTTTTGTGTTTTATAATACTCGTCCAACAACGAATTGAATTGGGAAATCAAACTAAAAGAAAAGGTTGTGCCATATTTTATGATTTGTTGAGAACACTCCCTTTCGGCAATCATCAATAAATTATGCAGGTTATTTCGCAATATCGATAGTTCGTGATCTTTACTTTTATCTGTTTTTCTTTTCATAAAAGAAAAATAAGTGTTTAAAAGGAAAACAAAATGCTCCGATCGAGGTCTAATAATCGAATAGTCGCTTTTGAATAAAGAACAAGTATTGATGAAATTAATTTTTTCCTGCGTATTTCCCAAAAAACTACTTGCAAAAAGAATGATTTCACCCTCGCAAGTATTGAGCGAATACTGGTGAATGACGTCTTTATTTAAGAATAGCAGATTGTTGTTTTCGATATTAATTTTTTCTCCTTTAATATGCAACGAGCAATCTTCTCCTTTAAACCAAAAAAGATGATAAAAAGAAACTCGGTGAAGATTAAACATTATTCTTTTTTTAGATTTTGCTTGATACATTTCCTCAAACGAAATCACTTCGATTCCTTTGGGATGCAAAATCGTTTTTGCTCTATGACGTGGAATTTGCTTCGACATGTTTGTTTATACATTAAAAAGTGCAGCATATTTTTCCCTGAACGCTTTGGGAGACATTCCTGTAGCTTGAAAAAAGAACTTCACAAAATAGGAGACATCAAATCCCGCTTCATGAGCAATTTGCGTAATGCTCTTTTCGCTAAATACCACCATCCGCCGGGTTAAAAATATAATTCTGTTTTTAATGATAGCTTTGGGTGAAGTATTAAAAATCAGTTGCAGGGATTTGACCAATGTTTTTTCGGTAATGCCTATTTGGAACGCATAAAAAGGAATCTTTTTTTCTGTCAAAGCATACTTATCTACCAAATTTTCGAATTGCAAGGCATAATCGAGAAAATGACTTTGCATCAATTGCTCATCGTAATAAGTGTAGGACGTAGTTAATAACAAAAAATTCGACAAAAGATTAAGCAAGATGGCCGGTTGAAACGAGTCGTAAGGAGCGTTGTATTCCATTTCCATCAGATGCAGGCATTCGTGTTGACTTTCGTTCAAAGTATCAATCTCAACGACTCCTTCATCATGGCAATGAAAAAAAACGAGTTTCAGTAAATCCATGTTTTCCTTTGTCCTACAAAAAGACTCGGAAAAAACGATGAGTTGACCTTTCAGGTTTAAGCTGAAAAAAAAAGGAATCAAATAAGCGTCGACCAATAAAATCGCATCAGGTCTTATATGCAATAGCTCTGTTATCTCAGGCGATAAGGGAGAATGAATTTCCTGAATCCAGAGAATGTAAAATAAAGAGGCCTGATTCTCCTGCATCCGGTGCAGATGATAATATTCGGGATTTTCCATCGGAAATGTCCAAAAGCCCATGTTATTTTTATTTTCCATACAGATAATAATTAATGCAGAAATAATTCGAATGCAAATATAATCATTTTTAATTAATTTATCACAATTCGATTTTTTTTTGTTTCACAAATACAAAAATACACCTTTTTTGAGTTTTTTTCTATAGTAAAATCACATATAACGACTAATTTTAAAGGAAAAAATAAGTATGATCCGCAAAACTATACTTAACTTTGTAATCAGAAATGAAACAATAAGTAACGGACACATACACACACTTTAATCCTGTTCTGTTCTTTGCTATCAAAGTAAAACAATTTGTTATTTTTATGTTTTTATTACAAAGAATTGATAAAAATGCGCTTTCCTTTGTTAGTTCTTTGTTAAAAAGAGGAAAGCGCTTACCTATAAAAAATCAGCATAATGACAATGATTAAAAAGATTAAAAAACAATTTACTTACCTAAAACATTGGTGGCATCAAAAAACTGTCTTCACAAATAGAGATTATCGATCGGTTCACATCTATCTGGGAAAAAAGGATGATTAAAAGTACTCCTCTACGATCAAAAAATGGATGCCTAAATGTCGAAATATAAACAATTCGAAAGATTCGCGCATCCATTTTTTATTCTTCCGTATCTTCGTCCTCCTCCTCTTCTTCCTCTTCTTCCGGTTTTTGCGGTCCGTATTTCCTGAAAACGACCGCGCAAAGCAAACCACTCAGCACCCCCGATAAATGACCTTCCCACGAGATGCTCGGATCGACAATCTGCGCCACCGGAAACATGCTCCACCACATGCCGCCATACAGGAAAACAACCAGTAAAGACACAGCCATCAAGGAAATGTATTTTCGGAAAATCCCGCTGAAAAATAAAAAGAACGAAAAAGCATAAATCAAACCACTGGCGCCGATATGCCAAGATTCCCGTCCTATGCACCAGGTAAATGCCCCGGAAAGAATCCAAAGTGCAAGAGCAACCAATAAGCCGATCTCGTTGTAGAAATAAAACAAACACCATCCTAAAACAATGAGCGGAATGCTGTTGGAAAATAAATGGCGCCAACCGGAATGCATCAGGGGCGCCGTCAGGATTCCCCCCAAACCAAATTCGTTGCGTGGATAAATTCCCAACCGATACCAATCGGCATTTAGTCCCTTTTCGAGCAGAAGAATCAACCACAGAACAAATACAAACAGGCAAGGGAAAAGAAAGGCGTAAAGTATCCGTTTTATTTCAACTTTCATAAGGCAAATTCTTTATAGCAAATTTACACGAAATATTTCGAATCGCCTGCAAAATGGTGTTAAGAAAATGCTCAAAAAGCAGAAAAGAACCTTGCATAAGAATATTCTTTCTTTTTTACCCTATTTTTTTTTTATTTTTCAATAATATTTTATACAAAAAGACTAATTTTGTAGTCTAAGAATTTGCACATTCGAAATATTCATCACATTTGTAATAACATTCGTCAATAAATTTACAAAAAAATATGGGATATCTTAAATTTGACAAAACGCTTTTGATAAACTTGGAAGAGTCTTTGAAAAGGGAAATTTTGCGAACCAACAGGGGTGGAGCTTTTCATTCCACTACTATTGTCGACTGCAATACGCGTAAATATCACGGATTGCTGGTATGCCCCGTTCCACAATTGGATTCCGATAATCATGTTTTGTTGTCTTCTCTGGACGAAACGGTGATTCAACACGGAGCCGAATTCAATCTGGGAGTACACCAATACAGTAACTATCACTTTAGCCCCAATGGACATAAATATGTTCGCCAATTTGAATTTGAAGGAATTCCGCGCACCACTTACCGCGTAGGAGGAGTTATCCTTTCTAAAGAAAAAGTCTTTACAGCTTTTGAAAACCGTATACTTATCAAATATACCCTCCTGGATGCGCATTCTCCGACTACGCTGCGGTTGAAACCTTTTCTTGCTTTTCGCAATGTCAATAGTTTGACCTATGCTAACCCTGTCGCCAACCGGAATTATACAGAAATAGAAAACGGCATAAAAATTTGCATGTACAATGGCTATCCCGATTTACATTTGCAATTCAGCAAACCGGTCAAATTCGTTTATCAACCGGATTGGTACAAAGATATTGAATATTCCAAAGAAATGGAACGAGGATTTCCATTCAAAGAAGACCTGTTTGTACCCGGCTATTTTGAAATGGAAATCGAAAAAAACGAATCCATCTATTTTTCAGGAGGCGATACGTTCATCGATGCTTATCTGATTTCTAAACAATATGAGGTGGAGTCGCAAACGCGGGTTCCCCGCACAAGTTTTTATAATTGCCTGAAAAATTCCGCTCAGCAATTTTATTATCGTCCTACAGAAAACGACGCTTATTTGCTGGCTGGCTACCCGTGGTTTAAAGTACGGGCGCGAGACTTATTTATTTCCATGCCCGGATGTTCATTGTCTATCGACGACCCTGTTCGTTTCGAAAAACTCAGCAACACGGCCATTCCGGCTTTGCGCCGTTTCATGGCCGACGGAAGTCCGGATAAAGTCATTCAGGAAATCGACTTACCGGATGTGCTTCTTTGGGCTATCTGGTCTTTGCAGCAATACGCCAAAGCTATTTCGCCTGTTGATTGCAACAAGCGGTATGGAGATTTTATTCAGGAAATCGTTGACTACGTAAGTGAAAATAAACATCCAAATTTGAAACTTGAACCCAACGGCTTGCTGCATTCCGACGGAAAGGGAAAAGCCATCACATGGATGAATTCCACATCCGAAGGTCGTCCCATTGTTCCGCGTTCGGGATATATTGTAGAATTTAATGCTTTGTGGTATAATGCATTGAAATTTGCTTCCGAATTAGCTGGACTTAACAACGATTCGGTAAGAGTAGAGTTATTGGAAAAAGCGGCACAAAAAACAGCGGCTTCCTTTGTCGAAACTTTTATGAACGGATACGGTTATCTGTACGATTATGTAGATGGAAATTATATAGATTGGAGCGTACGTCCCAATATGCTGTTTGCTGTTTCACTGGATTATTCGCCATTAAGCAGAAGCCAGAAAAGAACCGTATTGAATATTATCACCAAAGAATTACTGACCCCCAAAGGCATCCGTTCGTTAAGTCCCAAAAGCGAAGGATACCGCCCTTATTACACAGGACCCCAATATGAACGCGATTTGGCTTACCATCAGGGAACCGGTTGGCCTTGGTTGATGGGATTTTACTTGGAAGCCTATTTGAGATTATATCAATACAGTGGAATATCGTTTGTAGAAAGAATGTTAATCGGCTTGGACGAAGAAATGAACACTCATTGCATCGGTTCGCTCTCCGAATTATTCGACGGCAATCCTCCCTTTCAAAGCAGGGGAGCTATCTCTTTTGCCATGAACGTATCAGCCATTTTACGAGTATTAAATTTATTGAAAACCATGCAATAATGCGGCTTTATCCCATTATTACATCATTACATTATATATGAAAGCATTAATGTTCGGTTGGGAATTTCCACCCCATATTTTAGGAGGACTTGGAACGGCGAGTTACGGACTGACCAAAGGAATGGCTTTGCAGCCAGATATGGATATTACATTCGTGATGCCTAAACCTTGGGGTGACGAAGACCAAAGTTTTCTCCGCCTGATCGGCACATCTTACACACCTATCGTATGGAAAGATGTCCAGTGGGAAGAAGTAAAAGAACGCATAGGCAAATTTATGAATCCTCAATTGTATTTCGATTTGAGGGATCATATTTACGCCAACTTTAGCCATTATTACACAAATAGTTTGGGATGTATTGAGTTTTCAGGAAGATACCCTGATAACTTGTTGGAAGAAATCAACAATTATTCCATCGTAGCAGGGGTGATCGCGCGAACGATTCCCTGCGATATTATCCATTCGCACGATTGGTTGACGTATCCAGCAGGCATGCATGCCAAAACCGTTACCGGAAAGCCATTGGTGGTGCATGTCCATGCAACCGATTTCGACCGGAGTCGGGGAAAAGTGAATCCAACGGTTTACGGAATTGAACGAGACGGAATGAACCATGCCGATCACATCATTACGGTCAGCAATTTAACTCGCAATACGGTCATCGAAAAATACCATCAAGATCCGCGCAAAGTAACAACTGTTCACAATGCTGTCGAACCCATGAGTCCTGAGATCGCTGCCATCAGTTCGAAAAAAGGAACGAAAGACAAAGTGATCACTTTTCTGGGACGGATTACCATGCAAAAAGGACCGGAATATTTCGTAGAAGCGGCCGCGAAAGTGTTGTCGAAAACCAACAATGTCCGTTTCGTCATGGCAGGAAGCGGCGACATGATGAACCAAATGATTCGTTTAGCCGCTCAGCGGGAAATTTCCGACCGATTTCATTTTACCGGATTTATGAAAGGAACCCAAGTATATGAAGTCTTAAAATCCAGTGATGTATATGTCATGCCGTCGGTTTCGGAACCTTTCGGAATTTCACCTTTGGAAGCCATGCAGTGCGGCGTTCCAACCATCATTTCCAAACAATCGGGATGCGCCGAAATTCTGGAGAAAACGATTAAAATAGATTATTGGGATATCGAAGCGATGGCAGATGCTATGTATTCGATTGTTAGCTATCCCAGTATGGCAGAATATTTAAGTGTGGAAGGACAAAACGAAGTGAATCAAATCACTTGGGAAAAAGCAGGATGGAAAGTCCGAGACATTTACAATCAAGTATTAAATTAAACAAAAAAACAACACATCATGAAAACCATTTGTTTTTACTTTCAAATTCATCAGCCGTTTCGTCTCAAACGCTATCGTTTCTTTGATATCGGCGCCGATCATTATTACTACGACGACTTTTCCAATGAAGATATAATCCATGGAATTGCACAACGCAGTTTGTTTCCTGCCAACAACATGATGTTGGATTTAATCAAGGAATACAACGGCAAATTCAAATTGGCTTTTTCCATTTCAGGTATCGCGTTGGAACAATTAGAAGTATATGTCCCTGAAGCAATTGAACAATTCAAAGAATTGGCGAAAACGGGTTGTGTGGAATTTCTGGCGGAAACTTACGATCATTCGCTGGCCTCTTTGACTAACCCGGAAGAATTCAGGCGGCAGGTGAAAGCGCATTCCGAAAAAATCGAATTGCTTTTTGGGCAAAAACCCAAGGTTTTCCGTAATACCGAACTAATCTATTCCGACGAGATTGCCTCGTTAGTAACGGCCATGGGATTCACAACCATGCTGACCGAAGGAGCCAAACACGTACTCGGCTGGAAAAGTCCTAATTATCTCTATTCTTCTGCCTCCGCTCCCCAATTGAAACTGTTGACCCGGAACATGAAATTCAGCGACGATATTTCGTATCGCTTTTCCAATTACGACTGGAACGAATATCCGTTGGTAGCCGACAAGTTAATTAATTGGATTGCCGCTACTCCCGAATCGGAACAGCTCATCAATATTTTCATGAATTATGAGGTATTAGGGAGCTTGCAGTCGGCAGAAACCGGCATTTTTGAATTTTTCAAAGCCATTCCGCGTTTTGCTCTGGCTAAAGGAATCAGCTTTTCTACTCCTTCCGAAGTTTCCAACACCTTGAAATCGGTAGACGAATTGGCGGTTCCCTATCCTTGCTCGTGGGCGGGCGAAGAAAAAGATACCAGCCCCTGGTTAGGAAATATCCTTCAAAAAGAGGCCATAAACAAATTATACAACATCGCCGAAAAAGTGCATTTGGTGACCGACCGTCGAATTTTGCAAGATTGGACTTACCTTCAAGCCAGCGATCATTTCAATTTTATGAGCACCAAGCTATTTCCCGGTCCAAGCGTATACAGCCCTTACGAAAATGCGTACGATGCATTCAATAATTACATGAATGTATTGAGCGATTTTATCGACCGAGTAAACGGACAATTTCCGGAAGGAGTTGAAAATGAAGAGTTAAATGCTTTGTTGACAACTATTCTGAATCAGGAAAAAGAAATCAAACGGTTGCAAAAAAAGGTCAAAGAAAATCAGAAGCAATTGTAATTACTTGGAACGCAGATGACGCGGATCAAACAGACAAGCGCAGATAAAATAAAAATCTGTATTTCTCTGTTTATTCGCGTCATCTGCGTTCTTTCATTCAATCCAATCAAATCCAGTGTAAGGAATTAAGGCTTGGGGAATCCGAATTCCCTCCTCCGTTTGATTGTTTTCCAGCAAAGCGGCCACTACGCGAGGCAAAGCGAGCGCACTGCCGTTGAGGGTATGGCATAACTGAATTTTCTTATCTTCTCCGCGGTAACGGCATTTCAACCGATTGGCCTGATAACTCTCAAAATTAGAAACCGAACTGACTTCCAACCACCGTTTTTGAGCAGCGGAAAATACTTCAAAATCGAAAGTCAGCGCGGAAGTAAAACCCATATCTCCGCCGCAAAGACGGAGGATGCGCCATGGTAATTCCAATTGATCGACCAAAAACTGAACATAATCGACCATTTCTTCCAACGATTCGTAAGAATGTTCCGGCGTATCAATGCGCACGATCTCAACCTTATCGAATTGATGCAAACGGTTCAATCCTCGTACATCTTTCCCATACGATCCAGCTTCGCGTCGAAAACAAGCCGAATAAGCGGCATTTTTGATGGGTAGGTTTTTTTCTTCCAAAATGACGTCTCTGTAAATATTCGTGACCGGAACTTCCGCCGTTGGGATCAAATACAAATCATCGAGTACTGCATGATACATTTGCCCCTCTTTATCGGGTAATTGACCCGTTCCGTAACCTGAATCGGCATTGACCATATATGGCGGTTGAATTTCCATATAACCGGCTTGGCGGGCATTGTCCAAGAAAAAATTAATCAAAGCCCGTTGCAATTGAGCGCCTTTTTGCTTGTAGACCGGAAAACCGGCGCCTGTGATTTTAACGCCCAATTCAAAATCAATCAAATCGTATTTTCGAGCCAATTCCCAATGAGGCAATGCGTCTGCGGGTAAAGAGGGCATAAGGCCCCCTGATCTTTCAATTTGATTATCTTCGGCGTTTTTCCCTTCCGGAACACGGTCGGATGGAAGATTGGGAATCCGGCAAAGAAGCTCGATCAATTTCTTTTCTGCTTCTTTCTGATGAATCTCCAACTGTCTATTTTCTTCTTTGAGAGCGGCGACCTGCTCGCGAGCCGATTCTGCAAGCACTTTTTGGCCTTCTTTCATCCATTGTCCAATGGATTTGGAAAGTTTATTTACGCTCGCCAGATTGTTGTCCAGCGCTTGTTGGGCAGACTTTCTTTTTTGATCTGTTTCGACCACTTCGGCAATGATTTCTTTGGCTTCGTATTGTTTTTTCGCCAGCCGGTCGATGACTTCCTGCGTATTTTCCGTAATAATTTTAAGTGTAAGCATAATTTGAGAATTTAACGGATTAGCGGACATAAATAAAAAAGCGAATAAACGAACCGGTTGAAACACGCATTTCGTTTACTCGCTTTTCTGTTTTTCTGGGTTCGATTTTCCTTAAAACACTTCTTCTATGGAAACATAAGACCTGTTGTCTCGTCTTTTTCTGAATGAAACTTTCCCATCGATAAGAGCGTATAAAGTATGGTCTCTTCCCATTCCTACGTTATTACCTGGGTGATGCTGAGTTCCTCGCTGGCGAATGATGATATTCCCCGCTCGGCAGATTTCTCCGCCAAAAATTTTAACACCTAACCGTTTGCTATGCGATTCGCGTCCGTTCTTTGAACTTCCGACTCCTTTTTTATGTGCCATTTTTTTACGATTTTAACGAATTAAGCTTGAATGTCTTTGATCACGATTTGAGAAAATTGCTGACGGTGTCCGTTTAATTTACGGTGCCCTTTTCTCCTTTTTTTATGGAAAATCAGCACTTTGTCTCCTTTTACCAAAGGAACGATAATTTCCGCTATTACTTTAGCGCCTTCAATTATGGGAGTTCCCACCGTTACGCTGCCTTCGTTGTCGGCCAAGAGAACTTTGTCAAATTCTACTTGCGCTCCTTCTTCACCTCTCAAATGGTGAACAAACAACTTCTGGTTCTTTTCAACTTTAAATTGTTGTCCTTGAATGTCTACAATTACGTACATCTGTTTTTTTAATTTACAGGTTATGTCCCGGGGGTGGATCGGGTATTGCCTTTTCGCTTGAATTACCCCCTGAGGAATTTTAGCCCACAAAAGTAGTATATTGTTTTGTATTATACAAGTACAAAGAGATTAATTTTGAAAGCAAATAAGGGAATAGTACTGAAAATCATGTGTCCGAGTAGCGCTGCTGCGTTTGGATACTTTGCCAACAAATAAATTCTCGGAGAGTAATCTATCGAACCCGTACGTTCAGCCTACTGCTTTATTTTCTGTTCTCTCCAAGCGATTCCACCAAACGTCTTTTACCTAGCTATAAATATTTGCTGCGTCTATTTAATATAATAAACGTCATTATTATTTACTGATAAGTTTTAATATTTACATTTATTCGATTGATTATCATTATTTTAAATTTATAAGTATACATTTATTTGAGACGCTTAGTATAGCATAATAAAATATATTTGTCTCACTAAAATTAACCCTTGTATAAACATTGTAATATCCTTTATTTAATCCGATTAAATTAAAGCTTACATCATGTACAGTAAAACAACTATCATTGTCGCACTCAAAATCATAAGGATATGATATAACATCTATGTTCAAATTTTTCCCTTGAATAAATGCTTTTATGGACTCTACATTATCATTTTTCTTAATAGCACGCGTTCTCATTATACATTTTTGTATGCTATCATTAATTGATTCTATATCAAATTCAAATTCGGAGGGTTTTTTCCCAATATCTTTCAAAGTAATATCCGTTACTTCAAGATAAATCTTTTCTTCTTTACCATTATCATTAGAACATGAACTTACTAAAAGTAGAGTAATTACAATTGTTATAAAACATTTTTTATCAACCATAATATACTTAGTATAAATTTAATATCTCATATATTTAAAAGTATTTAAAAATGCAACGGTATATTTTTTATTTTATTGCATAGAGTAATTTATAATTTAAAAATAAATTGCTCCCTTCCTATCCCCCTATTATTAATAATTTTGTATATCAAGCGGTTTCTTGGTAAATTCAGAACTCCAGTCCTAACACAAATCAAATTGTCGCGATTTATGAAAATCGCTATAGTTTTTCTCACTACAAGCTGTTGTCCTATTCTCGGATAGAGCTAACCGAAGTAATTAACGCTGAACGTATTATTAGACAGCTTAGCTCTCTCCGAGAACATTTTCCATACCCTCCCTTTTCGCGTACAGCTATAAATGCAGAAGCGCTATACGCCTTTTATTCTGTTTAATCGCTATATAATATTCCTATTATTTTAGGTAAAAACACAATCACTCCGATAATCGCCGCTGCAATAGCCGCTATGAATACCGCTGCCGCAGATAAGTCCTTGATTTTTTTTATCGTTTCGTGCTGTTCGATTGAAACAAAGTCGGATAAATCTTCAATAGCCGAATTGACCGCTTCCAAAGCCCATACTCCAGCAATACATAAAATCACGGCGATCCATTCGTTCTTCGATATCCGAAATACCCACCCCGCTATCCCTGCACAACAGGAGGCTACAAGATGAATGCGAGCCTTAGGTTCTTCGCTTATCAGTATTTTTAAGCCGTTAAAAGCATATTGGAAACTTTTCAATTGCTCCTGTATCGAGAATTTTTCGTGTTTCATGTTCGTTTTTTTCAGCCGTTCATGCAAACATTTTCACTTTGTAAAATACCATACAACATTGTTTTTATCGATAAACGTCAAGCTAATTCTTTTCGTAGTTAAAGATTCATAATGCTTGATCGTTCCCGTCCCCAGCTGCTCCGAATATAAGGTTTCATCTCCCTCGCGCGAAAAAGTGATTTTCTGGTCACCCGACTCGCTTTTTAAGCAAATATCAAATGTATTTTCGTCATTGCTTTCCACATCTGCATACATCGGCTCTGTTTTCGTATCGTCATAATGCAACTGTTTGACGGTATATTTCCCCAGAATATCGTCATTCGTCACTATAGAATCATCTTCTATCGTTTCTTCAGCAACCTCCGGCGGCATGCTCTGATTAAATCGGATGAAAGAAGCCAAAAAGATGAGAAGGTAAGCTCCCAAAACAGAACCATAAATGAATCGTCGTTTTTTCTTTTTCTTTAACAAAGCGGTAATTTGCCTTTCAAAATCTTCTCTCTGATCAAAGTATTGTGGAAATTCGACTTTCGGATCAACTCCATAGTTGTTCGGTCCCTTCGTTCCACTTTTGAAAACATAAAAAGGGATCACGCTATACCATCCGTTTTTATTGATGTCGTGCATTCTTTTGATTCGCTGGATCAAAAGAAAAATAAGGATTAGAAATAAAACGATATTCTTCAGAAAAAAACAGTATCGCTCAGGGTCTATTCCGAAAACTTTTTCAACGCCAGCTTGTTCATAATACTTACAAGTCATCCACACGAAGGCATATAAAATTAAACAAAACATAAAACGAAAAAAATACGTTTTAAGTGTAATCCTTCCTTTTATCAGAAACAAATTTGTTTCTTCATCTTCCTTCTTTTTAAGAACTGTCTGTAAATCTTTATTCATGGTTATTGTTTATGATTTTCGTTTTTGTTATTATTATTCATTTTATCAATGGTTTGTCTTAGTTGTTCTATCTCTTTCGCGAGGCTTTTTATTGCTTCGGTATTTTTTTGAGTTTCCTTTTTGGTTAATTCCACTTGCTCCTGAAGAAATTTTAAGTGTCTTACGCCTGCTCCATCCATTTCTCCGCCATAAAAACGAACAGCAACAACAGCTAATGTGGCAATCAATAAAAGAGCCAGAAAATATGAAAGTCTTTTAAACTTTCTTTTTGCTTTTCGTATTTTATGATTTTCAAATTTAAGGGCATTGATTTTCGAAGTCTGTTCAACAATTGTATGCAAGTCGTCCGAATCGGGTTCGGTTTTAGACGATAGTTGTTTCGATTGAGTTGGATTAGGCTCTTTATATACTATATATTCTCCCTTCACTTTATGACAAATCACAAACCGGTCTTTCCATATTTCATGGGTACGCTTCAAATGTTCAAGGTCTTCCGAAAAATACATTCGTTCGAAATTCAAATCTTCTGCGTCGACAATCGACTGCACATAAACTCCTATCGTTTCCTTTTTGACGGGACGAGCATTTTCGACATAACGTATTTTTGAAAAACCGCCTAAATCGCAAAATTGCCGCCAGATTCCAATTACTTCCGATTTGAAATCACTGTTCTTAAATTTATTGTTCTGCAAACAAATTTCCGCAAAAAAATCCGTAACATCCTTCAACAATTTGATATTATCCGGACACAAACAAAGATTGCCTTCCGATAAAAACGCGACTCCATAGATGCTGCCTGCTACTCGATTGCTGTCGAAAGCTTGCGCATAAGCATACAATTTTATTAAGGTATAGTTTTTTACACTTTTGAATGTATATTTTGCCAAAATGGGTTTATTGTCTACTCGGTCGACGGTAAAAATCTTTGATTCCAACAAACTAAAATCGGGTATAACCTGATCTAAATTTTCGAAAAAGGAATAACGATCAAAAGCCCTGACAGTAAAACTTTGCGATTTTCCAAAAAAAATCAAATAGGTAACCTTTTCTTTATTATCCATAAAAATCGCCAATTATCTAAAAAAGTCTATGATTCGATTCCACAAAGTTTTTTTGTTCAAACGTTTATTTGTACAGCGATAGTACAAATCATTCCATACCACAGAAGGACAGATGTAATTAATTCGCCTTAATTTAGCCGTTGAATTGCTTCCATCGTCATTTTTCACCACTTCAGAAATTTGACCAATCGAATATCCCATATAACTAACAACTGTACCATATTCTTTCCTGCATTCTTCGATTTTATCGTAAATTTTGCTCCGGTTTTTCTTCACAAATTCGATGTCAGTCATATTTTCATCCTTGCATTTATCCCATTGCGAAATAAAAACATAAAAAGAAGCCCGTTTGAACAATTCAGGGTAGTAATCCCTTATGTGGTTTAAGAAATCGACATGCAAATCAGCTTCATTCATGTGTTCATTTTCTCCAACCGTCTGATAGGGAGTTATCAACATAAAAATGACGGGATGATCGCTATCGTTTAATCCTCTAAATACTGCATCGAATTTGTGAGTAAAGAAACCTTTTTCTCCTTTATCTAAATCAAATTTGATTTTTTTTATGTCTTCGCCTGCTACATCTATAAAAGCTAAATTCAATTTAGGCAAATTTTTCTTTTTCAAATCTTTCGGAATAACGTTTATTCCGATCAAATTCAAAGTGCCAGTGGCGGTAGTCCCTGCTAATTCTCCTTTTATATAACTATTAATCAGACGATTCATTTCCGCGCGTCCTTGAGCGTAAGGATTAATGTCGTTTATACTTTTATCAATTTCTTCGATGCTGAAAAGAGGGTATATTTCGTCTTTCACGTTTTCCTGAATCTCAATACTCCGTTCTTCGCTAAAGCTGCACTTAGCGTAATAAAGCAATGAAGAAATCAATTGCGTTTTCCCAGCATTGGGAAAACCAATCGGAATAATAATGGTGCGTTTTCGCCCTTTTAAGGTTCGATCCTGATTATCGACCGATTGCAATCCAATAGCAAATACTTCTTGAATTTCTTCATTACGTAAATCCAAAAGTAATTTTTGTTTGTTTTCTTTTCGAACATTAATAGCGCTTTCTTGTTGATCGTCGATCAAGTTTTTATCAAATACCATATCTTCCATAATACCAAGCTTTATTTTAAATGCCGTTTGTAATCTCCTAAACTTTTAGGGCCTCCGCTTCCCTTCCTTTTTTCATTGCCCGCATCCGTTTCTTCACCACTATTTTTTCGTATGACAAAATACATAAATAACGGGATAATGATGTCAATGAAAAAACATAGAATAATGGATACCCATGTATCCCCTTTGTCTCTTCGTTTAATGATAGAATTAATCGTATGTTCTGCCCGTCCTAAATTTTTTACGGTAGGCATCAGCAAGGCGCCCTTTTTATCTTTTTCAAACGGGGTCAACAATTGCATGTCTTTGGCCGTATTTACCTTTACGCTAATAGCGTCCAGAAAATCGACTATTTCCGTAATAACCTTTATCTCCGGTATGTATGGAACCGAATCAATATCATTGAGGTTAATATTGATTTTATCTTTCACAATGTGTAATAAAGTATCGCTATAATACATGTATTTTTCGTTCATTTCATCTTTCGCTTCAAACAAAGCGATGGCAGCCTGATCTTGTTCCTTTAAGGTATTTTTTTCAAATGTCTTGATGGCATTATTCAACTCTTTTTCAAAATGAAGCGCCTTTTCTTCGCGTTCCGCATCGGTTTTTCCCAAATCTCGATCGGGACTTATGGAGCTTCCCGCCAATTTATTGAATTGCTCTAATTCTTTTGTAGCATAAATGCCAAAACCTCCTCTATCCCTTATTTCACGAATCAGCGAGGTCTTGTGATCATTCAATTCCTGCAATTTCCGAAGATAATCCGATTGCGTCGGATTCACTTCTTTATCAATCTTTTCCTTATAGTTATTTAAAATATTTTTTACTTCTCCGGCTTCTTCCTTTATCAAGGAATTTTTTGAATATTGAGGATAAAAATAATTTAGATTGGATATAAAAAATGCCATTGCAAAAACAAGATAAAAAACAAGAGCTAATTTTTTGCCTTTAATTGCATAATAATAACAAGTGATCAATGCCATTAATATCAATACAGCCAAAAAAATACTTCCGTAAACAGAACCTCCAATATTTAACACGCGGAATCCCAGATAGGTATGTAAAGTGCCGAACCCAAAACAAATTATACTTATAGCTAAGTATAAAAATTTAATAAAGTTAGGTGTTTTTGTTGATTTAGTCATATGTTATTTATTTATTAATTGTCTTCTTCACTCGAAGGCATGCTTGCTCTTCCTTGATTTGAAACGGTTGTCATAGAATGAGTATCTACATTTATTTTTTCACCCTAAGGAATTTCGTTTCAAAAGTAAGGAAAATTTTTCTATATTAAAAAAATTGTTCGATCAAAGTCGGTTTAAAAGCAAGCTTTCTATCACTCTCGGAAAATACGCATACTCCAAAGCGTGTACTTTTTTTGCAACGTCTTCAGCAGAATCGGTAGGCAAGACCTCGCATTTGGCTTGAAAAATAATCGCTCCTTCATCGTAATTTTCATTTACATAATGGATTGTAATTCCCGATTCGGTTTCTTTATTGGCTGTCACCGCTTCGTGTACATGCGTGCCATACATTCCTTTTCCGCCGTATTTGGGCAATAACGCCGGATGAATATTGATGATTTTGTTGGGATATTCTTTCAGAATATTTTCAGGTATTTTTAACAGAAAACCAGCCAAGACAATGAAATCAATCCCGTACGCTTTTAATAACTGCAGGGCTTCTCCTCTTTCAAAGCCCTGTTTAGAAATGGTGAAGGACGGGATATCCAGCTTTCTTGCGCGTTCATGCACATAAGCGTCTGTTTTATTGCTTAAAATGAAAGAAAATACGCATAACTGCCTATTTTCAAAATAGCGAATAATGTTTTCCGCATTCGAACCTGATCCGGATGCTAATATAGCCACTCTTTGCATACGAATTCATTTAGATTATTTGTTATTTTTTTTGTTCCTCGCGCTTTTCAAATGCACAATAAATCATTTATTGTGCAATTATTTACTAAAATCCTTTTTTCTTTCAATAAAAATGCTTTCCTTTGCACTGCAAAAATAAAACTAATCTTTATATAATTAATTAAAAACTAAAAATTATGTCAGAAATTGCAGAAAGAGTTAAAGAACTTATTGCCGATAAGCTAAGCGTAGAAAAATCGGAAGTTACTCCAGAAGCTAACTTTACCAACGATTTAGGTGCCGACTCTTTAGATACAGTAGAGTTAATTATGGATTTTGAGAAGGAGTTTAATATGAAACCGATTCCAGACGACCAAGCTCAAACCATTCAAACTGTAGGTGATGCAATAGCCTATATTGAAGCCCACGCCACAGAAGGTCAAGATTAAGCATACGCTTGAAATTTTCAACCTTATGGAACTAAAAAGAGTAGTGGTAACGGGTTTGGGAGCTATTACTCCATTGGGAAACGATGTACAAACAACATGGCAATCCTTGATTAGCGGAGTAAGCGGAGCCAAACCCATTACCTTAATGGATGTTTCCAAATTCAAAACTCGCTTTGCTTGCGAAGTAAAAAATTTTGATCCCAATTTGTATATTGATCGCAAAGAAGTGAGGAAGATGGACCGCTATACCCAATTCGCAGTGGTAGCCGCCAAAGAAGCGGTCAGAGATTCGGGATTAGACAACGAAGCCATCGACCATGATAGAGTGGGCGTAGTATTTTCGTCCGGTATCGGAGGAATTGGAACATTCGAACAAGAAGTAGGTAATTATTATCAGCACGAAGAAGCAGGCCCCAGAATCAATCCGTTTTTTATACCGAAAATGATCAGCGACATAGCAGCCGGTCATATTTCAATTATATACGGATTCAGAGGACCGAATTTCGGAACAGTTTCGGCTTGCGCCTCTTCAACCAACAGCATTATTTCGGCATTCGATATTATCCGTTTGGGAAAAGCCAATGCAATCGTCACCGGAGGAGCCGAAGCGGCCATTACGATTTCCGGCATAGGCGGATTCAATGCGATGAATGCTCTTTCAACGCGAAACGATTCTCCTGAAACGGCGTCAAGACCTTTCAGCGCCAGTCGCGACGGTTTTGTAATGGGTGAAGGAAGCGTATGCGTCATTTTGGAAGAATTGGAGCATGCTTTGGCGCGGAACGCAAAAATCTATGCGGAAATAGCTGGCAGCGGCGCATCGGGCGACGCTTATCATTTGACAGCTTCCCATCCGGAAGGTTTGGGCGCCCGTTTGGTAATGCAAAACGCCTTGGCCGACGCTCTAATGAGTCCTTCCGAAATCGATTATATCAACGTTCACGGAACATCTACCCCCGTAGGCGATCCTTCCGAAGTAAAAGCAATCAAGGATGTATTTGGGGAAAACGCTTACAAGTTGAATATCAGTTCGACCAAATCAATGACCGGACACATGCTGGGTGCGGCAGGAGCCGTCGAAGCAATGGCTTGCATCTTGGCAGTGCAGAATGATATTGTACCTCCTACCATCAACCACGAACCGGGCGACGACGATCCTGATATTGATTACAAACTGAACTTTACATTCAATCAATCCGAAAGGCGGATAGTGAGAGCCGCTCTTTCCAACACATTTGGCTTTGGAGGGCATAACGCTTGCATCATTGTTAAGAAATTCATCAGATAGGAGTGATTAAGCATATTGTTCAAAAAATAAGACTCTTTCGTCGTGCAAAAAAAGAGTCTTATTTTACTTTGTATAAGGTCCTTGGGTTTCTTCCGAATCAAATAGACTTTTATGAAGAAGCCTTGTTGCACAAGTCGTCTTCAAAAGAAAGCAAAGATGGACGTTACCTTAATAATGAACGCCTGGAATTTTTGGGCGACGCTATTTTAGATGCGATCATCGCTGATGTCGCCTTTAAAAAATTTCCTACCCAAAACGAAGGATTCCTGACGAATACTCGTTCCAAAATCGTAAAAAGAGAAACACTGGATAAAATAGCAAGCGAATTGGGCTTACACAAATTGATTATCTCGTCGACGCATAATCGAGGATCCAAAAATCATATTTTAGGAAATGCCCTGGAAGCGTTCATCGGTGCAGTCTATCTGGATCAAGGATATGAGAAAACATTGAAATTTGTCGAAGAAAAAATCATAAAACCTTATATCAATATCGACAAGTTGGCTAAAAAAGAAGTCAATTTCAAGTCCAAACTGCTGGAATGGAGTCAAAAATATCGAGTGGACTTGAGCTTTGAATTGCTCGAAAACTATACGGACAAAGACTCCAACCCTGTTTTTCAAAGTCAAGCTTTATTGAACGGTTTGTTATCGGGAGTCGGAACCGGTTATTCTAAAAAGGAATCTCAGCAACAAGCAGCGCACATGAGCCTGAAAAAAATTAGAATAGACAAAACATTTGTCAAGGAAATATTAGACTTGAACAAGAAGGAGGAGGAGAAAAAAATCGATACAGGAGAAAAAGGAGACGCGCAAACGGATCTTTTTTGAATTTCTCCACGCGTTTGTTATTTGGAATGAAAATTTAATTGTTGTCCAAAATTACCCTCAGCAAGTTAGAGAGGAACAAAAAATAGCATCAATGTCAAAAATTGCTCCCATTTATTAATTGCTGATTATCAATGGAATATTTTTTTGATTAATACCAAAGTATTTTTTTGTAGAAAAAAAAGAGAAAAAAAAGAAAGAATAATTTTCAAAAATTTACGTTATTAGGATTTTTTTGCTTACTTTGCATCGTTTTTTTATATAGTATATTTATTTGTTTAACTTACTAATTAATTTTAATCATGAATTCGGTAAAACGTTTAACTTTATTGATCTTGCCCTCTTTGTTTTTTGCGGGGGCAGTAAATGCGCAAGAATTACCCCCAACGGCACAACCAGGTAAGTGCTATGTGAAATGTATTACGCCGGACGAATACCGCGAAGTTACTGAAACTGTTGTAATTAAACCGGAATACAAAGTCTTAACAGCAACGCCTCCCACTTTCAAAACCGTTGATGAAAATGTATTGGTTAAGGAAGCGTCCAAGAGGTATGTTATTCATCCTGCAGTTTATGAAACTGTTTCTGTAAATTACGAAAGTAAAAGTGAAGAAACCAACATGGAAGTTATTCCTGCCCGCTTTGGAAATTCATCCAAAACAGTTCAAGTACAACCGAAATCAGGGCGGTGGGAATACAAAACGCTGGAAAACTGCCCCTCAGCCAACAAGGAAGACTGTATGGTGGCATGTTATGTAGAATACCCGGAAGCTAATGAAACAATTCCGATCACGGTATTAGAAGCGGCGGCTACAACCAAATCAGTAACCAAGCCTGCTATTACCGCTGCTTACAAAAAGGATGTGTTGAAAACGCCTGCCAGCGTAGAAGAAATCGCTGTTCCAGCTGAGTACAAGACCATTAAGAAAGTGGTGATTGACGTTCCGGCAGGAGTCAAAGAAGCCGTTATTCCCGCAGTGACAAAAACTGTTACCAAAAAGGAATTAGTGAAAAAAGGAGGAATCACCACTTGGGAAGAAGTCGATTGCCGCCTTCTTGATGATGCAATTCTCCTTCCTATTTTTTATGAATTCAACAGCGCTAAACTTACTTCAGACTCGGAAAGAATCATCGACGAGTATCTGTTGAAAATGATGAAAGACAAACCGGGACTAAGAATCGAAATCATGTCGCATACCGACTCTCGCGGCAGCGATGATTACAATTTGGCATTATCCCAACAAAGAGCGCAATCAGTAGTAAACTATCTCGTAAACAATGGTATCTCGCGCGACAGATTAGTTGCAAGAGGTTATGGGGAAACAAGATTGAAAAACAATTGTAGCAATGGCGTAAATTGTACGGAAGAACAACACCAGCAGAACAGAAGAACTGAATTTAGAATCATTCAGTAAACCGTACCAACAATTAAGGGGAGGCTGTCTCGCCTGAAAAGCGAAACAACCTCTTCTTTTTATAAAGTAAATGTCTATATTTACATCCTATTCCGAAAAAAGGTTTATAATATTCTGAAAAAAAAGATTCCGAAAAAATATGCATAAAAATTGCATGATATCTATTCGTCTCATCGGTATGATGTTTGTTTCTCTATCTGCCATCTGTCAAACCCCTTATAAGATTGAGAAAGTCATATCTGAAAATAAAATAACGAACTTCAATAATCAAAAGCTTTTGATTATTGATTTCTGGGCTACCTGGTGTGCTCCCTGTGCGCCGGCTACTGAACAATTGGAAATATTGCAGGAAACAAAACCGAACGATGTATTCATCGTTTCGGTAACCGACGAAAGAGAAAAGACTATTTTGACTTATTTGCAAAAAAGGCCTATCAGACTCACTGTGATGAAAGACCATCTGTCGAACGGCATGATAAAACTTTTTAAGGTAGAAAGGCGTCCTTATGCCATATTGCTTTCAATGGACGGAAAAGTATTGTATAGAGGACATCCTTCAGATATTACAGCCAGCATGATAGATAATTACGCTTCACAAATAAAATCGAAACCGAACAAGAACTGGAACGACTTGTTTGTTGCTGTACAAAATGCAAGCCCTTCAAACGCTCCATTGCAACCCATACGACCCGAGAAGAGTCCATTGGACGCCCAACAATCCTCGGTAGAAAAGAAAATATATAACAATAACGACACATTTTATTATTCCGGCCCTCTTTCGGGACTGATCAAATATCTGACCGATTGCTCGAGTTATCAGATCGTATTCGATGGAATTACGGACTATGGAGTTTCGATGAGTTGCAGCGGATCAGAATTGTCAAAATCAAAAACTGATATTTTACATCTGATTGAAAGTCACTTATCGTTAAACCTCCGGATCGAAAGCAAACAGTTGGAGGTTTACGTTTTGGAGGTCGTCAAACCTAAGCTGTTATGGGACAACAAACAGATAAATTTGGGCGGCGACCATACTTATATTGTAGGAAATGATCGTGTCGAAGCGGACAATATATCATTGAAAGAGGTTGCGAACCTGCTGAGCGACATAAAAAAAAATATTTATTACTACAAAGGAAACGATAACAAACTCTACGACTGGACTTTTCATTATCGATACGACAACTTGATGAGTGAAGACTTGGAAAGTAATTTTGGTATAAAATTGAGAAAAGAGACAGTTGCTCTCCCTCTCTACATTATATCGAATAAGACGGATTCACCTTGAAAGGGAAACGATCCGGATTTCTCAACCGGTATGTTTTTTTGCGAAGCGCCTAATCATTGTATAAATCGATCAACTTCTCTTTGATTGTGTCTGTCGTAAAAAAGTTTTTTGCTCGGAGAGAAGCGTTTGCTCCCATTTTTTTTCTCAAAACAGGATCCATTAACAATTGATTCACGGCGAAAGCAAGAGCTTGCGTATTTCCATTTTCCGATTCCAAACCCGTTTCTCCGTGAACACAAACCCAATTGACTCCCGAATCCGGAATAGTAAAGGTGACTGCTGGAAGACCACAGTACATGGCTTCGGCCAAAGCGATTCCAAACGCTTCATTCCGGGTAACGGAAGGGAAAGCAAAAAGGTCGGATGCGTATAAATATTGCCGTAATTCATCATCTGTCAATCGACCAGGAAAATGCAAAGACGGATGATTCGACCTTTTTTTCAAAGTTTCGCTCAAGGGGCCTTGTCCGGCAATAACAATTGCCGCTTCTTCTTTAAGCAATGGAGCGATGTCGATCAAATGATGAAGTCCTTTGTAAGAAACATGACGTCCAAAGGTAAAAATGATTTTTTTCCCTCCGTACAGTTTTCTTATTTTTTCAACAGCTTCGTCGTCTCCCGCTTGTTTTTGCAATTTTTCGGTATAGAGGGTGTTTGGAATAACCGACACTTTGCTTGTCCAAGCCGACAAGGCTTTCGATCCCGCAAGGTAGGCGGGACTTGTTATCACTATTTTATTCGCCCGCGATAATAATTGTCTTTCAATCGGACGATAAAAAGCATACAACAAATTTTGCTCGACAATATCCGAATGCCAGTGGACAATCAGTTTTGTTTTTTTGGGTAACAACATCAATAGGTATACGCTAACCAATGGATTTGGCCCATGAAAATGGACAATATCCGGATCAAAATTTTCAAATACGTTTTTCAATTCCTTATAAAAAGAAAAGGAAATAGACTGACTGAACAGTTTTTTGAATACGCCGCATCGGATAATGCGTATTCCTTCATAATAATCTTTTTGTGTTTTTTTTTCATCGTGAAAACAAATTACCTCATGCTGGTAATTAGTCATAGCCGATACAATCGTATGGCATACATCTTCGATTCCTCCAATATGAGGAGAATAATAGTTAGGGATATGCAGTATCTTTTTATTCATTTTGCCTTATTTTCAATAATATAGATGCAGTTTTGAAATGTGTGAAATGATTTCAGGCATATATTTATAGCACATTTTTTCATCCGAAGCAAAGATACTAAAAATTTGGGTTTGAATGTATAAAGAGTAAAAAAAATATTTGATCCGATGGATAAAACAAAAAAAAATTGTACCTTTGTATGTCATTTTCTAAATAAAAAAACAAACAGAATCGACGCACAATGAAAAGAATGTCTATAATAATCAATACTGTTTTTCATGATAAGTAATGTAAAAATAATTCAACTGCCTAAAATTTTAGATGAACGGGGAAATTTATCTGTGATAGAAGAGTTCAAAAATACGCCTTTTAAAATTGAACGAGCGTATTGGATTTACGACGTGCCGGGAGGAGAGGTACGGGGGGGACATGCCTACAAAAAAAACGAAGAATTTATCGTTGCCCTATCCGGAAGTTTTGACGTGCTATTGAATGATGGAAAAGAAGAAGAAACATTCTATCTCAACCGTTCCTATTACGGGCTCTATGTCCCCAATGGAATCTGGAGACAAATTAAAAACTTCTCAACCAATTCGTTAGCTTTGATTTTGTCTTCTACCATTTACGACGAAAATGATTATATAAGAGATTACGAAGTATTTAAAGATTTAAGAAACGATTAACTCATGATAAAATTTCTTGATTTACAAAAAATAAATGCACAACATGCTGGCGAACTGAAACAAGTTGCTGGCGAAGTAATAGATTCCGGATGGTTTTTGTTAGGCGAACGAGTTAAAACTTTTGAACAACAGTTTTGCAATTATATAGGGACAAAACATACCATTGCTTGTGCCAATGGATTAGATGCTTTGAGATTGATCCTGAAAGCATATAAAGAATTAGGCTGCATGCAGGAAGGCGACGAAATCATAGTTCCTGCCAATACTTATATTGCTACTATTCTTTCCATTACGGACAACCGCTTGAAACCCGTGTTGATCGAACCCGACATTCGCACTTTCAACTTAGATATTTCTTTGATTGAACAAGCGATTACGTCCAAGACAAAAGCGATTCTTGTGGTACATCTGTATGGAAGAACCTGCTGGTCGGAAGAGTTGGAAAACATTGCAAAAAAATATCAACTAAAAGTGATTGAAGACAATGCCCAAGCCGTGGGAGCTTACTTTTTTTATGCAGATGGGACAAAAAAACGAACGGGAAATTTAGGAGAGGCAGCAGGCAATAGTTTTTATCCGGGAAAAAATTTGGGCGCTTTAGGCGATAGCGGAGCCGTTACCACAAACGACGACCAATTGGCTACTGTCGTTCGAGCTTTGGCAAACTATGGCTCGCAAGAAAAATATGTCAATCAATACCAAGGTTTAAATAGCCGGATGGATGAAATACAAGCTGCTTTTCTTTCTGTTAAGTTGAAATATTTAGATGCGGAAAACGAAATCAGGCGAAAAATTGCCGAATATTATCTTGAAAACGGCAAGAATGAACAGATTGTTTTTCCCATCCCCGCCGAACATCGCGAATCGCATGTGCAACACGTTTTTGTTGTGCAAACGAAAAACAGAGATCAGTTGCAATCGTTTCTAACAGCACACGATATTCAAACGTTGATTCATTATCCCATTCCTCCCCATAAACAGCAATGTTACAAAGAATGGAATTCATTGTCATTTCCGGTCACGGAAAAAATACATCGAGAAGTCGTCAGCTTACCCATCAGTCCTGTAATGAGCGAAGAAGAAATACAAAAAGTAACTCAAGTTCTTTGCGCCTATCGTTCATGAGCGTTTTTCAGACGATTCGCAAGGCTGTTCACCCAAAAGTAAAAAACGGAACAGCTCATCCCAGTTACGGGTAAATGGCTTATTATAAATAATTTCGTGCGTTTGGTCGTATGCAATTGTACCTTTCATGCAATTTTTCATGCATTCGGCTAATTCCTCTGCATTGTCCGGATCGAAAAATTTTACTTGATCGTATTTTCCCACTGTTTCCCGTGCATACGGAAGATCGGCTGCTAAAATGGATTTGTGGTGTTCCTTTGCTTCTGTCAAAGGCAAACCCCAAGTTTCCGCTTTTGACGGAAAAACCAAACAATCGCTGTTCTGATAATACTGATCCATTTCTGTCCGCTTCAAAAAACCACAAAAACGCAACGTTTTTAGCGAGTGGTATTTTTTATAAATGCTTCCCGCATATTTGTTTTCCGTACCATTGGTAGTGAGCTGCACTTCCATGCTATACACGCCTTCTTTTTCCAAAATAGCCACTGCTTGGCAAACAACTTCCAGATTCTTGTGAATCATCGGAGTGGCCGGATAGAAAAACATGAATTTATCTGTCTGTTTTTGAAGAATTTTCACTCCTTTTTTAGAGACAGATCGTTCATATACCGGAGTAGAAACAACTATATTATTAATCGAAAACATTCGCTGAAAAGCCTCCCTCAGCCATTGTTGCTGTACGATTACATAATCATTTTTTTGAATGTTGATTTGGTACATATATCTGGAAAACAGACTGAACAGAAAAATACTTTTTTGCAACCATAAGCCCCGTAATCCTGCCTTATAAAAAGGAAATGAATTGTGGCAATAGACCATCCTTTTTTCAGCTTCCACATTGGGAGTCACATCGTGCAAGGATAACCAAAGGTACGGCTTCAATTGTCGGGAAAGTTTTTTAAATCCCCAATATTCGCAATACAAACGGTATACATAGGATTTGCGCGATTTAGGATAAGAAATGTAGCGTACATTAGCAAAGGAAGAATACTGATTCTCATTGTGTACCAATGCAATAATTGCATATTCATCTCCTGCAAAAGAAGACAGAGAGGCGATGCAATCCTGCATCACTTTGAGCGTTCCTCCCGTAAACAAATTAATTCCGGATACAACAATTGTTTTCATTTTCCATTTTTCAATTCTTCAAATAAACAATGCCAGCGTTCCATTATTCGATCTGGACTATAATTCAACGAGGCTTTTTGAGCGGCATTTCCCATGGATTTTCTTAATTCATCCGATTCAATCAAATCGTTGATTTTTTCCGCCAATTTCTCCTTATTTCCGGATTCAACCAGAAAACCGTTTACTCCGTCGATAATGACATCTTTCGGCCCGCAGGGTGCGTCAAAGGCGACTAAAGGAAGTCCGCAAGCCATCGCTTCTATCAAAACCATTGGAAGCGCTTCCAGATATCTCGAAGGCAAAATCAACATGGAATGTTCTATATAAAGTTTTTGAATATCGTTTGAGGGATCATTTATTTTAACTACCCCTTCCAAACCGCTATCTTTAATCAAACGAATTAAAGCATCTCTTTGATCTCCCTTGCCATAAATATTCAACTCCCAATCGGGATGTTTTTTGAAAACATTTTTCCATGCTTCAATCAATAGATCAAATCCCTTTTCGTAGGCTAGTCGTCCCACAGCAATAGCTTTCTTCTGTTGAGTTGTCGACGATTCCGACAAAGAAGAAAAAGGCAAAGGATTGGGGATCACTTCTATATTTCGTTGATTTTTCCACGATAATTTTTCTTCTTCCGTTAATACCACCAACCGGGAAAGTTTCTCACATTTATTTTTAAATTCTTGCGTCCGGCATCGAGCTACCAAGTTTGGAAGAAAAGCATTGGATAGTTTGCGAGCCATCAATTGACGGTAATTTCCCGGAAAATGCAGTTCGCCCAATTTGATACTACCATCATCCAAATTGTTCAGAAAACCAATATCTAATCCCCCCAAGGTAGAAATGGTAAAATCAGGTCGAAGTTTTTTCAATAAATTCTCCAAAACTTTTTTATATTCCCTCGTCTTTTGGAAACGGGAAACGCATTTTTCCAAATAAGATTCTTTACCGAAATTAACATGAATTCCCACATCCAAATGATACAGATGCACTTGTGTAGATACCGGATAAAAAATGGGACGTCCCATTTGCTCCGTAGTCGCAATAGAAACATCGTAATTTAATTTTTCAGTTAAGTAATTTGCTTTAAGAGTAATCACCCGTTCCATTCCACCCGAATTAAAAAGTCCTCCCGGAAGTAAATAGAGAATTTTAGTTTTCATTTTCGCTTTCTTCTTGATTTTCGTAATATTTTATCAAATAACAGCTTCCCAAAAAAAGAAATATTACTTCTGTAAGATGCTGCGTTCCTAAGGCCGTATCTTTGTATTCCAAAATCAACATATAAATATAAAGAAGAACAAAACAGGATAAATCGATCATATTTTCCCTTGTGTTTCTCTTATAAGCGACCGACACAGGTTGAATAAAATACAATGCTTGGTAAACAAGTAAAACCAAAAGATAAGGAATACCGCCATAAATCAAAGCATTCATGTACCCTGCATCTGTACCTTTATAGAATTGGTGCTCTCTGGAACCCACGCCATCTCCATATAGTAGGGTTTTATCTTCTAAAGGATAATAAAAATTCTTCATCGTCACATCGGTCGAAGCAGTTCTCAATTGCCCCTCATCTACATAATTATAATACATTTCAAAAGCAAAAGGAAATAAATCGTCTACAAATGAAGCTTGTTGCTTCGGCGACAAAAAAAGATAAAAGGCGCATAGTAAAACAACATATCCCGCCAATACTCTTACCCCAGTCTTAAAAATAGCGCCTAATTTATTATATGCAAAAAATAGATACCATACCAAACCTAAAGCTATACCCACAAAACCAGTTCTTCCGGAAAGACAAATTCCTATGATCAGCAGAAAAAAGATAGCATAACTTTTATAGCTTGTAATATATTGCTGATCTTCCATTAATTGAATTCGTAAAAACATTATGCAAGCCACTCCATAAGCAGAGGGCAATTCAAAAAAAATACTGCCTGTCAAAGCATAAGCTCTGAACTTATCTATATTAGCGCTTGGATCTAAAATCGCTGCCTTCGTTCCCTCTGGTTTCATATCGAAAAGGAAATCGCCTACAGGCGGAACTAAAAAACCAGTCAAATGGATAGCTCCTTGCAAGGCAAAAGCATAACAGAGAATAAATGCCGCTTCTTCATAGGCCGTTTTTTCGTTCCCTTCAATCAACAAGGGCAATACGTAAACGAGAGCCAGCAACATGGAGAGCATTACCAAGCACCGTTTCGTGAAAAGGACAGAAAATTCGTCATGAGCAATTGTAAAAGACAGTGTTATCAACGTCAACAGAATGGTAGCTGCCAATATTATTGTATTGTATCGAAAAAAGAAATAAGAAAAAGGTATGCTTTTTCGAATAAACACATAATAAATACTCGCCAATATGGCGGCTATTGCTACCGAATTATAAACTATTGGTAACCTAAAATTGAATACGATCAAGAAAAAAACGACTACTTTAAAAAAAAACTTCATTGTTCTACCCTTTCGTTCATTTATCTATTGCCAGACCGTTCCGTCATTTTTTTTCCAACAAAAAAGTAACTTATAAAATCCTTTCATGTAATTCGTTACTATGAGCGAATCCCAATAGGAATTACAGTATTTCAAATATTTAAACGACTCTTTTTTGTGTTTTCGCGCCAATCTGCTGAAAAAGGAAGAACTTCTTCTATGCGCTATTTTTTTATATAAGCCAGCATCCATTTGGTTTTTCCAACTCTGAACAATCTCCCAGACAGCATCGCACATTTTCAGTGTATAAACGGTTATATTTTGTCCATGCCATCGGTAATTGGCAAAATACTCGTCAATATATACTATTTTACTTTTGGAAGCCACTTTCAAACAAAAATCAAAATCTTCGACAATTGTATTTTCATTATAACCTCCGCATTTTTCCCATATTTCTTTGGTAAACATCACGCTGGGGGCCGGAATGCAATTCCGCTCCAACAACGATTCGAATTTCACGCTTTCAATGGGATCGCGCACGGGGTCAATAATTGTCAATCCTTCAATGATCCGACTTTGAGCGTCTACCATGTGTATTTTCCCACACACAAAAGAATATTCTGGATGATTTTCTAAAAAAGCAACTTGTCGCTCAACTTTGTCTAATTCCCAAAAATCGTCGGAAGCTGAACAACTGATATACTTCCCTTGGGCAGACCGAATACCTTTATTCAAGGTTTTAGATAAACCTTGATTAGCCTGAAATTCCAGCCGAAAGCCCAAACGTTTTTGCATTTCTTCCAGAATTTCTCTGGAATTATCACTCGAACCATCATCGATCACAATGATTTCGATATTTTTATATGTTTGGTTTACAATACTTAAAACGCACTCTTGAATATACGGTGCATGATTGTATGATGGAACTATTGCCGAAACTAAAGGACCCTGATAGCGTGTTTCATTACTTTCGCCCATAATATATTATTTACCTCATTTATTTGAATGTTGTGTCAAGTTTTACCTGAAATTAAATTCTATTTCATTCATCAAGAGAACAACTTCCTCCATGTTTTGACAAGACTTTTGTTTTCGTTGCTTCCAATAATCCAGCGAACGAAATCCGTTATTTAAAGGATAAAAGAGACATTGCGCGTATTCCGATAATGCAAAATCAGTTTCCGTATCTCCAATCACAGCAAAAATAGGCAGCGTGCTGATTGCATTATACTTATTTAATCCTGCATTTCCCTTGCTCTTGACCACTATTGCTTTGCAAAAATAGCGAAAAATATTCAATTGAGATAACTGCCAACAAGTATTTTGTTGATTTGAACGTGCAGTAATTAAAAATAGATTGTATCTTTCCGATAAAATTTCCAAAGCTTGTAAAGCGTCCGGATACAAAACGTCTAATCGCAAATATTTTTTATACTCAATTCTTTTTACCCACTCTGCTATGATTTTTTCCGCATTAGGGGTCTATTATCTTCTATATCTTTCTCTTAATTTTTTAAATTCGCTGTAATCTCTCACATAATCATTTTCATCGTATTTATGAGAAGCTAACACCAAACAAATCGATCCAGAAGAAAAATTACTCAAGTCCCGCCATATACCAGGAACAATGTATAAACCATAATAGGGCCTATTCAAGGATACTGTCTTTCTATTAATGCCGTCATCCAGAGTTACATCAAACCCCCCACTTGCCGCAATAATTAATTGTTGCAATTCTTTGTGAGCATGCCCCCCCCGTACCTCGCCTCCCGGCACATCATATAGATAATATGCCCGCTCTATCTTGAACGACAAATCGATAAAATTGTTCAACGCCGTAATATTCCCCGCCCTATTATGTATTTTTTGTAAAGTAAATACATTGCAGTTGTAAACTGTTGCATTCATTCTAATTCGCATTAACTTTTTAATATAATCATCTCACTTTTACGCTTCTTGGCATGGCGTGTTTTTCCCATAAAGGCTGGGTTGTTTTTTCTTTTTGAGAACTCAATGCGATCTCATTGGATACAACCCCTTCCGTACTTTCTTTCATGAACAAAATTTTAATGGTTTGCAGCATGATCAGCATATCCTTCAGTATGGAATAATTATTGATATAAATCAGATCATAACGCAATTTATCTTCTACGCTTGTATTGTATTTTCCTTCGATTTGCGCCAAACCGGTTAATCCGGCTTTCACTTTCAAACGGTAATGATATTCGGGAATATCTTTTTCGAATTGAGCCACGAAAAAAGAACGTTCTGGCCGCGGCCCTACTATACTCATATCTCCCCTCAAAATATTGATTATTTGAGGAATTTCATCCAAACGAATCGCGCGAATAAATCGACCGATTTTTGTAATGCGCGGGTCATTTTCTCCAGCCAATATAGGACCCGAAATTTTTTCAGCATTTGGAATCATGGTTCTAAATTTAAGTATCTTGAATTTTCTTCCGCCTTCTGTCAACCGTTCTTGTGCATAAAACACTGGTCCTCCATCCAATTTTATCAAAATTGAAACTATTAAGCCGATTGGTAAAGCAACGATGAAAGCTACCATTCCAAAAATCAAGTCAATAGTGCGTTTTACAAAATTTTCTTCCGGCGACAATGACATGTTGGATAAACTATAGGTAGGAATATCATCGGTTTTACGAAACGAAGAAGCCATAATGCTCAAATCGAAATATTCCGGCACAAAGCAAACATTTTTCTCGTATTTAATACAGATCGGCAAAATTTTATTTCTGGTTTGTGACGAAACATCGGAACCAATGAATATCTCATCCACCGAACGAATTTTTGTGGATAAGTAAGGATCATCTTCTTTACACAAATTTACAATATGATACAGATTGGAATATTTACGAATAATTGCCGTCCGCAATTTCTCCGTATCATCCCCTATAATAGTGATTGTTTTTATACCATGCGCCTTCCGTTCCATTACCCAGACAGAAATACGCCAGATAGTTAGAAACACAAAATAGAAAAGAGCGCCAAGAAGAATCACGCTACGAGGGAATGCAAAGGCTATATTCCTCACAAAGAAGCAAATACCCATGATGCCAACCATTAGACAGAGCGATATGAGAAAAACGGTATAAATCACCTCGCCAAGTTCTTTTCGAGTAATGCTATACAAACCAAAAGCGTACATTAAAACAAAGTACAAAAGGCCTATGAAAGGAGTTATAATTACGAACGCTTCAAAATTCCTCTGAAAATCCTCTAACATATTGATATTCGCTAATATGTAAAATGCCAAAAATATACTTCCATACGTGATCAAAAGATCTATAACGATATAAAACAACCTTTTCATAAGAATACGTTTTTTCAACCCTTTCTTCAAAAGTCCATATAGAAAGGATAATAAAAGATATATGGACTTTTGAATCAGGTTTTATATTTTTACTTTCTTTCTACCATAACAACCACTCTGTTCCAGTCATTTTGAACAAATGGTTGTTCACTGTCGCCCTTCCATTCCGTAAGCAGTCGACGTGTATTAATTCCTTGTCGTTCAAGTTCTGCAGCTACCGTTTGTACCCTCTGACGGCTCAAGTTAAGATTATATGCAGTTTTTCCTGTTTTCTTGTCGGCATAGCCAATTAAAAGCAAACGACTATCCGGATTTGCTTTCAAATAACTAACCACAGCATTTATTTTTGTCTGTTCGCCAGAAGAAATGACATAAGAATCCAGCCCAAAATAGATATATCCCGGTAATAACTTGTCGTTCGAAGTTACCTCTTTTTCTATTACTGTAGTGTTACTTTGGGGTTGAGCTGGAGGATTGGAACTTAACTTATCCAATAAAGCTTGTTGCCGTTCTATAATATCTTGTTGTCCTTCAATTATTCGACGATTTTCATTGATCCTACCGTTCAAATAATTGATTTCTTCGGGTGATAAAGTAAATTCATTCGCAAAGTTACGATTGATATTGTACTGCAAACCCAACATCAGATTAGCGACCAAATCCATGTTACGATTCCCAATGTAACCATCCATGTCTGTACTCATAAAGTTTAATTGCGGTTCCAGAAAAACAGCAAGACTCGAAAAGTTAAAGGCTACCCGTACGCCAAATTTTCCCATAAATCCGGTGTAAGCCAGATTCGTAGGGCTACTGTTGGCATGCGCCATCCCTACGCCTACATAAGGTATAAAATCCACTTGGTTGTCTTTTGGATAACTCCGGAAAAGATTAGTAAGATTAGCCATCGCATCGACAGTTACCGTTTGATAACCAAACTCCTGCCAAAAACCTTCATCATCGCCTACCAACTTGAAATTTCCGTTGTTATACCCTTCTTTATAGAAACTCCAATCGCCTTTAAATTTGTCGCCATCGGCATAGTCTGTATTAAACCCAACCGGATACTGTGTCATGTGGCGGTCTGTGCCGAAGATGTATTTCCCCTCATGATAAAGTGTATAATTGAATCCTTTCAACTGACCCATCGAAGCTTGAAGGCGCATGCCAAATTTGGAGTTAAACCATTTTCCCACAGAAAATTCACCTCCATAAGTCATACGCTCCGAAAGGGATCGGTCGCCATCTTGTTCGCCTTGCAACAGGCTCAATCCTCCTCCCAGAGAAACAAACCAATTATCGCCTATTTTACTTTTAGGCTTAGTGTCAAATTGTTGTTTATTATCCTGAGCTGACGCAGAAAACACAAAGGCATATAAAATTAATGCGCATACTAAATTAGTTACTTTTTTCATCTTTTTTTATTTTATTAATTATTTTTCTTCCGAACCATAGCCGTATCCATAGCCGTATCCATAGCCGTATCCATAGCCGTATCCATAGCCGTATCCATAGCGGCCTCCTTTTCCGCTATTAAAAGCATTTAACACAAGATTTACATTATTTAATCTTTTTTCTTCATTAATGTTGTTTACCAAGAAAATAGCCGATTTAGGAGTCCAATCTTTCCGTACTACAAAAAGCGAAGCATCTGAAACTCGACTCAACAAGAAGGCATCCGAAACGCTGCCCACAGGCGAACTGTCGATGATAATATAATCGTATTGCTTACGAAGATCAGCAAACATCTTATCCAAGGTTCTTTCAATTAAAAGCTCATTGGGATTAGGAGGAACAACGCCCGATACCAAAGCATCCAGATTGGTTCCTTTGACGTTTCGATTGATCAATTTATTTACATCGGTTTCTTCTCCTGTCAGGTAAGAGATCAGCCCCAATTGTTTCGGCAAGCCTAAATGATCCGTTATTTTTGGTCGACGGATGTCCAGACCCACTAATAAGGTTTTGTATTTCAATGAAAAAATCATCGCCAAATTGATTGAAACGAATGTTTTTCCCTCACCGCTAATGGTAGAGGTTACCAATATGGATTTTTTGTCAACATTATCCAGTGTAAATTGCAAATTGGTTCGCAGCAGACGAAAACGTTCTACAATCGCGGTTGTGGCTGTAGGCGTTACCACCAAGGCATCGTTGCTTCTCACATAAGGCAAAGACACAATGATCGGCACCTCCGACAAACGACGAACTTCTTCTTCATCCGAAAGCTTGTAATTCAGCATTTCTCTGAAACCGCTTATGAAAAACGGAAAAAGAAATCCTCCCGCCAAACACATCAAGTAGATCATCGATCTGCGCGGAGCAATAGGCCCTGACGCAAGAGGCGATTCCAAAACTTTTGCTCTCGGCGCCGTAACAGCCAGCGTTAAGTCTATCTCTTCTCTTCTTTTCAATAAATCTACGTATAGATTAGCTTTAATCATCTGTTGACGAACTAATTCTGTCAGTTCTCTTTCTCTACGCGGAACATCCTCTATATCTCCTCCGTAGTACTTATTCATCTTCGCATACTCTTCTTCTTGACGCGTCAAAGTATACTTCAATGCTTTTATACCCGCCCTGATATCTTCTTTCAACATATTTAGCCGTTCGTCTACTCGTATGACAACCGGACTTTCATCGCTGGTATAGGCCAATAATCTTTCCCTTTCTAAAAGGGTACGGTTATAGTTCTCGATTCCCGAAGACAAAGATGGATTAATTCCTCCCAGCGTAGCTGGCAATAAACTGGAATTATCGTTGTTTAATTCTTCTTCCAGGTAGGAAAGCAAAAGTTTCTCTGTCCCATTTTGCACCAATTTTTTCTCATATTCGTTATCTTCCTTCATCAACATTTCAGATTCTACATCCAAACTGGTGATTCGGTTTTTCTTCCGGTAATCCTCAATGGATTTTTCAGAAATGATCAACTCGTCAGTCAACCCTATCAAACGGTCGGAAATGAAACGAGAGGCATTCGTTGCTGCCTTGTTTTTATCGTCCATTGCATCCCTATTGTAAAGTTCAACCAATTTGGAAAGAAAATCTTCTCCTCTTTTCGTATGCGTTTCCTTTAACAACAACTGCACAACTGTTGTATTCTTATCTGTCAGATTCAACCTCAAAGCTCCCATGTAGCGTTGGGCCATCCACAGAGGAGGAATAATTTGTATATCCAACGGATATTCTTTTTTCAAAAGAAACTTTTCGTCCGACAGAAGAAGCACTTCCCCAATTGGAGTTTTCAATACCGCCGGAAGAGAAGAATATTCGCTCATAAACTCTCTTCCTCCATAATGTCCAATTACCCGAATCGTTGATTTATCCGTAAGAGATACATTTAGATAAATTGTTCCATTAAGAGCCGAAATGATTTTGGCGTCTGCAAAAACCTTCACCGGAGTAGAAGTATAAAATTTTGTGTACGATCCATTATACAATTCGGTATCTTTGAATTTACCCTTTATCACATAGCGGATATAAAGCTCTTGTTCAATAACGACCGCTTCAATCAAATTGCGCGAACGAAGAATCTCCATTTCATTATCCACATTGCTATTGTTCTCAAGAATACCCATATTCTCAAAAACAGAAAGTTCGCTGTTTCCTAAGCCGCCGCGTTTACTATCTTTCAAAATAATACTCGAAGCGACCTGATAAATAGGCGTTGCATAACGCAAATAGAGATATCCTCCCAAAAGGAAAGAAACAATAGAAAGGAGAAACCATTTCCAATGGACTAAAAAAGTCACGATAAACCATTGAAAATTAATTTCCCTTTCCTGTGTTTTCCTATTGCCTGTACTTTTTTCCATTCTTCATTTTTTTCATTATCTAGTAAGCGAAACCACTATATTAAATACTGTAAATGCTACAGAAGCGATAGAAAACCAAAGAGAGGTTTGAGATCCTATATCAGCCGACTTCGCTTTTGCTGAATTTGGTACAACATACAGTTGATCATTCTGATGAAGATAAAAATAAGGGGAAGAAACAATCTGAGCCTTACTAATATCCATCGACACTATTTTCACCTCTCCATTCGGCATTTCTCGTATTAGCCGTACATCATCTCGTTTACCATAGATAGTCATGTCACCTGCCAGGGCTAAAGCTTCCAAAACGCTTACGTGGTCTTTACTTACGCTGTATTGACCCGGACGCTGGACTTCGCCCAAAATAGTTATTCGAAAATTCATCATGCGAACTGTTACGACCGGTTCGACCTTTAAATAAGCGCGTAGAGCCATCTTGAGATATCTCTCTAACTCCGCTTGGGTCAAACCGGATACTTTCACAGCCCCTAATACAGGAAAATCAATTTGTCCTTCTTTGTTTACCATATAGGTTTGCCGTCCTACTCCCTGATCCACATAGTCGCTCGAATTGTCGGTAGTAGCCGCAGGTTGAAGCGGTAAATTAAAGTCATAAGCTACCGCTGGTTGTCCTACCACATTTACCACAATACCTAACACGTCATCCGGTTGATAACGAATTACATTATCTCTCGACTGAGTATAAAAATCAGCTTCTCCCAAGTTCGAATCATACTGAAGATACGTTACTTTTCGGGAGGAAGTGCACGACGCACCCACCATAACGGCCAAAAGGCAAATTAATAATAATCCAATATTAAACTTCATTACTTTTTATTTTTGATTTTTTCTTTTTTATTACTGCATATCCGCCCGCCAGTACCGAAAGAATAAGCAGTCCTTCTCCAATAGGCGTGTCTTCCTTTCCCGGATCACCACCTGGGCCGCCTCCCGGGCCAACACGAAAAACACCTGTCTGAGTACTTCCTCCTTCATTTGACGTTGAAGGCGTATTGTCATTGCTATTATCATTATCATATAGCCCTGGTTGTTGCGCGTTCATTTTATTAAAAATGAACAGAGAAAATAAGAACATCGATATGACTAAAAATTTTCGTTTCTTTTTCATTTTCTTTTTTATTATTTTTATACGTTAGTAATTTATTGCGATTCAGAAGAATTCGAACCCAGATATAAGGCTTTCGTCACCACGATCGTCGATCCTTTATTATTCGTAATCGTACCGGTATTGAAAACTCTTTCAGCCGTTAGCGTACCGCCATTGGTTAAAGTACCTTCATTATTAACCGTATCCACCTCTATGCTTCCCGAAGGAATCGCAATCGTTGCAGCCTCAGGAATCAGTATATAAAGGTTCTTAATCTCAGGCTTCGGCGCTACTCCCAACCAACTGTTAGGGTCGTTCCACTGGGCATTCTGCACATTCTCTTTCACTCTGTTGGCGCCCCACACTCTCAAAAACAGGACTTTGATCGTATCATTAACTTTTTTTGCGTCAAATGCGTATGCATCAAAATCATAACTGTTTTTCGTAAGAAAGTCAACGCGTACGTTTGAGTCTGCCGTGCTTCGCAACTCAATAGCCGTAGCCACATCCAATGACGCTTCATTGGATGCTGTCTTTTCATAAGTGATTGTTTGCTTACCTGCAGCCCTAATTGCGATTGCCAATGGAAAATCCACATAATAACCGCTATACGGTCGACAATCCACAAACAACGGCGCCGCTATGCTATCAGCGCTCAGCGACCACAAGCTCCCTGTCATTCGAAGAGCATCTATGCGATCCATTTTGGCGGTCGAGTTTTCCTGAGTATAAAGGTAAACTATGCCTAGCGCATTACCTGTTTGCGGCGTATTGTTATCCCAATGTTTCAGCGTTATTTTATCCAAAATACCCGCTTCCCGAAAACGAGGCGTTGCGCCCACATTTCCACATATCCAAATACATACGATCCCTATCGCTACATACTTTTTCATTCGATTGCCTCATTTACTCAGGACTTTCAAAACCGCATTTTTTTCGCCTTTCACATTGACAATGAAGACTCCTTTTTGGTTCAACAGGGTTGAAAACTCGCTGGATTGAGCAATGCCTGAGGCAACGACCCGTCCAGCCAAATCCACTACCTGTATCTTATCGCCGTTCGCCACATTTTTAACCGTCAACCGACCGTCCTGCACGTAAGCATAAACTGTGGGGCTTTCCACTGCATCGATTCCCGTGGCAGAGCGATTGACGTATAGTACAAAACGATCGCTCGCCTTCGACGCATCGTTTGCAGTAAACGAATACGTTTTCGTCAAAACGTCGGTTTGGGTTCCCGTGGTTTTATCCTCCAGTATCGCTTTTTTTACAAACTGACCATCACCGAGTTTATTAGCGAATTCAAATGTATACTGTCCAGCTTTCGGTACAGAAAAGCCCAGATTCACCACTTTTCCCTCTCCGTCTCGTGGAAGCGCGTTGGCAAATAGTTGAATAGAATTTACATTGGCCCACAACTGTGGTTCATTGTTCGAAAACATTTTGACAGCGTCTTCTTGTATTCGATACTCATCCTTGTATTTGTCGCCAAATACAAGGTAAATATCATCTGAATCGTCGTCCCGAAGATCGCTTCGAAGAGTCAAGGAGCAAATAACGTCTTCGTTGGCAGCCTCAGAAGCTCGAAAATCAGTAGGAACTGCATCGCTTATAGTAACTCCATCTTTATAAAAGTGTGCCGCAATTGTAGCATTTCCTGAATTATCTCCTCCCCTTACCTGAACAAAAAATGGAACATAAGGAGAAGCGATTGCATCATTGACTCGAAGAAGTAATTGCACATAAGTTTCATTAGGCTTCATGTAGTAAATGGCCTGATTCCACTCATTACTACCATCAATGGTAAAATCCAGCGCTTTTCTCAAGTCGAAAGCGCTTGTATTCAATCCGCCGATATAATTCCAGCCCCGTCCTTCCGGATAATCTCCAACCTGGGAGGGGTTACCCGAAGCGTCTCTCTTTATATAATCGATCAGACCGTTCAAGTTTTTATTGCTGTAAGCAAATAACGAATCTGAGTTTGAAGATGGATAGGTAGCCGCAGGAAATTCCACCTCGGGTGCATCATAAGACAATATCCTGTAGCCCGTTCCCCTTTTTAGAACCGAACCGGAAAAATTTTTCCAATTACTCCCGAACAGACCTGTATTAGCTCGGTTTTGAGAATCATACTCAAATATATACAAACCTTTATACGAAACGCCATCGCTTGGGTCGTAGTTTACCGAAAGGACTTCGCCCGTAGCGGCATTTGTAATCGAATTGGTATTCACATCAAAAGGAAAAGAGATGGCATAATAAAATTCATTATCCTCAAAAACCTTATGCATTTTTACATTCCTTGAATCGGTAGGCGCCGTTACAGTAGCCCCTTCATTAGTCAATAGCAAACCGTCTTTACCCGGAGCTGAATAAAAAATAATTCCTCCTCCCGCCACATTGAGCGTTCCATTGTTCACCATTCTGGAATTCTGCACATCGGTTGCTTTCATATTTACGGCCCCCACAGATTTCATCGTCCCATTCGCGGCAATTTTCATGTCTCCCACTACTACCGTAGGATTGCTTTGCCCCACAACCACCAAAAACGCGATGGACGATAACAAAGTAATAATTAATCTTTTCATATTATTTCCATTTAATTTAGTTAATTCAGTTAATTTCATTAATTCTCCTAAAATTTTTCATGTTAATACTTTTGTTTCAAAATCATATCAGACATCACTTTTGCTCTTTTGATCTCCAGACTGTCTTTCACATCGACGTTATATTCAGACAAATCGGGAATTTCCAGTTCTATTTTCGCAGGTATATTGATCGGAGAAGTCAATTTATCACGATTTGCTTCGTAGATATATACCCAAAAAGCAGGATTTCCATAATTTTGTTCGGCCAAATAGGGAAGGGAGCCTACTACTTGTTGTTGCTCTAAATTGGTTGATTTATTTTTTTCCTTGGAAGAAAAAATTTTCACCATCATACCTAACGCTATGATTACGGCAACAAACAACATCATAAACCCTAATGCGCTTCTATTCCATCGCTTGGAATCATTCTTCGCGCGTAAATGCACGGTTCTTTTTTCATCTTTTTCATTCTTTCCTTTTCTTTCTTTTGTTTTGTTAATTACTTTTTGATCAGCTGGTTTGGAAAACTCGATTTTCACTTCCGGCTCACGATATTTGTTATTCCGTTCTTCTCGCCATTTTTTTATTTCTAAATCGACAGGCAATTCCTCCTCCACTTCTTCTATTTCTTCGCTTTCGTGGTCCCGAATCGTTTGTTTTGCTTGTCTTGTTTTGAAAAAAGGGGTATATTCGACCCACTCGTCTTCTTCCACTTTCTCCGTTTTTTCCTCGCCGGCAATTTTTTCCGGTTCTTTTGAGGCAAACGTCTTTTTCGAATCTTCAAAGAGCAACCTCTCCAATTCTTCGCTCGATAATTCCTTTGGTTTTTCAACCTTTGTTTTCTCAATTATAGGCGCCGTCGTTTCTTCTGTTTTCTTAGCGGCTATTATAATTTCTGGTTCTTCCTTTTTTTTGATTTCTTCCTTTTTACTTTTCGCTTCTTCAATTTTTTTAATTTCTTCCAGTCGTTTCGCTTCGAACTTTTTAATTTCTTCTTCCCGTTTTTTCGCTTCAATTCTCTTCGCTTCTTCTTCCCGCCGTTTAATCTCTTCCTCTTCGAGTTTTTTGGCTTCTTCTTCCAGTCTTCTTGCTTCTTCTTCGAGCCGTTTAGCCTCCAGTCGTTTGGCCTCTTCTTCTTCAAGTTTTTTAGCTTCTTCCCGTCGTCTGGCCTCTTCTTCTTCGAGCCGTTTGGCCTCCAGTCGTTTGGCTTCTTCTTCGAGCCGTTTGGCTTCTTCTTCGAGCCATTTGGCTTCCAGTCTTTTGGCCTCTTCTTCTTCGATCCGTTTGGCTTCTTCTTCTAATCGTTTAGTTTCCTGCCTTTTGGCCTCCTCTTCTTCGATTCGTTTGGCTTCTTCCTCGATTTTTCTTGCTTCTTCTTCGATTTTCTTAGTTTCAAGTCGTTTCGCTTCTTCTTTGATTTTTTTCGCTTCTTCTTCGATCTTTCTAACTTCTTCAAGTCGTTTAATCTCTTCGACTTTTTTAATCTCGCCGATCGTTTTAACCTCGTCGTTTGAAAGAATTTTGTTTAATTCTTCATTCACTAAAAAATTCACTCCACTTACTTGCTTGCGGAATGAATTGGAGGGAGTGAATGAAATACGTAAGCTTCCATCTTCATTTTTAATTGGGTGAAAAAAACCTAATTCAGGCCATGAAACTACTTTTCCTTCCATTAGGGGGGCAGATACAAAATGATAAATCAGCGACAAAAATTCTTCTTTTTCATATCCTCCGAAAAAATGCTGCGTTGATTCCATTTCAGCTTCCGATTTCGCAGCTCTAAATAAAACGGCATATCGATTCGAAAGAGGTTTTAATTCCAAATACCCTAAGCCCGGAATCACGACATTCCGTCCTTTCAATAAAACATCCGCAATAATCGACCCCACCGATTCTTTCTGGATCTTTCCATCAATTAGTCCCTTAACTTTTCCAGAGTATTCATTCATAATGATAAAAGATAATTAATTTAACTATCGCGACGACATAAAATCAATTTCTTTCTCTATAAAAGGAATGTCTTCCTCTCTGATTCTCGAAATCAATTCCATCATAGCCGTTTTTAGCGGAGTCATATATAGATTTCTATAATCTTCATATATTTCCTCGATCAATCCTAAATCCTCATAAAGAGTGGTAATACTTTGTTCATATCTTTGAACCAGACTCTTAAATTCGTTTTCGAAGCCGGAAAGTAATAATAGAAACTGCTCCAAAACATACTTTTGGTGCGCAATAGATGTTTGTTTTGCCATTGCAATAAATTTTTACATATACCAGAGTGTACTAAAACGCAGCAAAGATACACCCTTTAATATAATTAACACTCATATATTTTTGCCCAATTAACATGTATTTTTACCTTTCTTTTAATTACTCGATTCATTTACCACATATTTATCAAGAATTCTCGTAGGAGGAAAACCGAACTGTACTTTGCAAAAATTCGCAAAGTGCTGATAGGATGAGAAATTGTACAAGGTGGCTATTTCCTGCAACGATTTTGTTCCTCCTTTGATATCAAACAAAATTTGACTCGCTTTTTGCCTCTGCATCCACTTATACGGCGATTCATTAAAGCACCGGTGAAATCTTTTTATGAATCCCGACGTCGAATAATTAGCCAAAACTGCTAGATCTTGCACATTTTTAACCCTTTGATAGTTCTTCATTATGAATCCCCTGAATTGAATATCTTCAAATAAAATACCTTGCAAAAACTTTGCCAGGCTTTGCTTGGAGTAATAAAAAAATAATAATAAAAATAATTCCCGTCTTTTAATTTCCTGAAAATAGGCCGAATCTAAGCCTTCTTGCAAGCATAAATCCAATTCGCCGAGATAACCGCCGATTCGTTCTTTGATTGGAAGTTTTTCAAAACGACCCGATTGATCGCCTTCCTGATTCATTAATTCATTAATCGCGTTTTGCTCAGAGACAAGAGATTCAATTTGAAACGAACACATCATGATATGCGTGTTTTCCTCCACTTTCATCTTTCCTGAATTTTCGCTCGAAATGACGCACATTTCTTGCGCACCGATTCGATGATTTTCCGCATTTTCAATGGAAAAGTAAATGCTTCCTTTGATTACAAAAAAGATGGTTGCGTCATAAGAAGTATTGTTTTCCAGAGTGCAATTTTTTGAGAAGTGTAAACTTTGCCAACTATTTGGAATTTTTTCTCCCAGAGTCGTCGGATGTTCCAGCATCACTTCTTCCTGATTCGTTTTCATAGTCCTCAGAATTTCCGTGTTATGCAAAGATAAACAAAAAATGCGTTTAAACCAACGATATAAGATTGTTTAACTCTTATAAAGATGCATTGACAGACGGTTGCCCAAGGGCAAAGATACAAGGTCGTTTGGATAATTCCGGAAGGTGTTTTTTCCATTCCTTAATACTTTTTGTTTTAATCCATTCCGTTTCTAAAGTAATATCCGCGGCTATACACAAGTAAGTAGCCGGCTTGCATGTTTTGATTATATCTTCCAGCAATTTATGGTTGCGATACGGCGTCTCTATAAAAATCTGCGTTTGATTTTCAATAGTCAGCCGCTGCTCCAATCGCTTCAATGTTTTTATCCGCAGGCCGCTATCGACTGGCAGATAACCCTCGAATGCAAAATTCTGACCATTAAATCCGGAAGCCATCAAGGCCAGCAAAATGGAGGATGGTCCCACCAGGGGAACAACAGGAATGTCTTTTTGCTGAGCAAGAAATACCAGTTCTCCTCCCGGATCGGCTACTGCCGGACAACCGGCTTCCGAGAGAATCCCTACCGAATGTCCTTCGCCGAGCGGCTGCAGGAAACCGGAAAGTTCTTCTTTCGAAGTGTGCTTATTTAATGTAAAAAAGGTGATGGCCTCCAGACGAATATCCGAATCCAACTGCTTCAAAAAACGCCGAGCGCTGCGTATATCTTCCACTACAAAATATTGAATAGACAATATAAGTTCTCTATTATAAGCTGGAAGCGCTTTAGAAACAGACGTTTGACCCAGAGTGACCGGTATGAGAACGAGTTGTACAGACATATATCGAATTGTTTTTTCTACAAAAATAGTTTTTTTTATTATCACAGGCATAAAGCTTTTGTTAAATTTAATCAAATAAGAATAAAAGGCAAATTGAAAATAGATAATATAAAAAATAAATCTTACTTTTGTAAAAAGTTTTGTATCGGCGGAATCAACACTGCTTCATGGATATAAGTAATGAATTTTTCTCTTCATTTAGAGGTAATTTTCGATTAAGAGTTGCAGGTATAGATTAATTGCGGGATACAAAATAGCGAGAGGAGCGTTTATTTCCAGCTTCCTCCCGCGTCCATTCCGGAAGAACAAGCGGAAATAAGTTGATTGCAACCATAAACTTCATAAGACCAAAGGGAAGAAATATCTAATATTGAAAAGTCATGAAAAAGCGTTTACTATTATTCACCTTATATAAGAGGCTCCCAAGATTGTCTTATGGAAGGCCTTCTCAAAAAATCAACGACCCGATTGCGGTTTCTTATCACACAACATTCACCCAATTAATGCTCTCTGCCGACCTGAAAGATGAAAAAATACAAATGAACAATTTTTACGGCTTTTTCGCTATTGATTTAGTGTTAGTTTCTGCATCCTTGAAAGCCAAGGCATTCAAGGATGCAAAACCCTTTATTTATTGTAGGCATAGCGACTTATCTTTGCTGGATTTGTCAAGCAATTTTGAATTCAATCTCCATCAGAAAGACTTGAATATAGCAAATTGAAATTATTAAAAAAAAACAGTTTAAGAAAATTAACCTAAGGTATAGATCACTATACTCAAAAATAAAAATTAACCATCAAAATTTGAAAACAATGAAAATCAAAAATTTAGCATTATTACTTTGTGCGTTTGTTTCCAGTGTTTGCAGTGTTAAGGCTGCTGTTGTAACTGAAACTCGGCGAGTGGATTCGTTTCAGGAAATACGAGTGGAATTGGGTATTGACGTTTATTTTACTCAGGAAAATTCAAAAACAATTGAAATAGAAGCTGATGAAGAGATGATTAAGAAAATTACTACCGATGTGGAAGACGATGCGCTGATTATTTCGCGGGAAAAGGACAAAAGCGTCTTCCACATTGTTAAGAAAAATAAGGCCATCAAAGTGTATGTTTCTTCGTCTATGCTTAGCGAAATAACGCTGTCTGACGGATCCGACTTTTATGCCGATAATCTGAATTGCAGAACTTCTTTTCAAGCCACCGCTTCGGGAGGTTCCGATATTCATATCACTTCTTTGACCGTCTCCGGAAATACAACAATTTCGAGTTCTGGAGCCTCTGATTGCGCTATCGAATCTTTGCAAAGTAGAAATTGCTTTTTGTCTGCCATTGGAGGCAGCGACATGAAAATCGACTTAAGTCTTACAGGCAACTTATTTGTAACGGCTTCGGAAGGTTCCAGCGTTCACGTGAGCGGAAATGCCAACTATGCAAGCGCTACCGCGTCAGAAAATTCTGATATTGATGTCCAAAATTTGACATCGAGAAATATTTCCGTCAACACATCGGGAAACAGCAATGTCCGTCAGTAAATACAGAAAGGTATGGCTTACAAAAAACGAACATGTGCGATCATCATGAGTATTCTCATCGGTCTTTCTGTGGCATACCTTGTATGTCACAGATTTTTTTATTCCTCAAGCGCTCCCAGAGACTGGCCGGAGATAGCGGCAGACAGCGCTTTAAATATCGTCACCGAATACAATTTGGTCGATTACTATGTGTCGGGAGATTCCATTGCAGGAATGCAATACGAACTTTGCAAATACATTGAAAAACGTTCGGGATTGAAAGTCAATATATTCCTGGAAAATAGCCTGAAAACTTGCATTCAAAAATTAGAGAATAAAACCTACGACGTCATTGCGCTGAATATTCCGGTTACAAACGAGGGCAAAAAGACGCTGGCATTTACCGTTCCCATCGCGCACAACAAACAAGTTTTAATCCAGCGAAAACCCATCGACTCCAAAGACCGTCCTTTGATACGAAACCAAATCGAATTGGGCCGCAAAACTATTTTTGTTCCCAAGAATTCGCCTTGCATCCTCCGACTGCGAAACTTGTCGGAAGAAATTGCCGAACCTATTTACATCAAAGAACTGGACGATTATACGCAGGAGCAAATATTATATATGGTAGCGTACCGGCAAATTGATTATGCCGTCGTCGATAAAAAAATCGCATTGAAAAACAAGACCCTATTCCCTGGAATCGACATCAATACGGACATTAGTTTTACTCAGTTGCAGGCGTGGGCGGTACGAAAAGATTCCCCTCTCCTACTCGACAGTTTGAACCGTTGGATTAGCGCTCTCCCTTCCTTGCCATAGGGCAGACTATAAAAAATGTAAGTTCATTTTTTTAGAAAATGCGTTCAATGGATTAGTTCCTTATCTATTAACCTTATTTTCGAAGGCGCCCTCAATAGCCTTGACAGTCCTCTTGACATTCTCCCTTATTCTCTTATTTTCAATTAATTAATAAGGGGAGGGGAATATGTCATTATCCTCGGCTACGAAGGGAACTTTCAAAAATAAGGTTAATAAAAAGCACGGAAAA
>WRFY01000120.1 GCA_009783445.1 Candidatus Azobacteroides sp. | reverse complement strand
GCTTCGCAAGCCAATCGGGTCAATTCGGCAGCTTCGTCGGAAATGGCCGGCGTGATGCCCGACCAGTGAAACCAGTCGGCGCCCTGCATAATGGCATTGAAATCGAAATCGGAAGGAGCCGCTTCGGCAATGGCCGAGTGTGCCCGATCGTAGATCACTTTGCTGGGACGCATGGAAGCCCCTGTTTCCAGATAATAAATACCAACCCGTTCGCCGCCGCGGGCAATAAAATCTGTGTGGACGCCGTATCGGCGCAAAGCATTCATGGCCGCTTGGCCAATTTCGTGTTTGGGTAGTTTAGTTACAAAATAAGCGTCGTGACCATAGTTGGCACAACTGACCGCTACATTGGCTTCGCCTCCTCCAAAAACAACATCGAATACTTCCGATTGAATAAATCGGGTATTGCCCGGAGTGGAAAGGCGAAGCATAATTTCTCCTAATGTTACTATTTTTTTGTTCATATAAAATATATTAATCTTTTGATAATCACTTTCCGTTCGAAAGCATTCCTATTCAATCGGCCATATTTTCAAATCATTGGACGCCACCTATCTTCCCCATAAACAAAACAACTCCGGTGGAATTTTCTCGAATAACAAACAGGAACGGACGATCAGCTCGGAAAACTGTTTTGGGAGTATTTGTTGGATCTACAGAGGTCATAATCACTTCGACAACTGTGACGGCCGCCGCTTCCCCTCCTTTTTCATCGACCGAAACCGATGTTTTCTGTTTTACATTTGAAATACACAAAGGAGTATCCGAAATACCCGAAAAATCAGCCCCGTCCGTAAAGGCAATATCCATTCCCAACTGCTTCAAGGTTTCATTTAATGTAATCTCATATTCGGTAGTAAATTTTGGAATATATAAGTCGACGTCTGCCTTACCGCTCGATTGCAGACATTGGGCAAAATAGCTCGGTTGCTTCAATTGATTCAACATTTCGGCAAAGGAAACATTTTCGTTCGGAAGAAAAAATGCCATGCTGAAAGCATCGTTTCCAAACGGCAAAGAAGTAGTTGACAAATATTCGTCATTATAATACGGCAATGTATTGTTCTGATTCATCATTTTTACCTGAGTTGAACTGCCGTTTTCTTTTGTAAACGCAGCGTCGCTTGTTGCAACCGGATCAAATCCGTAATGATCCGACCATTCTCCTTTGAAGTAAAGAGCATTTATCAAATACATCATTACATCGTTGGATATTTTTCCTTCGATTATTTCTTTAATCAATCCGTTCGTATTGTCAAAACACCACTGGTTTATGAGAGAAGGGGCATTAGGAGATGAAAAGTCAACTTCTTTTACTTCGGCTTGATAAAAGTTCTTGTTAACGTCATAAAAACTGGATTTTACCGAAAAATCCTGCCTTGTCCAAATCGAATTGGCGATAGATAATTTCACTGTCGGATCGGTTTTAACGAAATTTTCCCTCACTTTTTTGAAATAATCGTTTACTTCCGACTGTGGATAATCGCCCATTCCCATTGCTTTCTGAATGGCCTGCTTCGTTTCGCCGTTAGCGCCATTCCAAACCATAGCCAATGCCATATTCAGGCTTAAAGGGGAAATCACTATATTTTCGGATTCTGGATCATTTGCCTGTAATTCATGAATAGTCGAAAATAAGTTAGCAGCGAAATTTTGACTTTCACCTGTCAATTGCAATTCGGTAGCCGACAAATCGATTTTTATCGGAGATGAATAAACGGGTTTTTCTGCATCGCCTTCATTATTACTGCATGCTAACTGTAAAATACTTACTGCAAAAAAACTGAACGCTATAAAACTTGTTTTCCACTTCCGTAAGCGTTTTTTTATTAGCGCGAATGTTGTTTTTGATTTGATAATTTCGAATCTCATATTCTGTGATGTTTTACGTTTTGACAAAGATAGAATTTTTTATTGAATCTGCCTATTTTACAACGTTACGCCGGTTTTAAAAATAGCTATTTCACGGTATCCATTCTTTTCATTGTTGACCCGTTCGCCGCTTGCCGCTCGAATAACATATTCGATAAACCGTTCGTTAGCAGCGCCTATTGTTTCGTTTTCCAGTATTGTTCCTGCATTAAAATCAATCCAATTCGGTTTTTTTTGGAATAAATTTGAGTTCGATGCAATTTTTAAGGTAGGAACAAACGTTCCGAAAGGCGTTCCCCGTCCGGTGGTGAATAACACCAAATGACATCCGGAAGCGGCCAAAGCAGTCGATGCCACTAAATCGTTTCCGGGAGCATTCAGCAGATTTAATCCTTTGGTTTGAATGCGGTCGCCATATTTCAAAACATCTTGTACCTGCGATTTTCCACTTTTTTGTATACATCCCAGCGATTTTTCTTCCAATGTGGAGATACCTCCGGCTTTGTTCCCCGGCGATGGATTTTCATAAACCGCTTGTCCGTTCTGCATGAAATAATCTTTGAAATCGTTGATTAAATGGACGGTTTTTTCAAATATTTCCCGATTGACGCATCGATTCATCAAGATTGTTTCGGCGCCAAACATCTCCGGCACCTCCGTTAATACCGTACTTCCGCTCTGTGCAATCAGAAAATCGGAAAAAGCGCCCAGTAAAGGATTGGCCGTAATACCGGAAAAACCGTCCGAACCGCCGCATTTTAATCCGCATTTTAATTCCGACAAGGGAACGTTTTCACGTACATCTTTGGATGCAGTTTGGTAGATTGCTCGCAGAAGCTGCATTCCTTCTTTGTATTCGTCTGCTACTTTTTGCGTTTCGATAAACCGGATACGGTCGGCGTCATACTCTCCCAGCATTTCGATGAAAGCATCCATCTGATTGTTTTCGCAGCCTAAACCTACCAATAAAACGCCTCCGGCATTGGGATGCAATACCATGTCGTGCAAGATTTTTCGCGTATTTTCGTGATCGCCGCCCAATTGAGAGCAACCGTAATTGTGCGGATAAGCCGCAATGGCGTCTACTCCCTGCCCTTGCGTTTCCCGCCGCAACTGTTCGGCAAGCGTTTGTATCGTTCCATTGACGCAACCAACAGTAGGAATAATCCAGATTTCGTTTCGAATGCCAACGCTTCCGTTGGAGCGGAGGTATCCTTTGAAAGTCAAATTTTGATTGGAAATAGCCAATTGAACCGGTTGCGGATGGTATTCATACTCCATCAATCCGGACAGATTAGTTTTTATTGTTTGTTCATTGACCCAATCGCCCAGAGCAATCGTCCGGAGGGCATGACCGATAGGATAACCGTATTTGACGACGTCGTTTTTCTCAGGGATCGTTTTCAGCGCCAGTTTGTGCCCTGCAGGAATATCAGAAAGCAAAGCGATGGTATTTCCCTCCACCTCAACTGTTTCTCCCTTGTGCAACTCGGTTAATGCAATGGCTACGTTGTCGGCAGAGTTGATTTTAAGCAATTGCATAGCGTTTCTTTTATCCCCTTTTCCTCTATAGACTTCAAGTATTCGGTTAATTTTTCGGTCAATCCGTAAATCATATTCAAATCTTCACCCCAAATAAATGTTGCCGCCAAAACGCCTTGGGCTACCTTAGCCAAATCATTTATTTTCCAAAGTTTAGTCAATAAATCCAGAATAGCCTTATCGTCGTTGGGTACGATTTCATCCTCGCATTGCTTGTCCCCTTTATAACAGGTAATGATGGCCGCCAGTCCCAGTACTAAGCCCGAAGGCAGGCGGCCAGTCCGTTCTCTGTATATTTTCAATCCCGGCAAATCGCGCGTTTTGTATTTGGGGAACGAATTGAGCATAATGCTGGTTACTAAATGTTTAACATACGGATTGCGAAAACGGTTCCATACGTCGCAAGCATATTGTTCCAATTCTTCTTTAGGCAAGTCCAATGTTGGCAATAACTCGTCGTACATGACTTGATGAACAAACGAGCCAACAATTTCATCTTCCACGCATTCTCGAACGGTACTCAGACCAGCCAAATAACCGACGGGAGCCAAAACTGTATGCGGACCGTTCAACAATGTAACCTTTCGTTCATGATAAGGTTTTTCGTTTGGAACAAACAGAACGTTTAATCCGGCTTTTCCAGCAGGAAATTCAGCGGCCACCGATTCTGGCGCTTCGATAACCCATAGATGGAAAATTTCAGCTTTTACCACCAATTGATCGTTGTATTGTATTCTATCCAGAATTTCATCAATTGTATTTTTGGGATAACCGGGAACAATACGGTCTACCAATGTACTGTAGACGCCGCAAGCGTTGTCGAACCAATTCCGGAAATCGTCGCCCAATTGCCACAGGTCGATGTATTGATGAATGCAGTTTTTCAATTCGATGCCATTGTGAAAAATCAATTCGCAAGGGAAAATAATCCATCCCTTGTCCGGTGCGCCGTGAAATGTTTGATAGCGGCGATAAAGCAATTGCGTCAATTTGCCGGGATAAGATGTTGCCGGTTGATCGTCCAAGCGGCAAGTCGGATCGAATGCAATTCCCGCTTCGGTTGTATTGGAAATGACGAAACGCATTTCCGGAATTTCCGCCAGTTGAAGGTATTCGTCAAATTGTAAATACGGATTGATTCCGCGCGTAATCACATCTATCAAGTCAATGTTGTCGATAACTTTTCCCCTGTCTATTCCTTGCAGATTTACATGATACAAGCCGTCCTGTTCGTTCAGTAAGTCGATCATTCCCGTAAAAATCGGTTGCACAGCCACTACTCCTGTTTGGAAGTTTACTTTTTGATTCATGTTATAGACAATCCAGTCTACAAACGCGCGAAGAAAATTCCCTTCTCCGAATTGGATGATGCGTTCAGGATAGAGTTGGGCTTTTTTTGCTGTTTTTCTGTTAATATTTTCCATGACGATGAAAAAATTTATTCCTTAAATTCAATATAATAATCTATGTTTTCTTTCCTATTTTTTTGAAGCCAGCGAACGGGCAAATAGATTGGGCGAATAATTCAATCTTTTCACCGCCTTGTTGACGATTTTCACACTTCGAACGGCCGCCACTCCTCTGTGATGAAGAACTCGGTCGACTGTTCCCTCCGAAGCGCCCGCCAAAAGAGCAATATCTTTGATCCGTATTTTTCTTTGATGATGATGTATATCCATCCGCTTGACTTTTTTTCTCAAATGAAACTCCCTCTATTGCGCAGAAAAATAATCGCAAAAATACAAACAATTTCAAAAACGCATTCTGTTTTTTTATAATTTTGCGAGCGTACACGGAAAAGTTTTATCATTATTTAAAATAGCTATTTTATCATGAAAAAGTTTATGAACGAAGATTTTTTGCTGCAAACGGAAACCGCGCAAAAGCTGTATCATCAACATGCTGAGAAACAGCCAATTATTGATTATCATTGCCATATAATTCCTTCAATGGTTGCCGAAGATTATCAATTCAGGTCTTTGACAGAAATTTGGTTGGGGGGCGATCATTACAAATGGCGTGCCATGCGCGCCAACGGCATCGACGAAAGATATTGCACAGGGAAAAAAACTTCCGATTGGGAAAAATTTGAAAAATGGGCGGAAACAGTTCCCTATACTATGCGTAATCCGCTTTATCATTGGACTCATCTGGAATTAAAAACCGGTTTTGGAGTAAAAAAATTGTTATCGCCTCGTACTGCAAGGGAAATTTACGAAGAATGTACAGCTAAATTGCAAACGCCGGAATACTCGGCTCGCAATTTGATGCGGAAATACAAGGTAGAAACAATTTGTACAACCGACGACCCTGTGGATTCGCTCGAACACCATATTAAAACCCGAAACGACGGTTTTGAAATCAAAATGTTGCCAACTTGGCGTCCTGACAAAGCGATGGCCGTAGAAAATCCGACCGCCTTCCGGTCGTATGTCGAAACCTTGTCGAATGTATCCAATATTTCCATTTCTTCTTTCGATGATTTAATTGCCGCGCTTCGGAAACGGCAGGAGTTTTTTGCAGAACAAGGCTGCAAATTATCCGACCATGGAATTGAAGAATTTTTTGCCGAAGACTATACAGACGATGAAATCAAAGAGATATTTAACCGAGTATATGGAGGCGAAGAATTGAGTTATTGGGATATATTGAAATTCAAATCAGCGATGCTGGTGATCTTTGCAGAAATGAATTGGGAAAAAGGATGGACGCAACAATTTCACTACGGAGCGATACGAAATAATAACACCCGTTTATTCAACCAAATAGGAGCTGATACCGGCTTCGACTCTATCGGCACCTTTCTGACGGCGAAAGCCATGTCTAAATTTCTGGATACGCTCGACAAACAAAATAAATTGGCAAAGACTATCATTTACAATCTGAATCCAGCTGACAATGAAATGGTTGCTACCATGATTGGTAATTTTCAGGATGGAAGCGTTGCCGGAAAAATTCAATTCGGTTCGGGCTGGTGGTTTCTCGATCAGAAAGAAGGTATAGAAAAGCAAATAAATACTTTATCGGTATTGGGATTGTTGAGCCGTTTTGTCGGCATGCTGACCGATTCGCGCAGTTTCCTTTCCTATCCGAGACACGAATATTTCCGCCGGATACTCTGCAATTTAATCGGCTCTGATGTGGAAAACGGATGCTTGCCAGAGGATGAACTCGATTTTCTGGGCCAGATGGTGGAAAATATCAGTTATTACAATGCTAAAAATTTCTTTCTGTTTTGAATGATAAATAAGAACGCAGAGGAAAACGGATCAACCGGATTCCGTCATAGCGATTGAGAGATATGAGCGGGAAGCAATTCAACAGTATTTGTTACGGATTGCTTCAGGCTTTGCCCCTCGCAAGAACGAATACTCAGTTCATCAGGGAAGGGACGCGCCTCACTCCATTTCTTCTATTTTGGAAGAGATGCGAGTGATCGCTTCATTGAGTTCTTTTTCGGGAAGAATGACATTGAAATCGTCCCAGAAGCGGTTGTCGTAGTGAAATTTTGTTTCTGAAAATACCGTGCGGGTAGAGATGCTTTCTTTGCGCGGAAATCTTTTCACATCACAGGTGTCGATTTTGCAAACAACCATTTCAAAAAAAATATGAATGGATTTGGAAGGTTGAAAAAGAATATTCTTTTTTTTCATCTTGAATGTTACATCTCCTCGAATGTGGTTTAAATAATACTTTCCATTCCAATATTTGTAATATACATAATAGCTGGCATTTTCCGGTTTGATGTCCACTCCTTTGGGTTTTTTGAGTACAAATATATCTGTTGCTTTATCAATATAACGCGGATCAACTTCAAAATGCGCAGCCAACAAAGCGCTGTTTTCTGCATCAATATAGAGTTCCCCTTTATAAAATGGTTCCGCAATTCCGGGTTTTTGCTCAAAAGCAATTACATGCGCTAAACTGGAATCGGTTACCGTCATGTCTATTTTGGTATAGATAAATGGGGGTTCGTTGCTCAAATCGAGAAAATCGGGAATGTATTTGATAATATCCAAACGCAAAGAGGCATCAATTCCGGCTCTCATTTTTACGATCAGGGAATCATGTTCGTCTTCATTACTTATTTTTCTCATTTTTAATAATTTGACCTGATCGTTGGCGGACGATTCAAAGCCGGTTTTATATATTTGAAATACAGCTTCGGTCAAACTGATAAGGGTATTTTTTTTCTCTATGCCTTCTCGGTAAAAGGCGGTGAAATAAACGGGATCCTTCTGATAGTTAATAGGTTTGTTATTAAGCATTTCCCGTATGATTTTTTGCGGATTGACCAAGCCGATGATGACTTCCTCCAGCGGAATTATTTTTGTTTGCATATAGATATCTACCGGATTGTTCCGAAACAACTCTACGGGTATAATCTGTTGATTATAACCTACATGAGAAATTTGAATGTATTGAGTGGAATCGGAAAGCGGTATTTTAAGCATAAACTCGCCCGACTGATTGGTAATGGTTCCGATGCCGGTTTCTGCGATGCTTGCGGAAACATGCGGAATAGGTTCTTGGGTTTGGGCATCTTTTACCATGGCTTTTGCAACAACATAAGTCAGGCTGTCGTTAATTATCGGTACGGATTTACTGACGCTGGAAGGCAAGGCTTCTTTCTTATACAAAAGGATATGCCGGCCCATCACCTTGATTTGTATGTTTTGATTCTGAGTGATCAAGTAAATGGATTGCCTCAAGGTGTGTTTTCCTCCGGAAAATTTGATTTTTTTTTCATTGCGAATGACATCGCTATCGTAAATAAAAAAGAAACCTGTAAGGTCGGTAATTCGGTTGAGTAATTCATACGTTGTTTCCCTTGTTTTGGGCAATTGTATTTCCTGATCGAGAATTTCCTCTGCTTTTGCAAAAGAACAACACCCGAAAAAACAAATTATTCCAATGAAACAACTTCGCATAAATCTCTATTTTATGAATGACCGGATAAAGATGGTATCCTGTTTATTGATTTGTTCCAAGTGCAATGCCATGCAGATTAATTCCGTCATCGTTTCAACGGAGTTATTTTCAAACGTAACAGTCAATGTCCTGTTATGGATGGATTCGTCGGCAATAAGGATTGGAGAACCATAGAGGGTATTAATAGCCTGAACAATGTGGTCTAATTTTTCGTCCTTGAAACGCATCTTGTCGGTGAAAAGGCGGAATAGTCGAAAATCTTCCGTTCTCGACTTGCTCAGTTTGCCCGTATTCAATTGAACGGTTTCGCCGCTTTCCACAGGAAGAATTATGGGATCGTCCTTGGCTTGAACATTTACTTTTCCCTGTTTTACTGAAAGTTCAAACGAATGATCGGGAGAAGATTGAACGGCAAAAATGGTTCCTACCACTTCGATTCGGATTCCATTGATTTTAACAACAAAAGGACGTTTTTCATCTTTTGCTACGCAAAATAAAGCGTTGCCGTTGAGTTCCACTTTTCGCTGATCAACAGCAAAAGCGGATGGATAGCAAAGAGATGCCTGACTTGCCAAATAAACGATTGAACCGTCTTCAAGCGTAGAGACCAATGTGCTGGAATCTGTATTGGTTAGAAATAACGCCGAATGATCCCTGTTTTGAGAAAAATAGAAGGCAGAAAAAATAATTCCGGCACAAATAGCAGCCGCCGCCACCCATTGAAGCGGTATTTTTCGTTTTCGATAAGAGAAATGTTCTGCTTCGATGGTCAATAGCTGCTCTTTTTCCAATCGTGCATAGAGGCTATTCCATGCTTTATCCACATCCATCCGGCATATGCCGTCTTTATTTTGTTTCATGCGTTTGACTTTTTGACTTTTTGCTTTTTTGAATCGTATGTAGAACTGTATTGATCGCGTAATTCCTGAAGCGCTTTACTTATTTCGACTTCTACCGTTTTTACGGATATTTGCAGTTCCTGCGCGATTTCATGATACTTTTTTCCTTCCATCCGACTCATTCGGAATATTTTTTGCCTGCGTTCGGGCAAACGGCGCAAGGTTTCCTCTATATGCTGTTCCAACTCTTTGTATTCCAATTCTTCCAGAGGTGTGGGAGTTTCCAGAATTGTATTTTCCGCGCACATTTTCTGATAGGCATCTCTTACTTTTCTTTTCTCAACATATTGCAGCGATTTGTTTTTGACGGAACGATATAAATATCCGTTCACGGAAGTGAACACTTGCAGGGTTTGCCTTTCCTTCCAAAGAATATAAAATAGATCTTGTACGATTTCTTCAGCCGTTTCCCTATTTTCGACCCATTGATAGGCGTAACGGCACAAGGGTTCGTAGTAGGATCGGAAAAGGGTTTCGAAAGCCCATATGTTTCCGTCTTTTATTTTCTTGAAAGTCAATATGCTGATTGGCACTTTGTTATAAATTATAAATTATGAATGGCCTGTTGTAAAATTCATAATTTACTGATGTTCTTTTTTCAATTTATTTACTGCTGATTCCAGCGATTCGGTTGGTTCAATAATATTGTACGCTCCCCAAAAATTATCATCATAAAAGCTCATAACTTTATCGCTCAGCGATTCATTTTTATTGAACGATTCCTTGCGGGGAATATTACTTACAGCATCTTCTTTCATTTCGGTTACCACCATTTCACTCACTACCGTATAGTTTGTCGCAAACAGTCGGCGTTGCCAGTCGCATTTGAATTTCAGTTCATTACGGATATAATTCAAGTAGCTTTTACCCTCTCGCTGCTTATAGGAAACGACAAAAAAGACTTCATCGGGCTTGAATCGCAGTCCAGCCGGTTTTTTACGCAATATCGCTTCGATGGCCTTGTTTCGGTCTTTCAAATCCAAATAAAATTCGGCGCGAGTAAAAGCCAACGTTTCTTTATCAATATATAAAGTTCCGTAATACAATGGGTAAGGCAGAGTGATCACAGGGGTAAAACTGATTACATATTGTTGCCGGTTGTCCAAAAATGCCGAATTTTCCATTTTGAAGCTGAAATAAGACAAAGATTCTTCATCAAACAAAATATCAGGATTTTTAACTATATCGCCATAAATAGATAAGTTAGGCCCGCCCTGCAATTTCACGGCCAAAGTGTCGCTTACTTTCGTGGTGATCAATTTTCGACCCTTGAAAATTTGTACCCGATCATTGGAGGTGATGTCCGAATACGAATTTTTATAGATATGGATAACGGCTTCGGAAATATTGATGAATTTTTTCCTTTTTTGTACCGTTTCTCTATAAAATCCAGTCAGTAAATTGGGTTTGTTGCTGTAATTATGAGCTACTCGCCTTAACGCTTCTTTTACTAAATCCGCAGGACTTCCCCAACTTTCAACAATAACCTCTTTCAACTGTTTTTCGTTTGGGACCAAATAGAATGTTTGATCCAATAAATCAGCGCCATAGATGGGAACGCGGGTATTGAAATAGCCGATTCGGGAAAATTCGACTTCTTTCGCCTGAATCGAATCTCTGATTTTGAGTACAAATGCTCCATCTTCGTTCGTGATGCTGCTGATGTTGGTTCCCGGTACGGATATGTTCACATATTCCACCTTTTTCTTGTTTGATTTATCCTTCACCACCCCGCTGATCGTGAAATAAGAATCGTCGCCTTCGGCTCTTACGTTCGTAAAGCTCGAAAACAATAAAATAAACAAGGTTACAATACCGATTTGTTTGATATTTGTTTTCATTTCTTTATTTGTTTTAATAGTGAATAATATTTTCGTTTGTACTTTTATGATCGGCCAGCCGTGAAATACCCCATAAAAAGAATAAACAATTTAAACTATTTAACAAAAATACCCTTTGAAAATTCAGCATCACCCGCAAAAATAAACTTATTTTAGGAATATTAAAACAGAATGTTAGAATAATTCGAAATTAAAAAATATTTTTGCAATTCAATTTTTATGGAACGTTATTTTATATATCTTGCATACAACGGCAAAAACTATTGCGGGTGGCAAATACAGCCCAATGGAATCAGCGTACAGGCTAAAATAGAAGAAAGTATGAGTCTTTTGTTGCGCGCACCCATTCGCATTACGGGAGCGGGACGAACCGATGCGGGCGTTCATGCTTCGTTGATGGTTGCCCACTTCGACTCTCCCAAAAACAGAACAGAGACTGTCGGATTAACAGATAAATTAAACGGCATTCTTCCTCCTGACATTGTGGTGAAAGCCATTGTTGCGGTCAAAGCTGACGCGCATGCCCGTTTCGACGCTCTTTCGAGAACCTATCGCTATTTCATCACAACCGAAAAGTATCCGTTCTGTAACGAACTGCTATACAGACAATTTCATCCCTTAGACTATGGATCGATGAATGAAGCCGCGCAAATATTGATGGAATATACCGATTTTACCAGTTTTAGCAAATTGCATACAGATGTAAAAACGAATAATTGCTTGATTAAAAAGGCGATTTGGACCAAAGAAACAGATAAAATATCTGTCTTCACCATTCAGGCCGACCGTTTTTTGCGAAATATGGTGCGCGCGATCGTCGGAACATTACTTGAAGTGGGCAGAGGAAAACTGTCGATAACAGAATTTCGCCAAGTGATCGAAAGCAAAGATAGAGGAAAAGCGGGAAGTTCCGCTCCCGCTCATGCCTTGTTTTTAACGAATATCGAGTACCCTTCTACCTTATTCGAAACGCCGCCACCGAGTTAGGTTATTTTATATTTTCCTTCCTTCCCGCCATTCGCTCTTCTTTCCTATTGATGCAATAAATTTTCGATGTCGGTCATTTTCAAACGAAATCCTTTGTCTATATCCAAGCTGTCCTGAATCGTTTTGCAAGCGTGCAATACAGTAGCATGGTCTCTTTTTCCGACTATGGTACCAATGCGGGAATACGAAAGATCGGTATGTTTTTTGGATAAAAACATAGTCACTTGCCGCGCTTGAACAATTTCTCTTTTGCGTGATTTTGAATGAATTTCCGCAATATTGATTTTGAAATAAGAACTCACCACATCTTGGATTTTTTCGATAGTGATGTGTTTCTTTTCCATTTTGATTGTTTTACTTACCACCCTTTTAGCCAAATCCAGATTTACTTCTCGGTTGTATACTAACGAGTGAGCCACTAACGAACTGATAATTCCTTCCAAATCGCGGACATGTTCGGTTACGTTTTCTGCGATATAATTGATGATTTCTTCGGAAATGTTGGATCCGTCTTGTTTTACTTTGTTGTGAAGAATTTTCTTTCGCAGTTCCAAATCCGGTTTGTGCATTTCCAGGGTCAAACCCCATTTCAAACGGCCAATAAGACGTTCTTCTAATCCCTGAATGTCGACCGGCGCTTTGTCGGCTGTGAGAATTAACTGTTTCCCGATCAATTTGAGATGGTTGAAAATATGGAAATAAGCCTGCTGGGTTTTTTCTTTTCCGGCCAACTCGTGTATATCGTCCAAAATCAACACATCTACTCCTTGATAAAAATGAACAAAATCGTTGTGCGTATTTTTTTTCCGTGCATCCGTGAATTGAACTTCAAACAAATGGGCCGAAATGTAAAGCACTTTTTTTTGCGGATCAATTTCCATTATTTTGTTTCCGATCGCATGACATAGATGGGTTTTTCCAACGCCCGAATTGCCATATATAAAACAGGGATTAAATTCTTTTCCCGGTTCTTGAGCAATAGTCAACGCAATCGAACGCGCCAGCTTATTGCTGGAGCCTTCAAAAAAATTGTGAAAACACAAACGGTTGTTCAAATTAGGATCCCAATCCAAATCCGAAGGTTGGTACAAAACGTTGGGAGCTTTATTCAAATTATTGGCTATCCGCTGATTTTCACTAAAACTGGCCGGACGTTCACTGGGTAAAGTGGTATGTCCGTTGCTTCGGTTTGAAGTATCAATGATGATACGATAATTGAGAATGATTCTTTTACCCGTTACTCTGGAAAGAACTGCATGAACCAGGTCTGCATATTTATCTTCCAAATATTCGTAGAAAAACTGGCTTGGAACCTGAATGGTAAAATCATCTTCTTCATATTTCAAAGGAATGATGGGAGTAAACCAGGTACTAAAGACGCTTTCCGAAATATTGTCTTTAATAATTTCTAAGCACTGTTTCCATATTATATTACAGGATTCCACTTGAACACTTTTTTGTTTTTTAACACTACAATACATCCGTACTTTTTGCAGTCCGTACTTTTGTATTTGATGAACACACACTACACACTCACTTTTGTAATGCAAAATTTCAAAAAAAAAACGGGATAAAAAAATGATTTTTTTCTTGGTTTTCAGTAAAATTTTTTATTGTCTCTTTGTCAGTAACTTATATTGGACAATTACAGGTAAAGATACACATCTGACACTCAATCTATTACGTATATTATTTTCACTTTGCTTCAAATTAGACTCGTTGAAAAGCGAACTTATGACTAAGAATGAGCCTATGATATTTGAAAGATTTTTTTTTATTTTTTTTTCGCTGCTTTTTAGAATGAATCTAAATAAGATGTTTCGCTTTCCTTTTTGTGTGGAAACGAAATCTCTCCCTTCTTATTTTATCTAAAAAACAGAAAAATGGACATAGCGTTTGGGGCGTTCTCGAATGTCTAAAAGAAGTCTGGAAGCATTGAGAGCAGTCGAATCCAAATGATCGTATAAATTCCGGTCTTTCATCAAAAGACCGAGCGAACTGTCTGGATTGTTCAATTGCTTCGTCATTTGGTCGATGTTCTGGAGCGCACCGTCGACTGTATTGAGCGTACCCTGCAAATCCATCCCTTTCAGATTTTCGCTAACGGTCGTAAAATCGGATGAAACTTTTCCTAAATTATTTAAAATGACTGGAACCTCATTGGACAAAAGCAGATTTAGCTGTTTAGAAGATTTTTGAAGATGAACGGTCGTCATTTCTATCTGTTCCAAAGATTGGGTCAATGCTGGATGGTTAACTATGAATTGAATGCCAGCCAGTATGGAATCCAGGCGCGGAAGCAAATTTTCGATTTGCGGCATGAATTCATTGGAAATTTTTTCCATCAAACTGATATCTGCAATACCGTGAATCGTATCTCCCGGATGGCAATAAGTACTGACATAATGATTCAGCTTCATGTCTAAATAAGCCCCTGAAGTCAATCCGGATTTTAGTTCGACATAACTTCCGGTTTGTAGTTTCATGCTTTTATCCAAACTGATTTGCACCACAATACTATGCGAAAGGGGGTTCTCGTATTCGTACTGAATCGAATTCACTATCCCTACTTTAAATCCGTCCACAAAGACCGGACTCGAGTTTTGCAAATCGGATACATTGGGCATAAGTACATAATACTGATTCGTCGGCTTAAAAATATTGATTCCTTTTAAGTGATTGACTCCGAGATACAGTACGAATAAACTTATTGCAGTGACTATTCCTATAACAGCTTCTTTGGAAAATAATTTCTTCATGTTTGTTTTCTAATTATTTTTGAACTTTTACTCCATCTTCAAATACGATGACAAAAGCATCGTGAAAATCTTTTAATAAAGATTTTCTAATTTGAAAAATCTTTTGTTTACTGGTTGATTCTCCGTAAGTATATTTATATAAATTGTTTTCTATATAAAAATCGGCTTTATAACCTTTTAATAAAGGCGATTTGTCAGGCAACTTTTTAGGCGAAGCCAAAATCTGTACTTTATATACGATTTTTTTCTGAGTGGTTTCTTTCGGGCTTACCTTGTTCTTATTGTTTTTATTGCCTTGATCATTATCGTTTCCCGCCTTTTTATCGCTTCGGTTATTAGCCGTTTGGGTATCTGCATAATAATTGTCTGTATCTACCCCTTGCCCGCCGTTCGATTCATTGACCGTTTGATTGTTTGCTCGCCTTTCTTTCTCTTCCGTTTTTCTTTGCGTTGGTTGCGAAACCTGAGAAATCCGGTTTTTGCGGTCGTAATCTCTTTTATATTGCGTGAAAGCGTCGCAAATGGCTCTTGCATATTTTTTCTGGCCGGCTTCGCTGGTCAAAAACGCTTCGGCCTCCGGATTGGTGATAAAATCCAGCTCGATCAAAATGCGCGGCATGCTCGATTTGCGCAATACCAGGTATTCGGCTTGTTTTACTCCCCGATCTTTCCATTTGGCGCAATTTTTCATTTCATTCCGCACAGTAGAAGCAAAATTGATGCTTTGTTCTACAAATTTGTTCTGAATAAATTCGAACAGGATAGAGGACTCCGGAGAATTCGGATCGTATCCTTCGTATTTTTCTTCGTAATTGTCTTCCAGAAAAATGACCGAATTTTCCCTTTTTGCCACTTCCAAATTTTCTTTGGTTCGGGAAATACCAAACGTATACACCTCCACTCCCCGTACAAACGAATATTCCGACGAGTTAGTATGAATGGAAATAAATAAATTGGCTTTAGATTTATTTGCAATATTGGCTCGTTCATTCAAACCCTTGAATTCATCTTTGTCGCGCGTATAAATGATTTTAACGTCGGGATGCTTCTCTGCTATATATTTGCCTGCAAGCAAAGTGACAGCGAGGTTTATATCTTTTTCTTTTGCTTTTTTACCGATTGCCCCTGAATCTTTTCCTCCATGGCCGGCATCTAATACCAAGACGAAAGGCTCGTCGCGTATGCCGGCGAAAACAGACGACACAATTGTTAACGCCAGAAAAAACAGCGATAGTTTATAAGACAATTCTCTCAAAAGTCGAAATTTTATAATATCGGCAACAAATTTACGTGAATATTTTGAATAATTACGCTTCCCCTCCCGCTTTCGTGTCGACTTGTTCGCTTTTTTTATTTATTTTAAGGGATAATATTCGAAAAAAAGCTTTTTGCCCACTTTTTTGCTTGTTTTTTTATAAATATTTGCTTGTTTTTTTATCAATGCAATAAAAATAGTCTATCTTTGTCCTATTCGATTACTTTACTAAAAATTAATTTATTATGGGATTTCTTTGGTTTATTTTAATTGGCATTGCCGCTGGTTTTATAGCGGGCCTGATTATGAAGGGTAGAGGCTTCGGCCTTTGGGTTAATTTGCTGGTAGGTATTGTGGGAGGCGTACTTGGCGGTTGGATTTTCGGCTTGCTGAAAATATCTACCTCTGGCATCCTCGGCAACTTGATCTGTGCCGTCGTGGGCGCTGTCGTTTTACTGTTCATCTTATCGTTGATAAAGAAAAAGTAGACGACGGTCAATTTGAATGAAGCGCTTGTTTGAAAAGCGTAGGAAAGACTTCATCCGTTTATTTTATTCCCTCCGGGCAAAATAAAAAGAAAGTCGCCACAATCCGCAGGATTGAATGCAAATAATAACCCTCAATGAAGCAAAATCATTGGGGGTTATTTTGTAACATCCCACTGTCTGCATAAAATAATCGAGCTCAGTAGATGTCGTTCAACTGCGTTTTTGTTGTTAGCGTTTCGTACGCAACAAAAACGCAGGTGTTAGTTGAAATTACATATTTCTGACAAATTACGGATCATTTATCAAACAATTGATGATGCATCCAATATTCGTTTCGTTATGTTTTGTCTAATGAAATTTCGTCTGCTCCTATCGGATCGTCTTTTCAGACAAAAATGGCGCTCAATATTAAAACCTTATCTTTCAAAGCTCCCTTCGTAGCGCAGAATTTAACCGCATTCATTTCCCTTATTCTAAAATCCTTGAAAATAAAGGAATAAGGAATAGGGTGCGGGTAGCGTCGATCAACTCTATTAAGGGATCGGCAGTAAATAAGGTTTTTGATATGATATTCAAACATTTGCGCCTTTTTAAAAGAAACATCCCTTATGAGACAGAATTATGGCCGTATAAGATAATGTAATTTACTGTATATAATCCGTATATCAGATTAATATAATGGCATCAGGAATACAACAATATCATTCTGTAAAAGAGGAAAATTACGACAATTTGATTTATGCTAAATCAGGGTTTCTGAAATTAGCAAAAATAAAAAGGACGAAGAATTCAATTATGCAAATAATAACCCCCACTGATGTAAAATCATTAGGGGGTTATTTATTCTTTTTTTATTTTTTCCACAACTTACTCATGTCTTCCAAGGTTTTTCCTTTCGTTTCCGGTACCCATTTCCAAACGAATATGGCTGCCAGCACACACATGGTTCCATACAATCCATAAGCTACCATCGGACTGAAATCGTACAATGGCGGGAAGGTAGAGGAAACAATGTAATTGAAAATCCATTGGAAAGCGACTGCAATGGCTACAGCCTTGCCGCGAATGGTATTCGGGAAAATTTCCGAAATCAATACCCAGCATATCGGTCCCCACGACATCATGAAAAAAGCGGCATATACAATGAGCGATGCCACCGGCACAATACCTTTCTTGTCGTAATGATCGCAAAGCGCTACAGCAAAGGCGCCAATGGCCATCCCTATGGAACCAATAATCAACAAAGGTTTGCGTCCAAATTTATCAACCGTCAGGATGGCAATTACCGTGAACACAATATTTACCACTCCCATGATTACCGTTTGTATCATACCGTTGCCTGTACCTGCACTTTCAAAAATACGCGGCGAATAATACAGCACGGCATTGATTCCGATCGCTTGTTGGAATACCGACAAAAGAATGCCAATAATAACTACCGCTGTTCCGTAAGCAAACAGTTTTTCCGTCTTTTCTTTCGATGTAGCTACAATATCGGCTAAAATTTCTTTGGCTTTTGTTTCGCCGTTCACTTTTGTCAAAACAGTCAAAGCTTCCGGTATTTGACCGGTTAGCGCCAGATAGCGCGGCGTTTTCGGTACGAAGAACAGCAGGAAGCCGAACACGGCAGCTACGTATGCTTCCGAACCGAACATGTATCGCCACCCCCGGGCGATGGTCCATGGATCAGAGGCTGCATTGACCGAAAGGATTCCCTCTGCACTTTTGTCAATAATCGGATTGGCATGATCGCCCAAAATTAAAAAATTCACAAAATACACCACCAACATACCAAAGATAATGGCAAATTGGTTGCAGGAAACCAACGTGCCGCGAATAGACGACGGCGCTATTTCGGCAATATACATGGGTACAATGGCCGAAGCCAATCCCACGCCGATTCCTCCCAAAATGCGATACAGGTTGAAAGCTATCAATAAATTCCAAGAAGGTATTCCGAGTGGAAAGAATAAAAATTCCGGGTAGTAAGAACCCAATGCCGACAGGAAAAACAATACAGATGAAAAACGCAGGGAATTGCGCCGCCCAAACTGCATGGCAAAGAGTCCCGATATGGCGCCTCCGATCACACAACCAATCAATGCACTGGATGAAGTGATTCCATGCAAAAATTTATTATATTGAAAATCAGTGGCTTGTAAGAAAAATCCCTCTAATCCTTTTTCTGCTCCCGAAATAACCGCCGTATCGTATCCAAACAACAACCCACCTAAGGTAGCCACTAAGGTAATGCCAATAATGTAGGTCAAGTTATAATTTTTGTCCATGGCGCTTTTTTGTTGTTAAATGGTTGAATCGTTGAATCGTTAAACAATTCAACGACTCAACCATTCAACGATTTAACATTCAACATCAAACATACATGTTAATGAGCGACTCAAACAATTCTTGCTTTCCGCTGATTTGAACCGGTTCGCCTTTCGATTTTGCATATTTTACTAAATCTTCAAGCGACAATGCGCCGTCTTCGAATTCTTTGCCTTCGCCCGAATCGAAAGAAGCATAGCGGTCTTTCACCATTTGTGTATAAGGAGATTGTTCCAAGATAGCGGCAGCCGATTCCAATGCACGGGCAAAAGTATCCATTCCGGAGATGTGTGCAATGAAAATATCGTCCAAATCCGTAGAACTGCGGCGGGTCTTCGCGTCGAAATTCGTACCGCCATTATGCAAACCTCCATTTTTCAAAATAACCAGCATAGCCTGAGCAAGTTCAAAGGCGTTAATGGGGAATTGGTCGGTATCCCAACCGTTTTGATAATCGCCGCGGTTTGCGTCGATCGAACCCAACAGACCAGCATCGGATGCCGCTTGTAATTCGTGTTCAAACGTATGGCCGGCTAAGGTAGCGTGATTGACTTCGATATTCAATTTGAAATCTTTATCCAAACCGTGAGCGCGCAAGAAGCCGATAACTGTTTCTGCATCCACATCGTATTGATGCTTGGTCGGTTCCATCGGTTTCGGTTCAATCAAGAATGTTCCTTTGAAGCCTTTGGAACGAGCATAATCGCGGGCTGCGGTCAACAACTTGGCTAAGTGTTCTTTTTCCCGTTTCATATCGGTGTTCAGCAGCGAATAATACCCTTCGCGACCGCCCCAGAATACATAATTTTGTCCGCCAAGTTCAATGGTTGCGTCCAAAGCATTTTTGATTTGAACGGCAGCGCGAGCTACTACATTGAAATCGGGATTCGTACCAGCTCCGTTTGTATAACGCTTGTTGCCGAACACATTGGCTGTACCCCACAACAATTTGATTCCGGTTTCCGCTTGTTTTTGCTTTGCATAGGCAACGATCGCTTTCATATTGGCTTCGTATTCTTCAATCGAATCGCCTTCAGAAATCAAATCTAGATCATGAAAGCAATAGTATTCAATGCCAACTTTTTGCATAAATTCAAAACCGGCATCCATTTTGTGTTTAGCGATTTCCAAAGCCGATGCGCCTTTTGACCAAGGAAATGTTTTGGTTCCGGGACCGAATGGATCGCCTCCGTCGGCGCAAAGGGTGTGCCACCACGCCATCGAAAATTTGAGCCATTCTTTCATTTTTTTACCATACACTACTTTTTCGGCATCGTAATAACGAAATGCCAACGGATTTTTACTTTCTTTTCCTTCGAATTTAATTTTCCCAATTTCGGGAAAGTACTCTTTTGTTGCCATAATTTTTTTTGAAATTTTTATAATAAATATTTTAGATTATAATTCGTTATTTATAGGGGACTACCGTAAGGATCGTCTCTACCTTCTTAAATATTGTTTCCATCGTTCATACGCTTCTTGATACGGACCGTCTGATTCTTCAGGATTGATGATGGCGAGCTTTTCGAGCGAAGCAAATGCTTCTTGGTTATCTTTGTAAATACCTGCGCCGATTCCCGCTCCTTTGGCCGCTCCAGCCGCTCCGTCGGTATCATACAGTTCGATGGTTGCCCCGCTGATGCTTGCCAAGGTTTGACGGAAAATCGAACTCAAGAACATATTGGCATTTCCTGCTCGGATCACCTGAATATTCATTCCCATTTCCTTCATGATTTCCATGCCGTATTGGAAAGAAAAGACAATTCCTTCTTGAGCGGCACGCAGTATATCCGATTGATTGTGGATATTGAAATTAATGCCGTGGATGGAGCATCCGACTTCCTTATTTTCTAAGATACGTTCAGCGCCATTGCCGAACGGAATAATCGAAATTCCCCTGCTGCCAACCGGCGATTGGGAAGCCAAACGATTCATGTCGTTATAAGATATTCCTGCCGAAACAATGTTGCGTTTCATCCACGAATTTAATATTCCCGTTCCATTGATACACAATAAAACACCCAGACGAGTTTGCTCTTCGGTATGATTCACATGGGCAAAAGTGTTGACGCGCGATAAGGGATCGTAATTCACTTGTCCCAACACTCCATAAACTACGCCGGAAGTTCCCGCGGTCGAAGCGATTTCACCCGGATTGAACACATTGAGCGAAAGTGCGTTGTTGGGCTGGTCGCCTGCACGGTAACAAACGGGCGTACCTTCTTTCAATCCCAATTCCTTGGCCGCTTCCGCAGAAACTAATCCTTGTATGCCAAAGGTAGGTTGGATGGGGGGAATAAGACTTCGGTCGAAGCCGAAATACTGGAGAATGTCTTCCGACAGGCAATGATTTTTGAAGTCCCAGAATATTCCTTCCGATAGACCTTCGACGGTAACTGATACTTCGTCCGTTAACTTCATAGCGATGTAGTCGCCGGGCAACATCAGTTTATCAATTTGTTCATAGATTGCCGGTTCATTGGCTTTGACCCAGGCCAATTTGGATGCAGTAAAATTACCCGGTGAATTCAACAAATGCGATAGTACTTTTTCCTTTCCAATCGTTTCAAACGCTTTTTCTCCGTAGGGAACAGCGCGGCTGTCGCACCAGATAATGGCGGGACGAAGCACTTTTTTATTTTTGTCTATCAAAACCAATCCGTGCATTTGCCAGGAAATGCCGATTGCCCGGATATCTTCTGCTGCAACGCCTGATTTTTGCAACACGGATTCACTGGCTAATTTTAAATTTGCCCACCACGATTCGGGATTTTGCTCTGCCCAACCCGGTTTTTCGGCAATAATTTGCATTTCCACTTTTGGGAAAAAATCCTGAGCTATGATTTTCCCCGATCCGGCTTCCACCAAACAGGCTTTTACCGAAGAACTTCCTACATCAAATCCTAATAAATACATAATTTTTTACTGTTTTTATTGTTTGTTTCCGTGCTTTATTGTCTGATTGCTTTTTTACAAGCTTATCTTTCGTTTGTTATACATAACTCGATCGAATTTATAATACCTTGCCGCCCGATGCGAAACTTTTTCTTGTTTTTCTTCCAAAGGAAGGAGGTATTCCATCCGCGTAATTTTTTTATGAAAATTACGCACATCGTATTCACGATGGTGAATGGCTTGGTATAAACGCCTTAATTCGCTTGCCGTGAACTTGGTCGGTAGAAGTTCGAATAGGATGATGGGATCTCTTTCTACCCAACTGCGGATTTCTTCCAACGCTTCTTTCACAATTTGATTGTGATCAAAAGGCATTTGAGGTAACTCCGAAATTGGACACCAATCGACGGTTTTATATTTTGAAACAGAATTGAATTTGCGATTTATTTTAATCAGCGACAGATAGGCTATCGTAATCAAACGTTCTATTTTATTGTGGTAAGTAGCTTCCAACCAATCGACGTCGCAGAGGTTGGATATGCGTTGGGGAGAAGTAAAACTTTTGAATTGCCGCAGGGTCATTGTTTTGACGCCGGTCAGTTCGTTCAGCACGCGGTGCGCTCCCTCATTGGCGTCTTCCTGCTGATAAATAAGACTACCGGGAAGTTTCCATTCTGTCCCGGTAGAATGCGGCGTATCTCGTTGAACCAACAATATATTCAATTGACTTTTATCGAATCCAAAAACAACACAATCTATTGAGACGTAAGTCTGCAAAAAAGAGTTTTCCATGGTTTACGGGCTAATGTTTTTTATTGTTGTATTAGTTCCGCAAATATAGAATTTGTTTTGTCAACTACAAAATTTTTATGCAATTATTTATTACTTCAACAAATTGATTTCTAATGCCTTATATATCTTATTAAGGACAATAAGCTATTTTTCCTTATTGTTATAAGTACACTATTAACAAGGAATTGCAAGGATGCTTTGCAATATAAAAGACAAAAAATTATACAATAAGATTCATACGGGAAAAGTATTACCCGTTCATAGAAATCAAAAATTCTTCGTTGCTGTATGTTTTTTCCATTCGATCTTTAACGAATTCCATAGCTTCCAGACTATTCATGTCCGATAAATATTTACGTAAAATCCACATGCGATTGATGATATCGCGATCCTGCAGCAAATCGTCGCGGCGCGTACTGGATGCGATAATATCTACTGCGGGATAAATTCGTTTGTTAGACAATTTACGGTCTAACTGCAATTCCATATTTCCTGTTCCCTTGAATTCTTCAAAAATTACATCGTCCATTTTCGAACCTGTTTCAGTAAGAGCCGTAGCAATGATTGTCAGCGAACCTCCGTTTTCGATATTGCGGGCTGCGCCGAAAAAACGTTTGGGTTTTTGCAGGGCATTGGCGTCCACGCCTCCGGATAATACTTTTCCAGAAGCTGGCTGCACTGTGTTGTAAGCACGAGCTAAACGAGTAATCGAATCTAACAAGATCACTACATCATGACCGCATTCCACCATTCTTTTGGCCTTGTTCAAAACGATATCCGCAATTTTTACATGACGTTCAGCCGGTTCGTCGAAGGTAGAAGCAATTACTTCGGCATCTACGCTGCGCTGCATGTCGGTTACTTCTTCCGGTCGTTCATCAATTAACAGGACAATCATGTACACTTCCGGGTGATTCCAAGAAATGGAATTGGCAATATCTTTTAAAAGCACCGTTTTTCCGGTTTTGGGTTGAGCTACAATTAATCCGCGTTGTCCTTTGCCAATCGGCGAAAACAGGTCGACTACTCTGGGCGCTAACTTATCCATTATTTTGGGACTCATGCTTCGCGTCAGGTTGAATTTTTCGTTGGGAAACAACGGCGTCAAGTGATCGAACGGCACACGATCGCGTACTTCTTCCGGATGAAGGCCGTTGATTAAATCGACTTTGACTAACGGGAAAAATTTTTCTCCTTCTTTGGGCGGACGGATAGGGCCTTCCACTACATCGCCCGTTCTTAATCCAAACAGTTTAATTTGAGATTGAGAAACATAGATATCGTCGGCAGAAGACAGGTAATTGTAATCGGCCGAACGTAAAAATCCGTACCCCTCTTGGATGATTTCCAAAACGCCTGTGCCAATCAATATGCCGTCGAACTCAAAGGACTTGTCTTTAGGTGCAAGGCTGGAAAGATTATTTGCATTGGACGCATTGTTGGCGTTATTGTTATTCTGATTTTTATTTTTGTTGGCATTGTTGCTGGAATTTTTATTGGAGCCTTGTCCTTGGGAACTTTGTTTGGGAACAAATAAGACTTGATCCATAACGCTGTTCACTTCGGGGCTGTGCCTGAATACAACTTTTCCCGTACTAATGAGTTCTTCCATGGGCGTTTCTTCTTTTTGGATTTCTTCTCGTCGATCAACTTCCTCTTTCTCAACCTTTTGATTTTCTAAAGCTTTGTTTTCCAAAACTTTGCTTTCCGGAACTTTGTTTTCTACTATTTCTTTTTCCGGCGTAACTTCTTTTTCCGTAATTTCTTTTACGGTTACGGTCTCGTTTGAAAAGGGAGGGTTAGGAACGGGGGTTAAAATAACATTTACCGGATTGGTTTTCGTATTGACCGAAACAGGTGCGGTAATTCTTTCCCTTTTCTTTTTCACCGGCTTTCCGGGAATTTCATCCCCCGGAATTTCCGTTTTTACTACTTCTTCTTCGGTTACTATTTCCGAAGGGAGATTTTTGACTGTTTTTGTCATTTGCTTACTCTCTGATTTTCTTGTTATTTTTTTATCATTTGTTTTTTCTGTTTTGCTTTGAATTTGTGCGCTTTTTGTCACAGGATCATCTATCCTTTTATCTTCTTCCTTTTTCTCCGGTTCTATTGGTTTCCCTTGAGTAGAAGAAGCCGGTTTTGTTTGTTTTTGCTTGGATTTTTTGTTGTTTAACTCCTTTCCTTCAGCCATTTGTTTAGCAGCGTTCACTATGGCTTGCTGATCTAAAATTTGATAAACCAGCTCATCTTTATGCAATTTCTCTAAATTATCTAATCCGAGTTCTTTTGCCAAAACAATTAAGCTGCTTTGATCCATTTCTTTAAGTTGCAAAATGTTATATTTCTGCATAGAATAAATTATTGTCTAAAATTATAATCATACAAAAGTGTGGATAAGCTTCGCGCTAATAAGTCAAACTGTTGCGAACATGTGATGAAGTATTTCGAGACAAAGATACACATTTTTTTTTTCGACGCAAATATTTTTTAAAAAAGTTTTAAAATACATACCTTTTGACATCCCTTCGTCAACCGATAACGGTTGTCCGTTCGATTGCCAATGATCCAAATAATCTCTTCATCCGAACAAAGCAACCATGTGTTGTCTTTTTCCGGCTTACTGAATTTGTGATTATTGAAGTAATCGCTCAGTTTTTGAAATTTGTTCATACCAAATGGAACAAACTTATCTCCTTTTTCCCATTTTCTTATTTTCAATGGAAAATGCAACAGGCCGGCATCAAAATAAGCCCGTTTTTTATCTTTTATAATTTCATAATTTTCGTGAAAATCTTCGAAGGCAAGCGTTAGAAATATAGGAGTATGTATTTCCCGGTCGTCTTCTTGCAGCATATAAACGTTTTTTTCGCCGATTGGTTTGCGGGGAATCAATAAAAATCGATCCCTGTCTTTTATTACAGTATAGCGGGAGGAATGGAATTCCTTTCCCGATTGACTTTCCAAGGAACGAAAAATCGCTTGAACAAGGTCGCGGCTAAAACCGTAATTTTTCAACAGTTCGAATAAAACAGATTGGGGCGACGGTAACTTTTGTAGATCAGGGATATAAATAGTTCCTTTGTCTGAATCGAATACTTTTTTTATGGCTTCGGACAGATGTTGTTCGTAGATATTAGCCGTTTCGTTCATGTTTTCCATGGTACGGAGTAAAGCCGTTTCGATCGAAGGATTAATGGATTTCAAGAGCGGAATCAGCTTCAGGCGGATCTTATTGCGGGTATATTCTTCCTGCAGATTGCTGGAATCCAATCTATAAGGTATTCTTTCTTGATCTGCAAATTGAAGAATTTCGTTTTTTGAAACACATAACAAAGGACGGATGATGCGTCCATTTTTTGCTTGAATACCGGTCAATCCTTTGACGCCCGTACCGCGTATTAGATTCAACAACAGCGTTTCAATACTATCGTCTTGGTGGTGAGCAACAGCAATGACATCAGCTTGATGTTCTGTCCGCAATTGTTCAAACCATGCATAGCGCAAGTCGCGGGCAGCCATTTCGATTGAGATTCCTTTTTTATGGGCTATCTTTTTTGTATTAAAATCTTGTTTATAAAAAGGGATATCCCAAGAAGCGACCAGTTCCTGAGCAAAATGTTCATCCCGCAAAGATTCTTCGCCCCGCAGGTGAAAATTGCAATGAGCCGCCAGACAATCGTAGCCTAAGCGATACAAAAGGAAAAGCAAAACAACCGAATCGGATCCTCCGCTCAGCCCTACAATTATTTTAGAACTGGAAGAATCCAGAAGGTTTTGTTCGCGAATATATTTCTTGATTTTTTCAATCATATATGGGTTAAAGGAAATATGTTATTTCGGTTCATGGATGTTTTTCATACCGGTAATGCCCGATGATTGTAAAGCGAAACAAACAATCTTCGCACACTTGACCGGCTCCAATGTTATGTACAATCAAGTGTCTTTGTCCATCGAACGATTTTTTTTTGACAACAATTCCGATATGCGTCGCCGACCCGCCTAAATTCCAGCAAACAATATCTCCCGGAAAATAATCTTTTGCATCGTTTGTTATTTTTAATACCGTACCTTTCCGCTTAAAAAATGTCATCAAGTTGGGTACTCGCCGGTGATCTATATTTTTATCGGTACGAGATAAACCCCACATTCGTGGATACTGGTCGAAATGCGCCGCCATATCTTCGTGTACTTCCTTTTGCAAATCAGTTCCTACTTTCCGATAGGCACGAATAATCACATCGGTACAAACGCCTCGGTCGCATGGAACATCTCCATTGGGATAATCGATTGAATAATAAGAAGGATCATAACGTACCCCTTGCTTTGTCAATGTCAAAGTCGAATCTGCAAGCCGGTTGTAAAAATCCGTTTGGGCAAAAGTTTCCGAAAATATGAATCCAATAAAAATAAAAATGATCAGTCGCCTTCTCATAAGCTGTTTTATTATTGATTGCGCAGGTTGGCTGTGTTGCCGTCTTTAATCGACTTTTGTTTAATAGGACTTCTTCTCACACTTTTATGCAAAATTACGATTTATTTTTGACTTTAACCCTATAATGCACAGATAATTTTTCTAAACTTTTCCTTTATAATGTTAAAACATAAGAAATAAAGCAAATAGTGGAACTTATTAAGAAATTGAAAATCTGTGCCATTCTATGGTTTTTATGGATTAATGCTATGAGCAAAAAAACAGAATACTTCTTTTTATTCTTTTTTTCAGTATGTTACGAAGTGCGAAACATCAATAAATTGAAAATAATTGACGAAAAAATTGTAATTTTGCATGATCTTAATTTTCAGATAATACTAAAGAACGAAAACAATGGAATTTATTAAAATGCACGGCGCAGGAAACGACTATGTATACATTGATTGTTTCAAAGAAAAGATAGAAAATCCGGAAGAATGGGCGATAAAAGTATGCGACCGGCATAAAGGAATCGGATCGGATGGATTGGTATTGATCATGCCTTCTGATACCTGCGATTTTCGAATGCGTATGTTTAACATGGACGGATCGGAAGCCCAAATGTGCGGAAATGCTTCTCGTTGCGTAGGTAAGTATGTATACGATAGCGGATACACTCAAAAGCAATCCCTCACGTTGGAAACCAAGGCCGGCGTGAAAATATTGGATTTATTTCCCGTAAACGGAAAAGTAGAAACCGTGAGAGTAGACATGGGCGAACCGATCGTCCGCGCCAAAGACGTCCCAGTAGTGTGGGGAGAAGAAACGCTCATCGATCGCGTTATTAATTTTGAACCGGAAAAATATGCTTTGACTTGCGTATCTATGGGTAATCCTCATGCCGTCATTTTTACGGAAAATATCGCTCGGCTCGAATTGGAAAAGATTGGGAAAAAGATTGAAAATCATCCGATGTTTCCCGAAAAAGTCAATGTTGAATTTGTAGAAATTCTTTCGCCGACACACGCTCGGATGAGAGTATGGGAAAGAGGAAGCGGCGAAACGCAAGCTTGCGGTACGGGAGCTTGTGCTGTTTTGGTAGCCGGCGTCTTGAATCAGATATTGGAACGGAAAGCTTTTATTTCCCTTTTGGGCGGAAATTTAAATATCGAATGGAACGAAACAAACAACCACGTATATATGACAGGGGATGCTGTCAAAGTATTTGAAGGAAAAATTTAAATAATTCAGTTTTCATGATAAAAATTAATGAACATTATACCGAAATTGGTAATAATTACTTATTTGCAGAAATAGCCAAACGGGTAAGAGATTATAAGGAAATCTATCCGGATAAAGCAGTGATCAGCTTGGGAATCGGCGATGTGACTCAAGCAATTGTTCCCGTCGTGATTGAAGCGATTCACAAAGCGACCGATGAAATGGCCAATGCGCGAACCATGCGTGGATACGCCCCGTATGAGGGTTATGATTTTCTGGTGAATGCCATCCTGAAAAACGATTTTTTGGATAGAGGCATTTCCTTGGAAGCCGACGAAATATTTGTGAGCGACGGAGCCAAAAGCGATACGGGGAATATTGGAGATATTTTATCGTCCAACAACCGAATTGCGATTACCGATCCCGCTTATCCGGTGTATGTAGATACCAACCAAATGGCCGGCCGCATCATTGAATTGCTTCCCTGTACTCCGGCCAATCATTTTGTACCTGCATTTCCCGAAAAAATAGCCGACGTTATTTATTTATGCTATCCGAATAATCCTACGGGAACCGTTTTGACTAAAGAACAATTGGAAAAATGGGTGGATTATGCTTTGGAACATCAATCCTTAATTCTTTTCGACGCCGCTTATGAGGCCTATATTTCTCAACCGGACATTCCTCATAGCATTTACGAAATAGAAGGAGCGAAAAAAACGGCCATTGAGTTCCGCAGTTTTTCCAAGACGGCCGGATTCACTGGAATGAGAGCCGGTTACACAGTGGTTCCAAAAGAACTGACAGCCCAAACGTCTAAGGGAGAAATACTTTCCCTGAATGCTTTATGGCGCCGCCGCCAATCGACTAAATTCAATGGTACAGCTTATATTGTCCAACGGGGAGCCGAAGCTACTTATACGCAGGAAGGCCAAAAACAAATCCGGGAAGTAATTGCTTATTACATGGAAAATGCGCGGATTATTCAAAATGGCTTGGAAAATTTGGGGTTGACTACGTACGGAGGGAAAAATGCTCCTTACATTTGGGTAAAAACGCCTCATAACCTGAGTTCGTGGGAATTCTTCGATCTATTGCTCCACAAGACACAAATTGTAGGAACGCCCGGTTCGGGATTTGGACAAGCCGGCGAAGGATTTTTCCGGTTCACAGCCTTTGGAAACAGAGAAAACACTTTGGAAGCTGTAGAACGGATGAAAACGCTTTAAATGCTATTTATTTATACAGGCTTTATCCTTAAAATGAATACTTTAGCTTGCCTATAATTCTGCTTCACAGCATTCAGTTAAGGGGAAAACCCGTCCTTACGAGTCCTTCCCTGAAATGTATTTCAGGGGAAGGACTCGTAAGGACGGACGCCGTTTATTCCGCAACAATCCAACGACTTAGTCCGCGTTTTTCCTCGCTGAATTCTGTGCCGATTTTGACTATTTTCCGTCCTTCCGCTGTGTAGGGGATCAGATAGCCCTTGTCGTCAATTTGTTTTAAAGCCTCTTCCGCCGTCCCGTTATCCGACATTTTGAATTCAAAGACATAAATTGTGTCTGAAGTTTTTACGACAGCATCGGCGCGGCCGCGCGCACTTTTTACTTCCGTTTGTACAAACTGTCCCATCAGCGAAAAAAGCAGATAGAAAACAAATTGATAGTAACGTTCGTCTCTGTTTCCAGTCATATCGTAAGGAATTGTTGCATAGAAAGCGCGCAGATTGGTCATAAAACCGTCTACATTGCCTTTCATCAAAGCTTTGACAAAACGCGATGCGGCGAAATGCTGGTTGGATTTCCACAACGGTACGTAGGCCGGCAGTAACTCATTCAGAAAACCGTATTTGACTTCTTCGTTGGGAAACCCCAATATGTATTCATCAAACAGATTGTCGTAATCCCGAATGGTCAGATAGCCGCTTTGGTACAGAATGGGTATGGGATTGTTCCATTCGGCTCGGTAACCAACAATTTCTTCAGGAGAAACATGCACGTTATTTTCCAAATCGGGAATATCAAAGTTTTCGTCTTTAAGCATTTTAACCAGAAATGTCGGCGTTCCAGTTTGAAACCAGTAGTTGGCAAAATCATTTTTGGCAAAGGTATTTAGCAAACTAAACGGATTATACATTCCCGCACTTCTTTTGACAAAATGGTAGCCGTCGTATCGTCTTTTCAGTTCGACAAGCGTTTCTTGGTATGTTTTTTCTGTTTTTTGAGCCAATAAGGAAATTTCGGGTTCGAAATCGTCCATTAATTCCTGTCCGGAAATACCGCAAATTTCCGCAAACCGTTCATCCATGCTGATATCTTGCAATTGGTTAAGGTCGCTGAAAATGCTCACTTGGGCAAATTTGGTTACGCCTGTAAGGAAAACAAAACGCAGGTAAGCGTCCGCGCTTTTGAGTATTCCGTAAAATCCCTTCAAAACGTTGCGAATATTTTCGTTGGCATCGAGATCGCCCATCGTGCCAAGCAAGGGTTTGTCGTATTCGTCGATAAGAACGACTACCTTTTGCCCTGATTGTTCGCAGGCTTTACGGATAAGCCACGAAAAACGGGTAGCAGGATTCTCATCGCTGGGCGCTTGTCCCCATTTTTCTTCAATTATTTGTAAGTTGTAGTTCAACGTTTGATAAAGCGAGTTAAGATCGCTGTAAATTCCTACATTTAAATCTATGTGAAATACCGGATATTCGATCCACTCTTTTTCCCATCGGGCAATAGCCAGCCCTTCGAAAAGTTCTTTCTTGCCCAAAAAGTAAGCCTTGAGCGTAGACAAAAAAAGACTTTTCCCGAAACGGCGCGGACGGCCGAGAAAAAAAGGTTTTCCACTTGTTACCAACTGATAGATAAAAGTAGTTTTATCGACATACAAATAATTATTGATCCGCAAATCTTCAAAATCTTGTATGCCTATGGGTAACTTTCTATTGTTTAGCATAATTGTGTTTCTTTATCTCTTTAGCATCAAAGATAAGAATTTTTTAAATAACATTAATTTATTCTTCTGGGGACAAATCAAAAATTTTACTGTAATTTTGCCTATCCTTAAAATTAGAAAACAATATGGCTACAGTAGAAACAAGGTATTTAGGCAATCTTCGAACCGAAGCAAAACATTTGCAATCCGGCGCTAAAATAGTGACTGATGCGCCTCTGGATAATCACGGAAAAGGAGAAGCTTTTTCTCCTACCGATTTATTTGCAGCTTCTTATGCAAGTTGCGCATTGACAATCATAGGAATTGCTACTCAAACGCATGGCTTTAGTATCGACGGAGCAACGGTGGAGACCACCAAGGTGATGGGCGAAAGCCCCCGTCGGATTGTAGAATTAATTGTGAATTTTACTTTCCCTCACAATCGTTACTCTGATAAAGAACGAAAAATTATTGAAGGAGCTATCAAAGGGTGTCCTGTGGCAAACACCTTATCTTCTGCCGAATTGAAAATTACGCGGACAGTCGCTTATATGGAATCGGTTTAAATAAACTAAGAAAAGCGAATGATCCATTGCGCGATATCGTTAAAAAACAGATTCGTGTAGCATACATTATAATAACCGCTCTTGGCGTACTGATGTTAGCGATTTATCTTTTGTTGTGGTTACCTGCCGTTCAACAAAAGGTAAAGGATATTGCGTTGGACGAACTGATGAAAATCACTCACAATCGAATGAGTATTGGTAATCTCTATTTTCGTCCTTTTAATCAATTGAAACTCGAAAATGTATATGTGGAAGACCAAAAAGGAGATACCCTTTTGTTTGCGGAAAAAGCGTCTGCAACCTTCCATTTGTCCCGTTTGCTGAAACAACAAATAAGAATCAAGTCCATCGACTTGGAAAAATTTATAATTAATCTAAATAAAGATAGCATAAACGGCAATTTTAATTTTCAATTTCTTGTGGATGCTTTTGCATCTGATACGCCTGATACGACCGCTTCCAAGTTTACGGTTCAAATCCGCGACATCGCTTTGAAAGAAGGTCGTTTTCGTTACGATGTAAATTCGGAGCCGTTTTTATCGGATAGCGTTTTTGATTTTAATCATATTTATATTTCTAATATTCAATCGAATATCGACTTGAATTCGATTGAGGCGAATCACCTGGACATCGAGGTCAAGCATTTGTCTTTTACGGAAAAAAGCAGGTTGAATGTCGCCCAATTGGAAGTGAAAATTTTTTCGGAAGGAGAAAAAATCGGATTGGACAATCTGTCGATTCAGTTTCTTCGTTCTCGTTTACTCATTCCCGAAGTTCGCATGGAGAAGGAAAATGTCGAAATTGTCTTGGGTGAAAGCGCCATGAATCTGGCCGATTTCAATATGTTTTATTCCGGATTATCGAATTTTGCGGACGACAATTTGCTTTTTTCTGGAAAAATCAAGGGAAAGTTGCCGCAAATACAGATTACTCAGTTTCAAGCAAATTACGGCAAACACGCTAATCTAAAGTTTACCGGTTCTATCGAAGATTACAATCAATGGAAAAAGTCTCCTATTCAATTTGATTTAAATCGTTTATCGATAGATGATTATGAAATGGGAAGAATTCTGTCGCTTGTTTCGGGAAATCAAGAACAGGTGCCCTTCAAAATGGGCGGCATTTCTCTGAGCGGCGTTTTGCAAGGAACTCTAGCCTCTTTACTGGCGCATTTTACGCTTCAAAGCGATCAAGGAACAATCCAGTTGGAGGGCGATGGCGGATTCGATTTTGATACTGGAATGTCTCATTTCAACGCAGCGATCGATGCGGAGAATTTGGATATAAGAACATTGTTGCAAGATTCCATTTACGGATTGACCGATTTGCATTTACAAAGCAGGGGAAGTATCGATGCATCGGGGAAAATGAATCTCATGGGAGAAATTCAATTAGATCGTTTCGATTACAATGCTTATTCGTACAACCAGATTCAAGCGGAGGGCAGTTACTCCGGCGATACAATTCAACTGAACCTAAACAGTAACGACAGTTGTGTGAATTTGCAAGTTAAGGCTTTGGCCAATATGGACAAGAAAAAACCCGGAATCCAGCTTTCAGCCGACGTCCGTTATCTTTATTTGGATACGTTGAATTTTATTTCCGGTTATAAAGATGTTTCTCTGATTTCCAAACTGACGGTCGGCGTAGAAGGACTGGATCCCGAAAATATGCGAGTGGATGCAACGGTCGATAATTTATCGCTTCGTACGGATAAAGGCGTTTTTTACGAACCTCGTTTCAATCTGGCCTATCAGGCGGGCAACAACAATAAACGACTGAATATTTCTTCCCGCACAATCAATGCTAGGGCCAACGGCAATTTCACTTACGCCGGAATAGAAGAATCTTTGAAAGAAATTTTTCCGATGTTGTTCCCCAATAGCAAACGACGTCCGAATAAAAAAGATTCCTTCGCGCAGAACTTGAATTTCAGGTTGGGAATGAAAAACATTCGTTCGATTTCGGATCTTCTGGATTTTCCTTCTTCGATTCCCGATTCGATTCTTTTTATCGGAAAATACAGCAACGACGGGAGCAATGTTCAACTTTCTACGAGCGCTTATACGCTTTTTTCCGAATCGGATACTTTACAATTGAGCCTTTTGTTAGCAAATAAACAAAACAATCTGTCCGTTATTTTCAACGTGGACAATAAATCGTCAAAATATGATTTAGACGGCAGCATTGACGCCGAAGTGGAATTTATCCCTAAAAAAGGAAGTTTTGTTCCCGACATGCAGATTGCGTTGAATCCGTCCGTTTGGGTATTGAACGAAACGTATTTCCAACTCAATCCGGCAAAGATCGAGATAGAGGGAGGACGTTACAGCATTCACGACCTGTTGATTCACTCGGCTAACAACGTCAACGAATATGTCAAAACCGACGGCATCATTTCCGCTTCCCGCGAAGACAGTCTTGTAGTGGATATTTCGCAATTTCAACTGTCCACCATTTTTGGAGCAACAAAAACGGATATTCCTCTTTCGGGAGTTGCTGACGGCCGAATTATTGCCCGAAATCTGTTATCCACTCCTTTTTTGTTTGCCCGTGAATTTTCCATCCACGATATAATTCTGAATCAAAAAGCTTTAGGCAATTTAAGCATCAGCAGCGGTTGGAGTAGCCGACGGAACGGCTTGGCTTTGCGCGCCACTTTAGATCGTGAAAACAGTCCGCAATCGACAATGCAAGGCATTATTCTGCCGGAAAAAGATTCCTTATCCCTTTCAGCCAATATCAAGGGAGTCGAATTGCAATGGTTGCAGGATTGGATGCAAGGGACTTTGCATGGTTTATCCGGCAGTTTAAGTACAGAATTCAAAGTCGAAGGGAAGATATCTGCTCCTGTAATCACAGGGAAAGCGTATTTCAATCGCACTACCTTCGGAATCGACATGCTCAATACTTTATATTCCACCAGCGATTCAATCTCTTTCAATTCGAATGTGGTTGAATTTAACCGATTTACGATTTTAGATGAAAACGATCATCCCTTGACGATAAACGGACAAATTACGCATCAAAATTTTGCCGAATTCAAACCTCTTTTATCCATTAGCTTAAGCGATTTTCTGCTCCTCAACAACGAACGGCAAATCGACAGCTTGTTTTACGGAAATTTACGGGTGAACGGGATTTTGAATGTGAAGCAAAAAAACAAAGACTGGTTGATCAGCGGCAATATTACGCATTCGAATCTTTCCACTGTAATGATTAACATTCCCTATACGCCAAGTACGGCCGTAAATTACGATGGAATCACTTACATAAATATAGGGGAGGAAAATCAGGATGCGTTGGAAAAAAAGCGAAAAGCGAAAGACAATTTCACGCTTCCCTTGAAGATTGATCTTTCCTTATGGTTGGATACCGGTTTGACGCTGGGAGCGGTTTTTAATCCGGCAACACACGACGCTGCCCGAATCGCAGGCAGCGGCTCGCTCCAATGGACGTATGATATGAATACTGCTGCCATGAGTATTTTGGGTAATTATATAGTCGAATCGGGAAACGCAACGCTTTCGCTGGCGAATATCACGAGAAAATCGTTTACAATTCAACAGGGTGGAAAATTGGTTTTCCGAGGCGATCCGATGGCCACGTCTTTCGACTTGACGGCTCTTTACAACCTGCGCGCCGATTTGACTACGCTCGATCAAGGTTTTGAAAAATATACGACTACTAAAACTCCGGTGGCCTGTTCTCTTACTGCGAGTGGCAATTGGGATAAAATGGAATTGAAATACAGAGTCTTGCTTCCCGGAGAATCTGAAGACATGCAGCGAAAATTAGACGGATTATTGCATACCGAAGATTTACGAATCAAAGAAATCGCTTATTTACTTGCATTCGGAACTTTCTATCCGCTCAATTCCAATCAGAACACGGGAACCAGCCAGATTTGGACTTCTTTGGCTTCGTCTTCTATTACCGGTCAGTTGAATAATCTCTTGTCCAACGCATTGGGCAGCCAATGGTCGATCGGGACCAATTTGCGGACGAAAGATTCCAACTTCGACAATGTAGATATGGATGTCAATATCTCTACCCGTCTTTTCAACGATCGTTTGACTATCAATGGAACGGTGGGGATGATGCATGGCGACAACATGGATCAGTCGAATAATTTTACGGGCGATTTCGATATGGAATATAAATTGATTCCTTCGGGAAATATTTTGCTGAAATTTTACAATGTAACCAACAATCGGTATTTCGAATTAGCCAAAACTACGCAAGGGGTCGGCGTTATCTATAAGCGAAATGCGCGGACTTTCAAAAAATTATTTGATAAATTCAAGAAAAAATGAAGAGAATGAAAAAAAGGTATGATCTGAAAAAAAAAATTCCGGCGGTTGTTATGGGAATTTACTGTGTGGTTGTTTTTATTTTCAATCCCGCTTGTTCTCCTACGAAATATATTCCTGAAGGGCAATACTTTTTAAACAAAGTAGATATCCAGATGGACGACAAGGGAACTGACAAAGAATCGCTCCTGCCTTTTATTCAGCAAAGAGCGAATTCGTCCGGCTTAGCGCCGCGCATTTACAATATGGTGAAGAACGATTCCAATTTCATCAAAAGATTTGTTCGTAAATTAGGCGAACCTCCAGCGATATTTCAATCGCAGTGGGTTAGCCCTTCGATCAGCGAATTGGAAGCAGAAATGAATAACAGGGGATATTTCAACTCCTTAGTATCGGCTCAGGTAGATACGATCGGAAATATTGCCGAAGTTATTTACCACATTCACAACGGCGAACCTTATAGAGTACGTAATTTCCAAATAGACGTTCCCCAACTAAGAGACCGAAGAAGCCAAAGAAACAGAAATAATGCCAACCGCTTGAATCGCAATTCAAGACGGGTGCGAATAATTCGGGAAGGCTCAATTTTTAGCATTGAATTACTTGAAAAAGAACGGATAAGACTCAGTTCGACCTTGCAGAATTTGGGCTATTATACTTCTACGAAAGAAAATCTGCACTATTTAGCCGATACGACTCTCCGTTCCAATCAAGTGGATTTAACCATGATCGCCTTGGACAGTCTGTATGCTCGTCCTTATACCGTTCAACGGGTCAACGTGTATAGCGGTTACGATCCTTTTGAAAGAGAAGACTATCGAATAGTGGATTCGGTAGAATACAAGGGAATTCATATTTATTATGATAGTTTGCATTTCCTGCGTCCCAAGGTGATCGCGGAAAAGGTCATGGTGGCTCCGGAGCAACTGTTTCGGGAACGGCAAAGGGAAGCCACTTACAATCTTTTTCAGTCCCTGAATTGCATGGGGCGTGTAGACATTCAGTACGGCGAGAATCTCTATCCCGATTCTACTTTGCTGGACTGCAATATTTATCTGACGCCGGGAAACAGTCATTCTCTACAAACCGGATTGGAAGGAACCAACAAGGCCGGAAATTTAGGCGTCGCATTGGATGTTAATTATGGAAATCTCAATATTTTCAATGGTTCTGAAATCTTCAATATCCATTTGCGGGGCGCTTACGAATTTGTGAGCGGAAAATCGGAAGGCGCTATCGCAAATAATTATTACGAATTGGAAATCAACCCTTCGTTGACATTTCCCAAATTGCATTTTCCTTTTATTGGAAAATACGTAGCCAATCGTTTCAGTACGCAGACTCAGTACAGTTTGGGATACAATATTCAACAACGTCCCGAATACATGCGAAACTTTTTCAATTTCAACTGGAAAATACGTTGGGAGAGTCAAAGGAAAACGACTAATCACAGTTTAAGCCTTTTAGATATCAATTATGTGAATATGCCGTGGAAATCCGAACTATTTCAAGATTACCTGAATAATTATGTAGATTCGCTGACAAAACTCAGTTACGACAATGTATTTACAGCGGGAATTGATTATGGTCTGATCTATACGAATACGGGTACGGGAGGGGTGCGCCAGAATTTGTATACGATTCGTTTCAATGCCGAAACTTCCGGAAATCTCTTGAACTGGTATTTTAAAAAGAGAAAGGCCAGTAAATCGGAAGAGGGGCAATATAGGATTTTCGGAAATCCTTTTGCGCAATATGCGAAAGGCGAGATCGATTTTTCGGAAACATTTTCATTGAATCCAATTACGCGGATGGCATTTCATTGGGGAATTGGAGCGGCCTATCCGTATGGAAATTCGGATATTCTTCCTTTCGAAAAACGATTTTACGCCGGCGGCCCAAACAGCGTGAGAGGTTGGAGTACACGGTATTTAGGCCCGGGTTCTTACAATCGAGGAATAGCAGGCGATCCGACCACTCACGTGGGCGACATCAAGTTGATCATGAGCGCCGAATACCGTCTCAAAGTTTTGTCGTGGCTGGAACCTGCTCTTTTTGTTGATGCTGGAAACATCTGGACAATAAAAGATTATCCCAATCAACCGGACGGTCTCTTTCGTTGGAATCAGTTTTATAAGGAAATAGCCGTGGGGATAGGTTTTGGACTGCGTTTCGATTTGAATTTTTTACTTCTCCGTTTAGATGCAGGAACGCGCGTTTACGATCCTGCCCGCGACGAAGGCAAACGCATGGTCTTATTCAAAGATAATCTTTTCCGTCAGTCGACGATTCACCTCGCGATCGGCTATCCATTCTGAATTGTAAGAAGCAATTTATGCGTTATTTCAACAATTATTGGGATTGGGAGTGCATAAATTCAACCGCTGAATACAACTTTAGCATTAAAATCAATCCGCGGCCTACGAAAACTAATTTTCATAAACTCTAATTTCTATTTCTATATGAATCCTTCAGATTCAATATTTGTCTACGCCTCCATCGTTTCTCAAATAATAAATTGAATATAAGTCTATTTATTTTGCATTTTTGTTTTAATTTTGCAATATTATTGTACTATCTTGAACGGTAACTCTGTTCATCAAAAATTAAAATCAATTTACAGAAGTATATGAATAAAAAAAATTTTCTTTTAGGAGTTCTTTTGCTCATGGCAGGGCAACTTTTTGCAGAGCAGGAGTGGAAATTAATTACTTTGAACGCCGACGGAACGGAAACATCTTACGCCTTGATGGAGGTACAGAAAATTGTTTTCGATAAGGGTTTAATGACTGTAAACATGAAATCCGGCGCCGATGCTATCCATATTGCATGCGTCAGTTTTCTTTTTGCGGAGGAGACAGGCATCGAAAACATAAAATTGGAATCATCTATTTTTGTGTTTCCAAATCCGGTACAAACCCATCTGACTATTGTAGGCGTGGATAAAAATGTAAAAATAAACCTGTACGACTTGAAAGGGACGCTTTTGCAAAGTATTTTTGCACAAGACAATTCTACTCCGATGGATGTGTCGTCCTTGCAACAAGGTTTGTATTTGTTGCAAATAGGAGAACAAGTTATTAAATTTATAAAACAATAAAAATGAAGAACAAAACAATTTTAATTGATTATTTAGCATGAAAACAAAAAATATTTTACGCCTGTTTTTTACGGCCGCTTTTATTTTTGGAACATTTGCAATGAATGCGCAAACCAAAATTTATATACACAAAAAGAATGGAACAGTCGACGAATACAATATTGCCGATTTGGACAGTATTAGTTTTACCCCTCCGTCTTCTATTGATTATTCAAAACTCAGACTCAATGAAGTGAGCGGAGTAGGAGGTGATGACGAAAAATTTTATGAGTTGATCAATACCGGTACGGCGGACATTAATTTGGCCGGTTGCAAAATTTATTATAATGCCAACGGATCCAATGGCGGAAGTTTTCCTCCAACCGATAATCGTCTTACATGGACGGGCGATGCAACGCAAGTAGCGCGCGCAGGTCAATTGTTCAGTTTGATCGGCCGTAATAATCCGGGTTCGTTTACAACCGGTTTAACCGCTCAACGAATATTGGTTATCACACTCGAAGACCCTAACGGAAATGTGTTAGATCAATGTCTCCGAGCTGAAGATACCGCTCCGTACGCTATTGCCGATCAATCGTTTTCGCGTATTCCCGATGGAACCGGACCTTTTTACTTCACAACTCCTACCCCTGACGAGCTGAATGGCATGTCTGCAACTAATTTAATATTAGCGCCGACCACACAAGAAAAATTGGTGATTAATGAAGTAGATGGCAATGGTAAATTTGTGGAAATCTACAACAGAGGAACGGTTGCTATATCGTTGGAGGGATATACTTTGGTCAAAAATGATTTGCAAACGTGGTGGACAGGGAAAGCTGCGGCTTCGATTCCCGCAGGAGGATACTATACGATTGCACAATCGGGCGGAGCAGAAGGCGCTGACGAATATACGGGGGCCAATGGAATTTCGCCAAAGCAGAATGTAAAATTTGAACTAAAAAATTCGGGAGAAACGCTTGTAGACTCTTTTACGCGCACGAATGGCGGTAATTGGGGGGATGGCGTTACGCCTGATTATGGCAGCGGAACAAAGTACTCGTTTTCGCGTATTCCCGATGGAATAGGCAATTTTCAATTAGGCGTTCCTTCTTGTAATGCAGTCAATGGCGCCTCTGCTGGAGATATCATGACTAATCCATAATTTGGAGGGATGGGAAAAAACAAATTACAGAAATTTAAGGACCTAAATGAATTTCCACATGTGTTTCAATATCCTTATTCGGTTTTGCAAGAAAAAGGCTTTGCGATGAAAGGGCATTGGAGGGAACAGTTTTTTAGGAACAATTCTCCCATTGTATTGGAATTGGGTTGCGGGAAAGGCGAATATACAGTTGGATTAAGCCAATTATTTCCGGATAAAAATTTCATTGGAGTAGACATCAAAGGCGCGCGGATGTGGACGGGCGCGCGGCAATCGTTGGAAAACCATTTGACAAATGTGGCTTTTCTTCGCACGCACATCGAATGTCTTCCTTATTTTTTCTCTTCGGGTGAAATAGCGGAAATATGGATTACTTTTCCCGACCCGCAAATGAGTAAAGCAAACAAGCGCATGACCAGCGCTCGGTTTATGAAACTTTATCAAGATATTCTGGGCGACTCTGGAACGATCCACTTGAAAACAGACAGTCTTTTTCTGTATAAATATACGCAGGAAATGATTCGCGCCAATCATTTTCCGCTATTTGTTCAGACAGACGACTTGTACAACAGTCCGTTGGCTGATGAAATCCTTTCCATCCAAACGTTTTACGAACGACAATGGTTAGATAGAGGATTGTCTGTCAAGTATATCCGTTTTAGTTGCGAAGCAAGGGAAACGTATATCGAACCAGAGGTGGAAATCGAACGGGATCATTACCGAAGTTTCAACCGAAGCAAACAAAGTGAAAATAAATTCCAAATATCTTATTAAGAAGTTGAATATGAAACTCTATCCACGATTAATTTTAGACGCATTGGAAAAAGTCCGTTATCCGGGAACCGGCAAAAATATTGTCGAAATGGGTATGATTGAAGACGATATGCGTATTGAGGACAATAAAGTGAGTTTTTCAATCCTTTTTGAAAAGCCCAATGATCCGTTTCTAAAATCGCTTATCAAAGCGGCTGAAACGGCTATTTTGACTTATGTCGATTCGGGCATAGATATCAAGGGGAATATTCATGCAAAAATCAAAGAACAGAAGCCGGCGGCGCCGAAAAAATTATTGCCTCAGGTAAAAAATATCCTTGCGATAGCTTCCGGAAAAGGCGGAGTGGGAAAAAGTACGGTTGCGGCCAATCTGGCCGTTGCCTTAGCCCAGTCTGGATATAAAGTGGGTCTTCTGGATGCGGATATTTATGGTCCTAGCATACCGAAAATGTTTGGAGAAGAAGACGCTCGTCCTTGCATGGAAATGATTGAGGGAAAAGATTGGATCGTTCCAGTAGAAAAATATGGCGTCAAACTTCTTTCCATCGGTTTTTTTGTGGATAAGGAAAATGCTTTGATCTGGCGTGGAACCATGGCAAGCAATGCCTTGAAACAACTTATTACCGATGTTTATTGGGGCGAACTGGATTATTTTCTGGTGGATTTACCTCCCGGAACGAGCGATATCCCTCTGACCTTGGTACAAACATTGACTGTCAACGGCGTACTGATTGTAACGACTCCCCAACAAGTGGCCTTAGCCGATGTCCGAAAAGGAATTAATATGTTTACGCGGGAAAAAGTGAATGTACAGATTGTGGGATTAGTCGAAAATATGGCTTGGTTTACGCCTGCCGAGTTGCCGGAAAACAAGTACTATCTTTTCGGAAAAGATGGCGGGAAAAAACTGGCGGAAGAATTGCATATTCCTTTTTTAGGACAAATTCCTATCGTTCAAAGTATTTGTGAAGGTGGCGATCACGGAAAACCCGTTGCGCTGGACGAATCGACTCTTACAGGACTTGCATTTCATCAACTGGCTCAAAAGCTGGTACTTCTGAACGCGGATAATTAAAGGCAAATGGTTGAACGCCGATGACACAGATAACACTGATTTTTACAGACGCTAATAAAAAAAATCCATGTAAACCAGCGTTATCTATGTTATCCCCGTTCTTTCAGTTAAAAGAAAGCTTTTTTAGCTTGTCTCAGCAGGAAAGCGGTAATTATTCCTTTTTTCCCTTTCATGAAAAAAGGAACGATGTTTACTGCGCCTTCCATCAAGAATTTCAGCATAGGCATGATATGGAATTTTTCCGGCTCTCCGGAACTTTCCTTCTCCTGCCCTCCTCTCATAATCAATCCTTGTACGAAAGGAGGCATTTTTGAAGCAACGGCAAATATTGCACTTTCGCCCAATAGACCGCCAATATTACAGCGCAAATAGTCGACATCAGCTTCCAACACATTGGCTAAGACATCGAACTGATTCTGCAAATGACTTTTTTTCCTTTGCAAAACTTCTAATGGAGTTAATTTGTCAGAGTTCATTTGCGTCTTTATTAGTGATGTCAGAATTTTTTTTCTCGTTTTCTACCGAATACTCGCTTTCCTCGGAAAAAGGTTTGGAAGGTGGACGACGGCGATACCGACGGGGAGCATAACGGCCAAAATAGTTGCGTTTTTGCGCCCACCAGTTTTCATACTGGCTTTCACTACCTAAACTCGAATCCAATCCCATTAAAAACACGTTTTGCAAATCCGTCAATAAATGTTTACGATTGATAACCACAATGACCAAGATTATCAAGTAAACAAGAGATATGATCGCAAAACCGCCTCCCATGCTATTCATCCATGTTCCGATCAGCAACCCCAATGCAATAAAGGCAAATAAGAGGGCAAAAAGGACCACGCTGATTACAATGAACCCATAAATCAGAAAAGAACCGACAATAGACGTCTTTTCCAGGATTTCTAATCTCAGAATTTCAATCTTTGTTTCGATTAGTTCCTGTGCATCCGCTTTTATTTTGGAAATAAACGCGCCTAATTTGCTTTCCGATTCCATGTTTCCCTTTTCAAGATCATTGTTCAGGATTTACTGTCGCTTTTGAAAAAGTTTCTTTTGCTACTTTCGTTACCTTTTCAGTGGCTTTGTCCAATTCTTCCAAGCCATCGTTGACTGCTTTTCCAATGGCTTTTTTGGCCTTGTCCACTTTGCAATTAATGTCGTCCATAAACCGAGATTTGTCTTCTTCGCTGGAAGCAAAATACAAACCAATTGCAGCTCCTACTAATAGGCCGGCGCCCAGGCCAATAAATAAATTTGAGATTTTCATATACAAAAGAATTTTAAAAAGTTAATAATTACTGTTTGAAAAAATCAAACAATATTTGTTTAAAAAATAGTTTTATTCGTATTATTATTTTCATCGCTTTTCGTTCTCTTTTCGAATAAAAAATAGATTCCTTTTCCAATCCGGATTTTATTTCGTATTTTCGCCACAAATTTACACATAAAAATAATCTTATAAAAATTAAATTGTTGAAATGAGAAAATGGCGAGTGGAAGATTCGGCAGAATTATACAACATTCATGGCTGGGGTTTGGATTATTTTTCCATTAACGACAAAGGTCACATTACCGTTACGCCTAAAAAGGATGGAGTAGCAGTCGATTTAAAAGAACTCATGGACGAATTAGTCCTTCGCGATGTAGAAGCGCCAATGTTGCTGCGCTTTTCGGATATATTGGATAATCGGATCGAAAAAATATCCAATTGTTTTAAGATAGCTGCCGAAGAATATCATTATACAGCTCAAAATTTTATCATTTATCCTATCAAAGTCAATCAAATGCGTCAAGTGGTAGAAGAAATTGTCAGCCATGGCAAAAAGTTCAATATTGGACTGGAAGCCGGCTCCAAACCGGAACTTCACGCCGTTTTGGCCATCAACACCAATTCCGATTCTTTGATTGTCTGCAATGGGTACAAAGATGAAGATTATATTCAACTGGCTCTTTTGGCGCAAAAAATGGGTAAGCGGATATTCATTGTTATTGAAAAATTGAACGAATTACGACTTGTCGCCGATTTATCGAAAAAGATGAAAATCCGTCCCAATATAGGCATCCGCATCAAATTAGCAAGTGCAGGAAGCGGAAAATGGGAAGATTCGGGAGGCGATGTCAGCAAATTCGGCCTTTCGTCGAGCGAACTATTGGAAGCATTGGATTTTGTGGAAAAAAACCGAATGGAAGATTGTCTGAAATTGATTCATTTCCATATCGGTAGTCAGGTAACTAAAATTCGGCGAATCAAAAATGCCTTGCGGGAAGCTTCCCAATTCTATGTACAAATGCGCAATTTAGGCTATGATATTGATTTTGTAGACATTGGCGGAGGTTTAGGCGTAGACTACGATGGAACTCGTTCTTCGGTCAGCGAAAGCAGCATGAATTATTCCATTCAAGAATACGTCAACGACTCTATTTCCACGCTGGTCGACGTTTGCATCAAAAATAACATTCCGCAACCCAATATTATTACCGAATCCGGTCGTTCTCTGACGGCGCATCATTCGGTGCTGGTATTTCAGGTTCTGGAAACAGCCACTTTGCCGGAATGGGACGAAAACGAGGAATTGCCGGACAATGCTCACGAAATGGTTAAAGAATTATACAAATTGTGGGATGAAATGAATCATCCCCGCCTCATTGAAACCTGGCACGACGCGCAGCAAATCCGAGAGGAATGCTTAGATTTGTTCAGTCTGGGTTTGTTGGATTTGGTTACCCGCGCTCAGGTCGAAAAATTGTATTGGTCAATAGCGCGTGAAGTGTATAACATGGCCATGAATATGAAACATGCGCCGGAAGAATTACGCAAGATTTCGAAAATGCTGCCGGATAAATATTTTTCCAATTTTTCTTTATTTCAGTCCCTACCCGACTCTTGGGCTATCGACCAAGTATTTCCGATAGTCCCTCTTTCGCGTTTGGACGAAAAACCGAACCGGACAGCTACCTTGCAAGACATCACTTGCGATTCGGATGGGAAAATAGATAATTTTATTAACATGAAAAATTATTCTTATCATTTGCCGGTGCATACATTGAATAAAAAAGAACCTTATTATATAGGGGTTTTTCTGGTAGGCGCTTACCAGGAAATATTGGGCGATTTGCACAATCTGTTTGGAGATACCAATGCCGTTCATATTTCGGTAAGCAAGGAAAGTTATGAAATAGAACAGATTATTGATGGAGAAACGGTTGCCGATGTATTGGAATATGTTCAATACAGCCCAAAAAAATTGGTTCGCACTGTGGAATCGTGGGTTACTTCTTCCGTAAAAGAAGGAAAAATTTCGGTGGAAGAAGGAAAAGAATTTCTTTCTAATTATCGTTCAGGACTTTACGGATATACTTATTTGGAATGATCATGAATATAGTTTCATTTAACGTCAATGGAATTCGTTCGGCCATCAGCAGGGGCCTTTGGAATTGGTTAGAAAAAGAGAGTCCCGACATTTTTTGCGTACAGGAAACAAAAGCTCAGCCGGATCAAATTGACCTGCTTACATTCCAAAGTTTGGGTTATTCCTACCATTTGATTCATTCTGCACAGAAAAAAGGATACAGCGGAGTAGGCATTTTCAGTAAAATCAAACCCGATTTTTATGCAATGGGAATCGGGCATCCTTTGTATGACGGAGAAGGACGGGTGATTCGCACAGATTTTGGAGATTTGACAGTCGTTTGCGTCTATATTCCATCGGGAACAACGGGCGATGTACGGCAAAATCTCAAAATGGAATTTTTGGAACTATTCCTCTGTTACTTGCTGAAATTGCGGAAAGAACGTCCTCGTTTGCTTGTTTGCGGAGACTACAACATCTGTCATAAGCCGATTGATATTAATCATCCGGAACGACACACAAAAGTTTCCGGTTTTTTGCCGGAAGAACGGGAATGGTTCGACCGTTTCCTTGCAGAAGGTTTTGTGGATTCTTTCCGTGAATTCAATCAGGAACCTAACCAATACACTTGGTGGAGTTTCCGTGCCAAATCGCGGGAAAAAAATACAGGCTGGCGCATCGATTACCACATAGTGACGGAAAATCTGAAAGAAAAACTGAAAAGCGCGGCAATTTACCAGCAAGCCGAATATTCCGATCATTGTCCGGTGGGAGTGAATGTGGAAACGTAAATTGCCTCAAAGCAATCCCATTTCGATCATTTGAATAATTCGTTCGGCGGCAGCGTCTTTTCCATTGGGATCCCATTCCGTTTTGAGGCTTGCACCGAACATGCCGGCAAACAGATTCCAAAAACCTGCACGGAAAGGCCCTAAAAAGGCTTTGAGAATATCGTACGAGCTTTGACTGCATTCGCGGTCTATCAAACGGATCAGCAATTTACCTTGGGAAAGAGTCATCGTTTTCAAAATCGGTTTATACTCATTGAAAAGTTCTTTTTCCATTTTTTTCAAATGTTTTTCCCGCTCTTGTTTCGTCGGCAAAGTCGCAATGTATTCGTAAGTTTCAATCAGTGTAGCATAAATCAATTGGGAATAAGGCAATACTTTTTTTATGTCGCGGATGAGTTTCCGGTATTGTTCGTCCTGCCCTGAGGAAGTGAATCCGGTAGAAGGATAAATGAAAATATCCCGAAGTACCATTGTTTTGACTGTATCTCCTTCTATAACGAAAAAAGGAGGAATGCTGTCTTGAAAAGACGCTTTTTGCGCCTGCATGCGCTCGCTAAAAATGACGCTCGTTAACAGAAGAAGGAGGAAAAGAAAAAAATGTTTCATATTTTCAGGAATCTAAGATCAAGCTTAGTTGAATCCGTTTTCGTTCCAAATCCACATTCAGTACTTTGACTTGAACGTGTTGATGTATAGAAACTACCTCCGTAGGGTCTGAAATGAACCGGTTGGCCAGTTGGGATATATGAACCAAACCTTTTTCTTTGATTCCGATATCGACAAAGCAACCGAAATTGGTAATATTGTTGACAATTCCTGGAAGGATTTGGCCTTCCTGCAAATCGGCAAGGGTACGGACATTCGGATCAAATTCGAAAACTTTGATTTCCTGCCGCGGATCGCGTCCGGGTTTATCCAATTCTTCCAGAATATCGGTGAGGGTCGGCAGACCGGTTTTTTCGTTGACGTATTTTACCAACTGAATTTTGCTCCGCAATTCTTTTTGTTGGATTAAATCGGTTGGACTGCAATTCAAATCTTTAGCCATCTGTACAACAATGGAATAGCTTTCTGGATGAACTGCCGAATTATCCAATGGATTTTCTGCATCGGGAATGCGGAGAAAACCGGCGGCCTGTTCAAAAGCTTTTTCTCCCAATCGGGGTACTTTCAAAAGTTCTTTACGCGATTTGAACGGCCCGTTTTTGGTTCGATATTCCACAATATTTTTTGCTAAAGAAGGTCCCAAGCCCGATACATACATAAGCAAGTACGTACTGGCCGTATTCAAATTGACTCCCACTCGGTTCACGCAATTTTCAACCGTTTGATCCAGCGCTTTTTTTAATTCAGACTGATTCACGTCGTGCTGGTATTGACCCACGCCCATGGATTTTGGTTCGATTTTAACCAATTCGGCCAGCGGATCCATCAATCGCCTGCCAATACTTACGGCTCCTCTTACGGTCACGTCGTATTCCGGAAATTCATCTCGCGCCAATTTGGATGCGGAATAAACCGAAGCGCCGTCTTCACTGACCACAAAAACCTGTATTTTCCGGTCGTAACGCAAATTGGCAATAAATTGTTCCGTTTCGCGACTGGCGGTTCCATTTCCGATGGCAATAGCATCAATAGCGTAAGCTTGTACCAGAGAGGTAATTTTGGCGCTTGCCTTGCTTTTTTCGTTTTGAGGAGGATGCGGATAAATTGTTTCATTATGCAGCAGGTTTCCTTGCATATCCAAACAAACCACTTTGCAACCGGTACGGAAACCGGGGTCGATGCCCAATACCCGTTTTTGTCCCAAAGGCGGAGCAAGCAATAGTTGCCGTAGATTTTCCGCAAAAACCTGAATGGCTTGCTTGTCGGCTTTTTCTTTGGATAAAGCGGCAAATTCCGTTTCAATTCCGGGTTTGAGCAAACGTTTGTAGCTGTCTTTTACGGCTATAATTACTTGTTCCGAACAGTCGTTATTTCCTTTTACGAAACGCCGCTCCAGAATTTCGAGGCCGTGCGTATCGTCGGGAGAAATACTGACTCGCAAAAAATTCTCCGCTTCTCCTCGCCGCATGGCCAACAATCTATGAGAAGAACACTTGGAAAGCGGTTCGCTGAAATCGAAGTAATCGCGGTATTTGCTGGCCTCCTCCTCTTTTCCTTTAATCACTTTGGAGGAAATGACGGCTTCTCTTCCGAACAAGTTTCGAATGGAATGGCGGGCGGATTCATTTTCGCTCACCCATTCGGCGATAATGTCGCGCGCACCCTGCAAAGCGTCCTCTCCGTGATTCACCTCTCCCTTTATGAATTTTTCAACTTGACTGGAAAGGTTTCGTTCGTTTTGCGAAAAAATGATTTTAGCCAAAGGTTCCAAACCCTTTTTTCGTGCAATTTCGGCGCGCGTTTGTTTTTTGGGCTTGTAAGGCAGGTAAATGTCTTCCAATTCCGTAGCATTCCACGAACTTTCAATTCGAGATTTCAGTTCGGGAGTCAACTTTTCCTGTTCTTCAATCGAATTAAGAATTGTTTCTTTGCGTTTGCTTAACTCCAGAAGCTTTTCATACTGACGTTTAATTTCGCCGGCGGCCACTTCGTCCAAACCTCCCGTCGCCTCTTTCCGGTAACGGCTTATGAAAGGAATCGTCGCTCCATCGTTCAATAAATCAATGGTTTTAGAAACCTGCTTTTCCGAAATTGCCAGCGACTCAGCAATTAGTTTTGAATAGATTGCTTGCATACGGTCATGATTTAGTCGGTAAAAATACAAAATTCTTTTTGAATATTTTCATCTTGTAATTTTGAAATAATTGTTTTACTTTTGTCTATGAACAATCGCTTATCGTTTCATTGCGGAATTATTTATTTACTGACGCTTTAAATAAAAAAGATCATGGGATTTGTAAAAGAATTTAAGGAATTTGCACTAAAAGGAAATGTCATTGATTTGGCTGTCGGCGTAATTATTGGCGGCGCTTTTGGAAAGATTGTCGATTCGGTAGTCAATGATATAATTATGCCTTTCACATCGGCTCTCATTGGAACACCCGATTTCAGCAATCTGTACCTTGTACTGAAAGGAACAGTTCCTAACGGAATACCGCTGGCTGAAGCGAGAAAAATAGCCGGAACGTCTATTTTTGCATACGGCAATTTTATAACTGTATCCATTAACTTTTTGTTGTTAGCGCTTATCATTTTTCTATTTATAAAAGGAATCAACACCCTGAAACGTAAAGAAGACGCCGCTTCGCTAGAACCAACTCGTGAAGAAACGTTGTTGACGGAAATCAGAGACTTGCTAAAGAATAAATAAAAGCTTGGCTTACGTGGGCGTACGGCAAAATTTCCAAATAAATCAATAGATAAGGTTGAATGGCATCGCCGTGCGTTCAATAAAAGAACACTATAATAATTTGCATATCAATTAGTTACAGCAGCATCCTTTGAAATTTCATCTGCTTCTACCGGATCGTCTTCCCTGACAAAGATGGCGCTCAATTCATATAACAAATAAAGTGGAAAAAAAACGATGGACAAAGTAAACGGATCGCTGGAAGGGGTGATCACGGCGGCGGCTATCAACAGGATAACAATGGCGTAACGGCGGTATTTTCGGAAAAAAGATTTTTTCAAAAGGCCTATTTTCGACAGCATCCAGGATATCAACGGCATCTCGAAAACCAAGCCCATGACCCAGATCATCGTAACAAAATTGTCGATGTAGGAATCCAACGATAATTGGTTGTTTATCTGGTCGCTCAAATGATAGGCATACAAGAAGCGTAAAGTCATCGGGAAAACCATTCCGTAACCCACCATGCACCCCATAAAAAACATAACGCTCCCGAACAAAAACACCCAACGGACATTTTTCTTTTCGTTTTCATATAAGGCCGGACGGATAAAAAGCCAGACTTCAAACAACAGATACGGACAAGCCAAAATCAACGCAAACCAGAAGGACATGCTCATGTGCGTAAAGAATTGTGAAGCGAGCTTGATATTAATCAAATGAATCGCCGCATTATCATCGCAAAAGTCGGGCAGAAAAGAAACGCTTTTACTGACCTTACACATTAGGTTATAGAGGAAAAAATCGGATCGGCAAGGCGCCATGACAATATGATCAAAAATCCAAGGCATAAAACAAAAGCCGACTATTGCAAATAAAACCAATGCAATAATCGACCGCATCAATGTCCATCGCAGCTCTTCCAGATGGTCCCAAAACGACATATCCTCTGCGCTCATGTTTCTTTACTTTAACAATTCAGGCATTTTTATCCTTCGAATCGTCGGCATTGATTTCATCTTCTAAACCTTTCAGACCATCTTTGAACCCTTTTACTCCTTTCCCTATCCCTTTCATCAATTCGGGAATTTTTTTTCCGCCAAAAAGCAAAAGAATAGCTACCAAGATAATAACCCATTCAAAACCGCCCGGCATCGAAAGTCCTACAATTAATGTCAAAAAAGTTTGCATAGTATTTTTATTTTTTAGATTTATAATCGTCCTGCAAAAATAAGAAAAAATATCCTGAAATAATTCATTGCGCTCGTTTCATAATTCTTTTTTATCTTTGCAGCCGAATAATAAAATACAATGCAAAAAATTATGAAAGCTTATGTATTTCCCGGACAGGGAGCGCAATTTGTGGGAATGGGATTCAATTTGTATAACGAATCTCCTCTCGCCAAAAGATTATTCGAGCAGGCAAACAGACAATTGGGATTCCGCATCACCGATTTAATGTTTGAAGGGACAGATGAAGATTTGCGCCAAACGAAAGTAACGCAGCCTGCTATTTTCCTTCACTCCGTGATTTTAGCCCAAACGCTGGGAGACGATTTCAAACCGGAAATGGTTGCCGGTCATTCATTGGGCGAATTTTCTGCTTTGGTCGCCGCCGGTGCGCTTTCGTTTGAAAACGGACTGAATTTGGTTTACAAACGGGCATTGGCCATGCAAAAGGCCTGCGAAAAAAATCCGGGAACCATGGCGGCCATTCTTCATTTGCCAGATGAAATGGTAGAAACGATATGTGCCCAGATCGACGAAGTGGTGGTCCCTGCCAATTACAATTGTCCGGGACAAATTGTTATTTCTGGAAGCATGCGGGGCGTAGACGTTGCTTGCGAACAGTTGCTAAACGCCGGAGCGAAGCGAGCTTTGAAATTGAAAGTGGGCGGCGCTTTTCATTCTCCCCTTATGGAACCAGCCCGAGCCGAATTGGCCGAAGCGATTGACTCCACTGTTTTCCATCAGCCAATATGTCCTGTATATCAAAACGTAAATGCTAAAGGCGAAACAAATCCGGATACGATTAAAACCAACCTGATTTTCCAATTAACCGCTCCTGTCAAGTGGACGCAATCGGTGCAAAACATGATTGCAGACGGCGCTGTCGAATTTACGGAAATAGGACCGGGCAATGTATTGCAAGGATTGATCAAAAAAATCAATCCTGAGGTTCTCGCGCAGGGAGCAATCTGAAAAAATCAGTTGAGAAGTCATTAAAATATTTTCGAAAAAACTTTGCCTCTGACGAATTGCAGAGCGGGAGTAATAGCGTATTCGGTTACAATCTCCTCTCTTTTTCCGTTCGCTTTGACGGGAGCTAATTCAAAAACCGACAACTTATTGTTGGATAAATTAGCAAATTTTTTTTCATCGGTTTCCGGAATCCAGCAACCGACTTCAAGGCAATCTACGCTATTTCCTTTGGGATCGTAAGTGATCAAATATTCGCTTATTTTCCGTTTCGAATCCATATACAGAAAACTTTCCATGCGACCGTTTTCACCTTGATAATACAATTTTCCTTCTCTTAGATTTTCCAAGGGAATATTTTTCAGGGATGCAAGAGTTTTAACTTCCGCTACTTTCAGATTTTCCCATTCTGCTTGAGTCAAAGAGGGTTTTGTAAGAAATACATTTTCCGGTGCATCCGTTCGTCCAAATACCGATTTCGTTAATGGAATATAAACAGAAGTCAACTCTTTCTTTTTCGGAGAAATGACTCCCGAATCTTGCAAATCTTCTTTTTTGCTTTCTTCCTCTTTTTCATTTTCCTCCGGTTTGACAACCACGCTTTGACTGTCGACAGAAAGAACTGGATTTTCGGCAACAACAATTTCTTCTTGCTCTTTATCTTTCTTTTTCTGCGAATGAAGATTTTTTACCTCTTCTTTCTTTACGGGCGCTTTTTCGCTTTTTCCAATCCTATTTTCCAATATGCGGATGCGATAAATCGCTAATAGAAGCACAATTAGAAAAGAAAGCAGAAACAGAAGCACAATAATAGCCAGACTTTTTTCTTTTTTTTGTTTCATGTGGATTACTTTTTCAAATATTGAAAACAAAAATATAAAAAAGTATGAAAATATAAAAAAGTTTTTTACCTTTGTGCGTCACTAAAAAAGGGCACCATACTTACTATCACATAAGACGATGTAAGATGTGTGTCTTTTTTATTGAGACTCCGTCTTAAGTGGTTTTAACCTTCAATTTAAACTATTTAAGTATGGAAACAAAGAAAATGCGCAAAAGCGCTACTCCAGACGACAAGTATGCAGTCGCTGTTGATGAATACATGAGAGCCATATTGTGCTGTAAAAATGTGGAACGAAAGATTAATTATCTGATCAATCTGGGAGGATTGTGTTGCGATTGCGAGCAGCATTTTTACGCCAATAAAGTTTACAAAAAAGCATTGGAAATATGCCTCGAAAACGAAACGGGGATGTTTCCGCGTTTCAAAAATCAAGCGCTGATGGTTGCGCGAAATATTCAAGGAACAGGAAAAAATGCTTCAACGGAATGTGAAGAACAAACAAAAAAGTTCTACGAGCAACGTTTTCAGCCATAGCAATCATTCGGAATGAAATATTATAGTACAAATAAACAAGCTCCAGAAGTAGATCTGCAAGAAGCGGTCATTAAGGGATTAGCCCCCGATAAAGGACTTTATATGCCTGAAAGCATCAAGCTGTTGCCTGCTTCTTTTTACGAAAACATTACCCGCTTTTCGTTTCAGGAAATCGCTTATGAGGTGGCGTCCGCTTTCTTCGGAGAAGACCTCGATGCCGTAAATTTGCGAGATATTGTGAACGAAACGTTGAATTTCGACGCTCCAGTAGTCCGCGTATCGGAATCTATTTACGCCTTGGAATTGTTTCACGGGCCTACTTTGGCTTTCAAAGACGTCGGCGCCCGATTTATGGCCCGATTACTGAAATATTTCATTCAACAGAAGGGAATCAAACAGGTTCATGTGTTGGTAGCCACTTCGGGAGACACGGGAAGCGCCGTTGCCAATGGGTTTTTGGGCGTGGAAGGAATTCATGTATATGTATTGTACCCTAAAGGAAAAGTGAGCGCCATACAGGAATGTCAATTCACCACTTTGGGACAAAATATTACGGCGCTGGAAGTAGACGGGACGTTCGACGATTGCCAGTCGTTAGTCAAATCCGCTTTTCTGGACGTTGAACTAAACGACCAATTGAGGCTCACCTCCGCCAATTCCATCAACGTAGCCCGCTTTCTCCCGCAAGCTTTTTATTATTTTTATGCGTATGCTCAGCTTAGAAAACAGGGAATCGAGGGGAATATCGTATGTTGCGTTCCCAGCGGTAATTTCGGCAACATTACGGCCGGTTTAGTTGCCCGCCAAATGGGCTTGCCCATCCAGCGATTTATCGCGGCCAACAACCAGAACGATGTTTTCCTTCACTACTTGCTTACAGGCGTTTACCATCCTCGACCAGCGATTCAAACCTTAGCCAATGCCATGGATGTCGGCGCGCCCAGTAATTTCGACCGGATATTAGACCTATACCACCACGACCATGCAGCCGTCACGCAAATCATATCAGGATTCTCTTGCGACGATGAATCCATTCGCAAAACCATTCAAACTTGCGATCAACAAACAGGTTATTTACTCGACCCGCACGGGGCCTGCGCCTATGCGGCTTTATTGTATGGTCTCCGTGCCAATGAAACAGGTTTATTTTTAGAAACGGCGCATCCTGCCAAGTTCAAAGATACGGTAGAAGAAATTACCGGAAAGCCTGTCGACATTCCTTCCCGTTTGCAAGCGTTCATGGCCGGTAAGAAACAAACCGTCGAATTAAGTAGGGATTTTCAGGATTTTAAAAAATTTCTATTGGAATTCAACGATATCAGAGGCGTGAAACAGTAGTTCTGTTTTTTCTATATTCTTTTACAATGCTTACTCTACAGGAAGCGAATGCCCTTGAAAAGGCATTCTTGCAATACAAAATCAAAATCAAAATAATAGACCCCTATCCGAAGAATATTTCAAAAAGTACAATAAATTTTTAATTTTTTCTTTGAGATGTCATTTCAGACCATTAATTTTGCATTAATTTTCATTTTAAACTAAGAAATAGCGCTATAGAAGAAAGAATGAGATGAAAATGAATGATTGTTTTTAAAGAGAAAGAAAATATTAACTCGAATGAGCTATGACAATGAAAAGAAAAAAGTATTTTTGTATGCTATGGGCGGCATTGCAAGTAGGAATGTTCTATACTTGCAGCGAGGACGACGGACTAGGAACCGAAAACGAAATGTCCTCCGAGACTATAACAAAAGGAGAGGCGAAAGCCTTTTTTGAAGAACAAATGATGCAAATCGGAAACGTCTTGGACAAGAATGAGGCGCTCGGTTTTGCAAGCAACTTTACTCCGCAATGGAACAAGGCCGTAGTCAGCGGGCGGGACAGCATGGCAGCGGTAGATGTTCCGATTGTAACCGATTATTCATTCATGGTATCCGCGTGGGCGGATGAAACCCAAGAAGGAGAAAGGGTTGAAACGCTTCTGCGGCAAAAATTAGTAGTGGTAAAAGATCTGAATACAAACCATTTAGGAGTTTATTTAGTCACGATTATTCCCGACCATGATTATGTTTTGTCTCGAAAGGAAGTCGGCGCGATGGATTTTCCCAACTACGGCGATTACGGGAATTTTTCGGGACGAATCATTTATTCTCTGCCTTTATCGACGGCTCCTTTGCGGGTAGATCGTTACCAAAATGGACAATTGATCGATTTCGGCTCTTTTTTCGGAGTCTGGGACAATGAGGAAAAATTGCAAAAGGAAGCGGATAAAATGAAAGAATTGCTGGCGGGCTACAGTTTGATCCAGGGAAAGGCAAGCGCTTTGCGTGCCGGCGAAATGGACGGAGGCATGTTGCCCGAAGTCGTCATTACGGCGAGCGGCGGGGGAGGAGGAAACTATCCCGGCTTTCCGATCTATATTGTTCCTTCATACAATGATCCGAACGCTACTTATACTCCAACGCCTGTAAATCCGGCGGCAACGGAGGCGGTTCAGACTCAAGCGGCAGCACAAGCTCCAGCGGCGGAAGTACTTCCACTGCCAGTACCACGCCTCCATCCACTCAAGTAAAAGGTATTGTCAAACAGTTCCACTTAAGTACCAGTGGGATGAAGATCCTCAATCAAACGGTAGCCGATTTGTTGCCTCTATACGGATATACCTGCCTGTATGACTATATCGTGAGTAAAAAGAATGCTTTTTCGGATGTGAAAATAGATGCGAACAGCACGGAAGGGGGATTTAATCCTCTAACGAAAGCGTTGATATTTAAAACGGAAGCTTCTATTTCATACAGCTTTGCTGAAGAGTTTGTGCACCTTTACCAGGATACCTATTACCCAGCCGGAATCTATCAAT
>WRFY01000119.1 GCA_009783445.1 Candidatus Azobacteroides sp. | reverse complement strand
GCATTTTGTGGTCGCTTGTGTATTCGTAAACATATTGCCTTGAAACTCCAAATTTTTCGACTATTTCGGAAACGGTGTACCATTCGGCAATATCGGCATATTGCTTTTTGGCAAATAGTTTTTGTAGTGGTTTTAAGGAATAGTGTGCTGTGCCTTTTATTATGATAGGGGTAATTTCTTTCTCTTTGGTTTTGCGGTAAAACCAAGTCATTGAGATTTTGAATTGTTTAAGGGCTTCGGCTACCGTGATATATTCTTCTTGTACTTTGTTGATTTGTGGAATGGAGGTGTTAATTAGGGTTAGTTTTTCGGGTGTGTTTTGGTATAAATTTAATAAATCGGACTTTTTTACTCTTATGGTGCGTTTGCTAATGCGTAGTAATTCTATCTTTCTATCTTCAAGTAATTTGTATAGCATAGGGCGTGAAACGCTAAGTAAAGCGGCAGCATCGGCGAGTGATAAATTTTCTTACAAAGGCAGGTTTTGACGGTTATGCTCTTGGATTTCTTCGCTTTCCAAGCGTAAGCGTTCTTTTCGGTTTGCGATTTTATATCCTCGCTTTGCACAATTCGGGCTACAATATTTTGTAGTGCTTGTGTATGCGGTAAAAGTTTTCCGCAGGTTTTACACGCAAATTCAAATTGTATTTTTTCTGCCATTTTTTACCTTAATATCGGTATCGTTTGTATTTATTTCTTGTCAATCTTTGCGCGTATTTGTCAACTTTTGTAAAATTACTACATAACATTGGATTTAATTTTTTACACTTCTACTATCGTGGTACAAAAATAAGCAAAATATCAATATAAAACAATAGATAACGATAAAAAAATATCAGCAAAATTTATTTAATTCGATGATATTTAGTGATTTATTTGCATATGATTTATTGTTGTTTTCGTGGTTTATTTTCCGATGCAAAACTTTCCAAAAATATTTTCCAGCACCTCATCGGTCGTAATTTCGCCGGTAATTTCTCCCAGATAGTGCATACATTCGCGAATGTCTTGTGCGATGAAATCGCCGGAGAGATTGGTTTTCAAGCCGTCTATTACCCGTTCGATCGAATAGAGGGATTTGGTTAAGGCTTCGTAATGGCGTAAGTTGGAGACAATCAAATCATCGGCAGTCAATTCGGGCAAGTTGGCGGCTTTCAGCAAAGCCTTTTCCAACCGTTCGGTATTTTTTTTGTATTTAGCGGACAGATAGATGCGTTCTGCCGGAACTTGCGGTAAAAATTCATCTTCCAGTATCTGTTGTTCTTCTTGGCTGATTTTATCGATTTTGTTGAAAACAATAATCAATTTTTTATTTTTGGTTCTTGGAACAATTTTGTCGGCAATATACTCGATCTCTGTATTAAAATGGGTGGTGTCGATCATCCAGATAATGATGGACGCTTGATCAATTTTTCGGAAAGTTCGGTTAATTCCTATTTTTTCTACTTCATCGTTCGTGCTTCGAATGCCTGCCGTATCAATGAAGCGGAACGTTACTCCTTGAATGTTGACAACGTCTTCAATCGCATCGCGAGTCGTGCCGTGAATTTCAGAAACAATGGCTTTTTCTTCGTTCAGCAGCAAATTGAGCAAGGTCGATTTACCGGCATTCGTTTCGCCGACGATAACGACCGGAACGCCGTTTTTCAAAACATTTCCCACGCTGAACGAATGTGCCAGCCGAGCAATCATCCGTTGGAGGTTGTCGGCCAAATGAATCAGTTGACTGCGATCGGCAAATTCAACCTCTTCTTCGCCAAAGTCCAATTCCAGTTCAATCAGAGAAACAAAGTGCAACAATTGCGACCGGAGATATTCTAATTCCTTGCTGAATCCTCCCCGCATCTGATTCATCGCCAAGCGATGAGAGGCTTCCGAAGACGAAGCTATGACATCGGCGACCGCTTCGGCTTGCGATAAATCCATTTTCCCGTTCAAAAAAGCTCGTTGAGTAAATTCACCCGGGCGAGCCAGACGGCAACCGTTTTCTATTAAAAGTTTCAGTATCTCCTGCTGAATATAGGTCGAACCATGACAGGATATTTCCACAACATCTTCGCCCGTATAGGAATGCGGAGCGCGAAAAACAATCGTCAATACTTCGTCCAATATAGTTTTTCCCCTATCCGTAATCCTTCCAAAAGATACGGTTTGGGATTTTTGCAGCGAAGGCAATCGATTTTCTTTTGTAATCAGCACTTGATCGCAAACCGGCAAAGCCTCGCCGCCCGATATGCGGATCGTGGCGATGGCGCCTTGCCCCGGCGGCGTGGCGATGGCGCAAATCGTGTCGTTATTCATATTCTTCGTCTACTATTTGCGCTTCTTCAATGGCCTCTCTTTCTGTAAATGTCTTTGACGCTTTTTTGATCCGGAGAACATAAATGAAATCGGAAAGTCCCGAATAAATAATTCCGGTAGCGCAAACGATGAGGATTACATTGGCAATGCGCTGAGGATTGACAACAACCATCAAACCGCAAGCCATCAACAACAGAGGGCTTAAATAGTTAAAAGCAGAAGTCTTGGGGGCATGCTGGCGCAAAAGGTTAATTTCAAATAGCTGTAAAACAGCTAATCCAATAAGCAAAACGCCTAAAGTGGCAATAAATGCCTGCATAAAAAAAGCCGGCGACAATATCAAAACAACTCCCAGAACTAAAGAGACGATTCCGCTGACAAGGATTGCGTGCGTAGTTGCGTCTTTATCCGTTTTTTTATAGGAATTGAGAAAGGCCATTACGCCATACAAAGCAAGTAAAATGCCAATGGCGACGACAGCCGTCTTAAGAAATGTGTCGGGAAAAATAATCATCAACACTCCGGCTGCAATGCAAATAATGGAACGAAAAAGCAACCAGTCGCTGCTTTCTACCAAACCGTTGAATGAAAAATGCGTCATAGTTAATTATATTTCTATTTGTTCAATGTGTTCCGATTCTTAGATTCGATCCAACACTTTTTGGATCAAATCGTCAAACGATCCCTTGTAGTCGGTATTCATTTGGCCCGAATAACGTCCTGCAATAATCACGCAGATGGTCAATGCCCGGTGCCCCATCAGACTGGCCAATCCCGCCAAAGCCGCACTTTCCATTTCGTAATTTGTTATTTTCAATCCTTTGTAATCAAACGATTCGATCTGTTGATTCACATTCGGACAGCTCAATCCCAATCGGACATGCCGCCCTTGCGGGCCATAAAATCCGCTCGCAGAAATGGTGATGCCTTTCGCCATATCGTAACCGATACGCTCTACCAATTCCCGATCGGAAGGAACAAAATAAGGCTTCGCCAATAAGCCGTTCCATTGAGTGTGTTCCGCAAACTGACGGGATAATTCTTCGTTGGCGATGCTTTCGCCTCCTTCGTAAAAGAAAATCAATCCGTCCATTCCCATAGAAATTTCCGAAACGACATACGAGCCGATGGGACAAAACGGTTGCAATCCGCCGGAAGTCCCAATCCGAACTAAGGTTAAGCGGCGAAAATCGTCCTTTACTTTTCGAGTTTCGAGATCAATATTCGCCAAAGCATCCAATTCGGTCATCACAATATCAATGTTGTCGCAACCAATTCCATGCGACAAAACCGTAATCCGTTTTCCTTTGTATGTCCCTGTGATTACTCTGAATTCTCTGCTTTGCCTGTCAAACTCCACGCTGTCGAAATGGAAAGCAACCAACGGCGTCCGCTCCGGATCGCCCATCATGATTACTTTGTCCGCTAACTGATCTGGACGCAAGTGAAGATGAAAAATCGAACCATCCTCATTAACAGGTAGCTGGTCTGCTGAAATGACTCTCATAGATAAATCTATATTTTTATCCCGACCAGTCAAAACCAGCCGGGATCTTATTTTACAACATTATTTAGCCGGTTTTTGAGGTTTGGCAATGTTTTCGCGCATGTCCGTATCGGCTTGGATATTTTTCATTTTATAATAATCCATAATACCCAAATTACCCGTGCGGAATGCTTCGGCCATTGCCTTTGGTATTTCGGCTTCCGCCTCAATCACTTTGGCGCGTGCTTCCTGCGCTTTGGCTTTCATTTCTTGCTCAGAAGCAACCGCCATCGCTCGGCGTTCTTCGGCTTTTGCTTGAGCTATATTCTTATCAGCCTGAGCTTGATCCATCTGCAATTCGGCCCCGATGTTTTTACCTATATCTATATCTGCAATATCGATAGATAAAATTTCAAAGGCCGTACCTGCATCCAAGCCTTTTTTCAAAACCACTTTGGAAATACTGTCGGGCGTTTCCAACACTTCTTTATGCGTTTCCGAAGCGCCGATAGAGGCTATGATCCCTTCGCCTACCCGCGCAATAACGGTTTCTTCGCCGGCGCCGCCAACCAATTGTTTGATGTTGGCACGAACCGTGATGCGCGCTTTTACCAAAAGCTGGATACCATTCTTTGCTACAGCCGCAATAGGAGGGGTATCTATCACTTTAGGATTTACAGACATTTGAACGGCTTGAAAAACATCGCGGCCCGCCAAATCAATAGCGGTAGCCATCTGAAATGATAAATCAATATTGGCTTTTTCAGCCGATACCAAAGCATGTACAACTCGCTCTACATGACCGCCGGCCAAATAATGCGCTTCCAACTGATCACGGGTTATCGTTTTCAAACCAGCCTTGTGAGCTTCGATCATGGCGCCCACAATCACAGGGGGGGGAACTTTCCTCAACCGCATCAGAAAGAGTTGAATCAAGGATATATTCACACCTGAGGCCTTGGCTGTAATCCATAATACAAAAGGCACATAATAGAAAAATATAGACAGCACAATAAAGGCCGCTATCACGAGAACAATCCAAAGAAATACACTTACACTTGAGCCCATAAAATTAAATTTTAATGTACAAATTATTTAGTTTTTACAATTAATTGTGTTGGCGTTACTTTGACAACTACGATCTCGGTATCTTCATCAATATAATCGCCCAAAGATTTTCCTTCCATTGTTATCTGGTTGACTAATACTTTCCCAATCGGATTCAAACGAGAAAGCGTGACGCCCTCTTCTCCTTCTTTCACTTGAATTGTATTGCCAGAGGTAACCGTAGAATCGATATTTGTTTTCAAAGCAATGGAATCCAGCGCTTTGGATTTTATCAGAAAAATAAAAGCAATAGCAATAAGCAAAACGGTCGATACCAGTGCTACCGTTCCACCCCTCGCTCCTAAATGACTGAATGCATAATAAATTCCTCCTATAGAAAACAAGCTGCCTATAATTGCCATAAAGGTCACGCCGGGTATCAGGAATATTTCTACCAAAATCATAATAATTCCTAAAACGCAAAGAACCACCACAACCAATATGTCCATAATCATAATTGTTTTAATTGTTTTATTTCCTGATTGCGAACATCCCGAACGGTTTGATCAGACTGAACGGATAAATCGTACAGTTGTCCTTCTTTCGACAAGATATCCGGCCTCAGTTCGCCTTTCCGCATATCATTGGCAAGAGCATATTCCGAACGCAAGCGTTCTAATTCAGTTTCCAACTGCTGAATGGATTCTTTCAACTCGGTCAATTTCATAAATGCTTGCCGTGCGGTCTCGCTTTTAAAATTATCGTATGTATGATAAACGGTGTTATCGTCAATTACAAAGAAAAAGTCGTTTGCTGTTTTTGATTCTTCTTTTTCGCGACTGTCCTTGATTCGCGTCAGGTATTCGCTATAATTTTCAGACGGCTTCCACGTGTCGTGGATAGAAACTATTTTAGCGCGGGAAATCAATTGTTTTTCATCATCGGCATTGAGCGTAATGATGTCTTCATTCGGAATAAAAGTATAAACAATCACTTTCCCCTCCGGTTGAAAACGGTCGGTAGCAAAAAAACCGATGCGGTTGATTTCATCAATCGCCATCATATAATCGTTGCCAACGGAATTGAAAGGCATGCCCAATTGACTGGGCGTTAGACAGGTACTATTACTCGTATTGTAACGGGTAATAAACAGATCGTATCCTCCTATCGAATTACTTCCAGTCGAAGCATAGTAAATCGTCAAACCATCTTGCAAAACAAAGGGATAATTTTGATTTTCAGAGGCATCGGAGCTTAGTTCCAATTTTTTATTATCACCCCACTCCGTTTGCAACTTTATTTCAGAAAAAATGCGGTAAACGCCCTCCTCCGTTTTTTCAGCATAATACCGTTTGTTTCTCAAGGGATTTTCGTAAACGACAGTATCTCCTTTTTTTTCCAGACGGCCGCTTTCGTTACTCAAAAAGTAGGCATCCAGAAAAGATTGCTTATCCACCACCAGACTGTCGATGATCTGAATATCCTCGCAATGAGAAAGCATTCGTGCCGCCCGTTCGGAACATTGAATCAATGGAAGGATTTTATCGGCTTCCGCCTGCTTCTTTTCTTGTTCCAACAATTTCCGATATTCGGAATAAGCTTTGGCCGAACGCTCAAATTCATAAAGCAGATAATGCATTTTCCCCAACGCTTGATAAGCATTCGTTATCTTTTTGGAAGCGGCAAATGTTAAATAAGCTCGCGCTTGTTCCGGGTTTCCCGTCTCAAGCAAACTATTTCCATACCATAGATTATATAAGGCATTTTTGGGCGACAATTTGACCGCTTTTTCCAACGACGGTAAAACTTCAGCATATTGTCCTTGCATGTACAGCTTGCGCATATCGTCCGACGATTGGGCTCCAATATTCAGACTTATAAACAAAAAGTAAATTGCACAAAAAACTATAGATAATTTCATCTTTACGACACATTATATCGCAAAGATAGTTAATTTGATTTAATAAAACAACTAAAAAGAAGGATGGTTAAGAAAAAGTTTAAAATACGATGAATAAAATTATCGCCTGCCGCCGAAAAAAACAGCCGCTAAAAAAGAAACAAAGGCAATATTTCAGATATTCCAAAAGAAATCGTACTTTTGTGCGGTTTTAATACTAAAATTAAGATTATATGGCAAATATTAAATGTGTGGGCATTCTCACGTCCGGAGGAGATGCTCCGGGTATGAACGCCGCCATTCGCGCGGTCACAAGAGCCGCTATTTACAATGGTTTAGAGGTAAAAGGAATTTACAGAGGTTATCAGGGATTACTGACAGATGAAATAACCCCATTCAAAACAAATAACGTTAGCAATATTATCCAGCAAGGAGGAACGATCCTCAAGACTGCTCGTTGTGCAGAATTCCGCGAACCGGAAGGACGGCAAAAAGCATACGAAACAATACAAAAAGAGGGGATTGACGCTTTGGTGGTTATTGGGGGCGACGGCTCATTAAGCGGCGCCCGCATTTTTGCCCAAGAATATAATTTTCCTATTGTAGGGGTACCGGGAACGATCGACAACGATTTGTATGGAACAGATATCACCATTGGTTACGATACGGCATTGAATACGATCATAGAAGCGGTCGATAAAATACGGGATACGGCAACTTCTCACGAACGTTTGTTCTTTATTGAAGTAATGGGGCGCGACGCCGGTTTCCTGGCATTAAATGGAGCCATTGCTTCAGGCGCCGAAGCGGCTATCATTCCTGAGATATGGACGGAGGTCGACCAACTGGAAGAATTGATTGAACAGGGGTTTCGGAAAACGAAGAACAGCAGCATTGTTTTAGTTGCGGAAAGCGATGTTACGGGCGGAGCTATGGGAATGGCCGATCGCGTCAAAAAGAAATATCCTCAATACGACGTTCGCGTAACGATTCTTGGACATGTTCAGCGGGGAGGATCGCCTTCTGCTACCGACCGTATATTGGCCAGCCGAATGGGCGCCGCGGCAATCGACGCTTTAATGGAAGATCAACGGAATGTTATGATCGGCATTCAAAATGACGCTATCGTGTATGTTCCTTTTTCTAAAGCAATTAAGAACGACAAACCTATCAACCGCGATTTATTGAATTTATTGCATACCCTTTCTATTTAATCGATTGGGGATTCGAGACGCTCAAAAAGCTGCACTCCCGTTATTTTGAGGACAAGTTCTATTGAAAAAACAATTTTTTGATAAAATAAAGGGGTGAATTGTCCGGATAACAGGAGTGCACATTTTTGAGGAGTATGGCATCCCGTATGGGATGACTACCTCCTCCTTGAAAAGACCAAAAATTTATATTTCATTACTTCTTTCACTGTTTTGCAAAAGTATGGCGAGCTCTTTGATGTGCCCTTCCTGTCTTTTTATGAACTCTTCCTGGAGCATCTCATTCGACTGAGTGACTAATACGGATGATTTTTTCATCGATTCGAGCCATTTCTTGTGCATCTTGCAAATTTCCTGATTTTTAATGACTACTGCATGCAACGAATACACCCAAAATTTGGAAGCGTAATTATCGCCAAAAGAGGCGTAAGTCGTATTCGTTTCTATATTCAGCGCCGAAACATAAAAATAGTACTCATATCCGTTTTCATTACGTCCCCTTTGCAACGTTCTTTCGATATAATAGAGTAACTTTATTAATTCCTCTTTCATATCCTGAACATCTTCATTCGATAACAGCCTCCGGTTATAATAATATTGAATTTCTCTCACCGTAGGCAAAAATAGATCTCGGTCTAAGATAAAACTGACGTTACTCAAAGCATCCGACCTCAATTTTAATTGTTGCCGCATAGCTATTATTTCAGGAGGAATCGTCATTTCACTGAAAGAGCTGTATATCGGAATATTGTATGTTTGATGAATCCATTTATAATAGAAAAATTTGAAAAGGGTATCAAATTTGATCAATAAAAATACGCTGATCCGATTGAGGGTGACCAATATTTCTCCGTCCCGAAATTTGCTGATGCCATCTACATAGTCATAGTAATCCTGAATCATTGCTAAAAAACTTTTATCCGGATCACTCGAACTGTCTGCCTTTAGATCAAAAAAAATGCGATCCTTTTTGTGTGAGCCTATGATTTCATCTACAGTGAAGCCCAAGTTAAGGGACAATGTAGCTATTTCATTAAATGTGAAAGGTATTTCTCCTCTCATCCTTCGGTATGCCGATTCGCGACTGATTTCCAATGCTTCCATTAGATAATCAATCGTCTTAATATTCTGAGGAATATTTTCAGCTACCTTTGCTGCCAGTAATTCATTTAATTTTTTATCCATAATTTTTGAGTGTTGTACAATATATAGACTCTCCTCTTCCTTAATTCAGAACTAATGAAGATTCGAGCATCAAAAATAGTTATAAAAAATTTAAGAAAAAAATAAATCTGACAAAAAAAATTAAAGAAATAATTAATTTGTCATAATTGGAGAAATAAAAAAAAAGAGGAACAAAAAATGGAAGTAATTACCCATAAAAATAAAAATTGTCTGAAAAATAAACTTTTTTACTTGCATTATGAGCCACACTTGCTCAAAAAAATGAAGTCTGTTTATTTTTCAGACAATTTTTCTATTCGCAGGAAATGCGTTTATTTTATATGCATTCGATGCTGCGTTCGATAAATTTACTCAAAGCTTCTCCTTTTAATAGTCCATTGGACAGTAAAGCTAAATCTACTAATTGATTTACGGTAAATTTAGAATTTTCATTGCCGATTTCTATTTTCTTTACGGCCGGCGCATCCAAATTAATGGTCATCGTGTAAGAAACGGGCAGATCGCCATAGAAATTCATGCCCGGTTGCATATCTGCCATTTCTTTCATCCGCCGCATGAATTCATTTTGGCTGATAGTTACCGGATTTCCTTTTTCTCCCAAGTGTTCGAATCCAATCACAAAATCGGTTTTTTCCATTGGAGGAATAGCCGATTTGAATAGTTCGACCCAAGCATTTCGTTCTTCCTCCGTCAATTTAACTTCTTGGGAATCTTTTTTCTTAATTAAATTATCGATTACGTCAGCGTCTACGCGGACAAAATGGGTTTTATCCAATTTCTGCTCCATCGTATTCATGAAATGGTTGTCCAACTGACCGTCCATCAGCAAGACATCGTATCCCCTTTCTTTGGCTTTCTTGATGTAAACATATTGTTCTTCTTTGTTTGTGGAATACAAATAAACGATTGTACCCTCTTTATCCGTTTGATCATTCGCTACCAAGATTTTATATTCATCCAAGGTAAAGAATTTCTTGTCTACGTTTTCCAGTAAAACAAATTTGAGCGCCCGTTCGGAGAATTTTTCATCGGTGATCATTCCGTATTCAATAAAAATTTTGAGGCTATTCCATTTTTCTTCAAACTGAGGACGATCATTTTTGAATATTTCCTCCAAGCGGTCGGCTACTTTTTTTGTAATATAAGTGGAAATTTTCTTCACATTGCTGTCCGACTGCAAATACGAACGGGAAACGTTCAATGGAATATCCGGCGAATCAATTACGCCGTGAAGCAAAGTCAAAAATTCCGGAACAATACCTTCTACCGAGTCCGTCACATATACTTGGTTGCAATACAATTGGATTTTGTTTTTCTGCAAATCAATGCCGTTCTTCACTTTGGGGAAGTAGAGAATGCCTGTCAGATTGAACGGATAATCGACATTGAGATGAATCCAGAACAAAGGATCTTCACTGAAAGGATAAAGTTCTTTATAAAATTGGATATAATCTTCCGGATTGAGTTCCGAAGGTTTACGCGTCCATAAGGGATGGGTATCGTTGATGATATTGTCTTCGTCGGTTTCGACTGATTTCCCATCTTTCCATTCTGTTTTCTTTCCAAAAGCAATTGGAATCGGTAAGAAACGACAATATTTTTTCAATAAAGACTCGATCCTCTGCTTTTCGAGAAATTCTTTGCTTTCGTCGTCCAAATAAAGGATAATATCTGTTCCACGATCTTCTTTTTTCGTTTCTGTCAAAGTGTATTCGGGCGAACCGTCGCATTCCCATTTCATGGCCGGTTCGTTTTCGTGCCATGATTTAGTCACAATTTCCACCTTTTTGGAAACCATGAAAGCCGAATAAAAACCCAATCCAAAATGACCGATCAGCGCATTGGCATTGTCTTTGTATTTATCGAGAAAGTCGGTGGCGCTGGAAAATGCAATCTGGTTGATGTATTTATCTATTTCTTCGGCTGTTAAACCAATTCCGCGATCGGATATGGTCAATGTTTTTTTCTTTTCGTTAACACTTACCTGAATAGTCAAAAGGCCAACTTCACCCGTAAATTCTCCCACCGACGCCAAGGTTTTCAATTTCTGCGTAGCATCGACTGCATTGGAGATTAGTTCACGAAGAAAAATTTCATGATCACTGTATAAAAATTTTTTGATAACAGGGAAGATGTTTTCGGTCGTTACCCCTATTTGACCCGTTTGTTTATTTGTACTCATATAACTAATTACTTTATAACATTCACATTGGATGACACATGGGTGGTAATTTTCTGTTTTTCCGCATCAAAATCCACCACTATTTTATCTCCTTCCTGCACTTCGGATTTGATAATCTTTTCGGCCAATTCATCTTCCAGATATTTTTGGATCGCTCGTTTCAAAGGCCGGGCGCCGAATTGAATATCGTATCCCTTCGAGGCAATAAATTCTTTGGCTTGATCGGTAATGCTCAATTTATATCCCAGATTGTCGAGACGTTTGTAAAAACCTTTCAATTCGATGTCGATAATTTGATAAATAGCTTCCTTATCCAACGGATCAAACATGATGATGTCGTCCACGCGATTCAGGAATTCAGGAGCAAAAGCCTTGTTCAACGCTTTTTGAATCACTCCGCGCGAAAATTCCTTATCGTCGCCGGCCACAATGTGGGTGTTGAATCCGATGCCTCTTCCAAATTCCTTCAACTGCCGCGTACCCACATTCGACGTCATGATCACTATTGTATTCTTGAAATCAATTTTCCGTCCCAGACTATCTGTCAGGCGGCCTTCGTCCATTACTTGCAACAGTAAGTTAAAAACGTCTGGATGAGCTTTTTCTATTTCATCCAACAAAACTACCGAATACGGTTTCCGGCGCACTTTTTCGGTCAATTGCCCGCCTTCTTCGTAACCTACGTATCCCGGAGGCGCTCCGATCAAGCGCGAAACGGTAAATTTCTCCATGTATTCCGACATATCTATGCGGATCAAAGCGTCAGCCGAGTCGAAAAGGTATTCGGCTAATTTTTTAGCCAGATGTGTTTTCCCTACTCCCGTCGGACCTAAAAACATAAACGTTCCAATCGGTTTATTGGGATCTTTCAAGCCTACGCGGTTGCGTTGAATCGCTTTGACAATCTTCTGAACAGCTTCATCCTGACCTATCACATTGGATTTAAGAATCGCGTCCATTTCTTTCAACTTCTGATTTTCTGCTTGCGCTATTCGTTGTACCGGAACGCCCGATATCATCGCGACCACTTCCGCTACTTTATCGCCGTCTACGATCTGTCTGTTTTCTTGCAATTCTTCTTTCCAGCGTTTTTGAGAAGCTTCTAACCGAAACACCAATTGTCGCTCCCGGTCACGGAAACTTGCGGCTAATTCAAAATTCTGCGACTTAACAGCCTGCAGTTTGCTTTGTTTAGTTTCTTCTATTTGCGCTTCCAACTCTTCGATGACCTTTGGCACCACAATGTTAGAAATATGCGTTCTTGAACCTGCTTCATCCATCGCGTCGATAGCCTTATCCGGAAAATTGCGGTCGCTGATGTAACGATCTGTCAATTTCACACACATCTCGATTGCTTCATTCGTGTAAATAACATTGTGATGGTCTTCATATTTCGGTTTGATATTAATCAAAATCTGCCGCGTTTCTTCAGGCGTAGTTGGATCGACCATTATTTTTTGAAAGCGCCGTTCCAAAGCGCCGTCTTTTTCAATGTTTTTCCGGTACTCATCCAAAGTAGTAGCGCCGATGCACTGGATTTCTCCTCGCGCCAAAGCCGGTTTCAACATATTCGCGGCGTCCATCGATCCGGTAGCGCCTCCCGCCCCGACAATGGTATGAATTTCATCAATAAAAAGGATAATATTCGGATTCTTCGAAAGTTCGTTCAAAATGGCTTTGATTCTCTCTTCAAATTGTCCCCTGTATTTGGTACCAGCCACTACTGCAGCCATATCCAAGTTGACTACTCGTTTGTCGAACAATATCCGCGCCACTTTCCGTTGCACAATACGGGACGCCAAACCTTCCACAATGGCAGATTTACCCACGCCCGGTTCGCCGATCAGCACCGGATTATTTTTTTTCCTCCGGCTGAGAATTTGTGCCAAGCGTTCGATTTCTTTCTCTCTGCCGACAATCGGATCCAAGCGGTTTTCTTCAGCCGCCTTCGTCAAATCGATTCCAAAGCTGTCAATTACTGGAGTATCGCTGGTTTTCGATCCCGGATTATTTCTGGAAAAATCTTTTTTTCGTGCGCTTGAAAATTGATCGTCCTCTTCGTCTTCTTCATCGCTGCCAAATTCAGCGCCCATTTGGGGAGCAAATGACCGTTTTTCACTTCCATGGCTTTCAAGAATGAGGTCATATACTCTTTTGTAATCCACATCGTATTGTCTCAAAATACGAAATGCCAAAGAATCGTTGCTTTTTAAAATGGCCAGAAGCAGATGTTCCGCACCCGTTTCCGAACTGTTCAGATTAATAGACTCCAATAAACTCAACCTTAATAAATTTTCAACGCTTTTATCTATGGTAATTTGAGTTTCTGAAATATAATTGCCTTCTTCATACATTTCGTTATCTAAAGCCAACTTCAATCCTCTGGAATCTATTCCTAAATGTTGAAAAATGGAGAGTGCAGAGTTTCCTGAATCACGCAACATTCCCAGCAAAATATGTTCGATTCCCACATTGGCATTGTGTAATCGTCCTGCTTCTTCTCTGCTTAATTTCAGAATTTCTTTTACTCTGTTTGAAAAGTTTTTTTTCATCTTTTTACCTCTATTATATATAATCCAAATATCAATCTTGAATTTCCTCTTTTATGTCGGTCAAATAATATGCCAAATCGAAAAATACATACAAATTGTCATACTTGATCCCGCAAAAGTTCATACAAAGGTACATAACAAAAAGGAATAAACCTATCAAATGCCTTTTTTACGCACTTTCTTTCGCCTTCGTTTCCGCTTAAGGAACGAAAAATCCGGATATAAAACTTCATTTTCGTTTATGATTAACCCTGTAGCGCCTTCAGGTTAAGAAATATTTTGTTCACGAAACGATGTTATGAGTTTTCGCACGCCTATGAATGTAAAAAAAGCGCAGAGCGCTTTTTTTACATTCATAGTATTTCTATTTTACAATTGTCCATCAATTCCTTGTCAACCATGCATTCGATGATTCTTTTTTCTCCGGGCAACAAGTTGAAATAACCGTCGGAAAAATAAGCGGGAAGAAGAATGCCGCGAGTAGTTTTGTCCACAGCATTGAGTTTGATATAAGGGGCGATTCGATTTGAGCGGTTCTGAATTTCCACCAGCCAGCGATCGCCTTTGCGCTGTTGCCGGATATCAAGAGAAGCGTTTTTCATTCGGTCGAATTGTCTGTAAGCAGCTTTGTTTGCGGCTTTCCAATAATCATTAATCGAAAGAGTCCGGCCTTTCCTATCGGTCAAAACCAGACGTACCAAGAAAAGTTCCGGCTTATTTGTTTCGTTTACCGACAGGAAACAAGGGGCTACGGAATTACAGGGAGCGTCTACAAGACGGATTTGTTTTTCCAATTCCTTCCCTACCCAATCGAAACAGGAGACCGATACCTGCAACTGTTCGTAATCATAGCGTCCCACATTTACGACCACAATATCATTTTCAGGAAGATTCATTTGAACGTGAAGGGGTTCGCAGGCTTTTTTAGCGCCGAAATAAGAGCCGGGAGTTTCATAATCGTATGTGTAGGTTTGCCAAATCATACTGGGCCATGCTGGATGGCTCATCCATAAAATCAAACCAGTCGTATTGTCCCACATCCGGCTGTTCCATGCTTCCAGCATGCTCCGCCAACTGTCGTACGTAAGCCATTGCGATTGGGTCGCAAAATCTTCCATACTTTTCGGTTCACCGTATCGGTTCACCGCTTTCATAAACCCTTCAAAATTCTGGGTGGTATGATGCAAATCGTGATAAGCCCACACATCGTTTATCGGCCACTGATCTTCAGGAGCGATGAATTTTCGGATGGTAGAAGCCGTAGGAATGGCAAAGCTTCCCATTTCGGTGTCGAATCCTTTGGCTTTTTGCGTATAATAGAGCGAAAGGTCTTCAAAAAATCCCCAAGGTCCGCTCGTTCCCATATTCAGAAAACGCGATTGCCCATGATAGTGTCGGGTCGGATCTTCTTTGGCCAACAATTCGGTCAATTGTTCACTCAGTCCTTTGGGTGCAAAACCTTCATTGCGAGGACACCAAATCGCAATGGAAGGATGATTTCGGAAACGGCGCACCACGTCGGCAGCATTTCGCAAGAATAAGGCTTGATCGTTCGGTTCGACCGTATCATCGGTTGTGATCCAGAAATCGTTCCAGACTAGCAAACCGTATTCGTCGCATAAGTCATAGAAAACTTCTTCGGTGGATTCTCCCGTCCAGTTGCGGACTATATTGAATTGCATTTCCTGATGCAATTTCATGTACGGTTCCAAGCGTTCCTTAGAAGAGCGTTTCATGGCATCATCCATTCCCCAATTGCCTCCGCGACAGAAAATACGGACGCCATTCACACGGATCACGAGAAATGGACCTACCGGATCGTTGGGGTCTAACAATTGAAAATCCGTTGGCCGGATTCCTTTCTGCAAACCGGGCAACTGATTGTCGGAAGTGAAGAAAACTCGATTTTCATAATCGAAAAGCGCTTGCCCGTTCGAGATGCTTTTAACGGGAGAATAAGCGATGCGAACTTGTCCCATCGACGGGTCGTGTACCATTAGTTCGTACGACATTTCGCGAATGCCGAAGCGTACTTTTTGAATATCCGAGCAAATATTTCCTACAAAAGATTTGAGTTCCAATTGATAAAGCTCCTGTTTTCCATATCCGTTCGGCCACCACAGGCGCGGGTTCTTGAAATGAAGCAAAGCTTGATTTTCAGGAGTCAAACTGACTCTTCGGATTTCATGGGCCGACAAGCGATAAGGAATCTCTACTTGTATGTTTTCTATTTGGGCTTGCAATTTTCCTTCCACCGGATGAGAAGCATTATTTTTCAGCCAGGCATGAATACTTATTTTTACTTGGCTGGTATCTGGCAACGGAATATTGGTTATCACTTGCGGATCTACTATTTGTACCTCTCCGCCGGTCTTCAGGCGAACGTCCTGCCAAAGGCCAATGTTCCGGTCGCGAATTCCCGGAACCCAGTCCCAACCGATAGACGAAATAAACGTTGGGCCATCCAAACTCAGTTGACCGCCATTCAATCCTTGTCCGGCTATTCTGGATTGTTCGTGTGGAATTCCCGGATTACGAGGAGGTAAAATATGTACGGCCAAGATATTTTGCTCTGTTTTTTTCAATAAGGAGGTGACGTCGAATTCTCCCCGTATGAAAGCCCCTTCGATGTTTCCCAATTTTTTCCCATTGAGAAAAACTTCAGCGCAATAATTAATTCCATTAAAAATCAAACGAATACGATTACCTATGGCTTGTGGGGGAAATTCGAAGGCGTTTCTGTACCACCAATCCATTCGGCAAAGCGTATCCGGAATGGCCAGATTGTTTAGACCAAAATAAGGATCGGGGTAAACGCCTTGTTCCACCAAAGTAGTCAAAACCGTTCCTGGTACTGCGGCATTCAACCATTCGGAAGTATTCAACAGGGGATCAAAAATAGATTGCAAGCTTTCGACGACTTGCGTATTGGACGCCATTTCCCATCCAGCCGCAATAATCCATTCGTTTTCTTGCACAGCAACCAGCCTGCTGCGAACGGTCTGCTTTGCTTTCCGCTGGGGCCACTGGAAAGGAGCGTTTCCTTTGGGCATGCTATTTTCAGGCTGTTTCGATTGCAATCCGGTCCAAAGTGAAATAAGTTCATTTTGTCCGAACATTTCAGTTGATGAAAACGTTAAAAAGAAAGAAAGTAGTCCAATAGGGAAAAATAATTGTGGATATTTCATATCATTGAATGATTTTTTTCTTCTACAAATAGAACATTCTAAAAATGGATTTTACTTATTAAAACTTTTTTTTTACATTTGTGGCCGATAATTTTGATGATATTTGAAAACATGACAAATTTCGATTCTCTGTTTGAAAAGTATTACCCTAAATTACTTTTCTATGCTACGCAATTCCTTGATGAAGCGGAAGCTAAGGATGTGGTGCAAGATGTGTTCGTAGAATTGTGGAAACGAAGGGATACATTGGTAGTCGGAGATAAAATACATACGTATCTCTATCGCTTGACTTATACAAAGGCTATTAATGTGTTAAATCATAAAAAAATAGAATCAAATTATTCAAAGGCTGTAAATGAACTGTACAATCATAAGATGAAATTCTATGAATCGGAATCTCACAATGAGATTTTTCAGGAAATAGAAAATCGGGAATTGGAAGGCGAAATAGGAGCCGCTATCGACAAGCTTCCGGATAAATGTAAGGAAGTGTTCAAATTGAGTTATTTGTACGATTTGAAAAACAAAGAAATTTCGAACGCAATGAACATTTCTCAACGAACGGTCGAAGCGCATATATATAAAGCATTAAAAATATTAAGAAAAGAATTGAAACATCTTTTTTGTTTCCTTTTTATTTATTATTTTTGAAACGTGAGTAAGTAAAAATAAAGATTCACTTGTTTATTAGTAAAACAATCATCAGGAAATATGAATATCACCCATGCAATACTACTGAAATACCTTCATAACGAATGTTCGGAAGAAGAGCTTCAAACTGTGAATGCTTGGCTTTCGGAAAATGAAGAAAATAAAAAGGCATTATTCGTGGGAGAGGCTATTTATAAGTCAAAGAAATTGAAGAAATATAATGACCCGTCATTTCTTCAAAATGAAAAAATAAGATTATACAAGCGTATCCAGAGAGAGACGGCGGCAGAAAAGCGCAGAGTCATACTCAATAATTTGTTGCGGTATGCCGCCGTCATATTCTTGCTCGTTGGAATTGGGATCGGTATCTTGCATTTTCGTTCGGCTAAATCCATGCAAACGATCGTAACCAACAACGAAAAAGTGGAACAATTGACATTGTCTGATGGAAGCAAAGTATGGCTGAATCGATCGTCCGAATTGAAATATCCCAAACAATTCGACGGTAAAAAACGAATCGTTCATTTGAAAGGTGAAGCTTATTTTGAAGTAACAAAAAATACAGAGCAAGCTTTTGTGGTAGAAACGGAAAACATGGAAATTACCGTTCTGGGAACAATCTTCGATGTGATCAGTCCAAGCAGGAATGAGGGAGTTCCGAGCGTTACTTTGATCGAAGGAGAAATAAGGGTGAAAGGAAACAATCAGGAAGGAATGGTGATCCTCTTGCCCGGGCAAAAAGCGGAACTAGACCTTGCGGCGCATCGCTTATATGTTCGCGAACCCTATAAAGCTTCTTTGGAAACCGTTTGGCGCGAAGGATTGATCCCACTCAATTTGGCTTCATTAGAGGAAATAGGTAAAATGTTAGAACAATTATATTCCATGAAAGTGTACGTAGACCCATCTATATCCAAAACGACTTACTCCGGTGTACTAAAAACACAGGACAGCATAGACCAGATGCTTCGCCTACTGCAAAATTCCATTCCCATCGGGTTTGAGATTAAGGGAGGCAATGTTTATATAAAGACTTATTAGAGTAAGTTTTCTACATATTTTATGTCCGGAGGGGATAGCTTGTGAAAGTGATCCCCTCTATTTTTTATAACTGCCAAAGATTATAAGAGGAATTTTAACTAAAAATAAATTCATTTTTTAATGGACATTATGCGGATAGTCATTTGCCAGCGGCAAGTCGCCAAAACACGATATGCAAGTGATGAAAGGGAAGCGGCGGGACAAGACTAAATAAAGTTGAAAAAAATAGTGGAACAACAAAGTGAAAAATTGTATATTTGCAAAAAATAAGCGAAAATACAAAAATAATATGACAAATAAAATTCTTATTCCGATTCTGTTTCTAACCGTTAGTTTCTTTGCTGCCAATGCACAGGAAGACAAAGAAATACCAATTAAAACAACCGTTTCTGACGTTACGGTTTTCATTAAAGGAGCGCAGGTTACGCGCAAAACGTCTGTGAATTTTCCTGCGGGAAAATCAACCTTGCGCTTTACCAATCTTTCACCTTACATTGACGCTAAAAGCGTACAGGTAAAAGTGGATGGAGCAGTAATGGTAATGTCTGTAAACCACTCGCTCAACTATAATGACACCGTTAAGCTAAACAACGAAGTTGCTGCGTATGTAAAACAGATTGAAGCGATTGATGAAAAAATCCAGACAGAACAAACGAATTCGGAAATTATTGCCGAAGAAATTAGTTTTTTGAAAGAAAATAAAAAAATCGGCGGAACGGAGAAGGGTATTGAATACAACAACCTGAAACTTACTGCGGAATATTATAATCAACAAATTGCGGTAATGACAGGCAAACTAACCGAAGCCGACAAAAAAATTAAAACATTAAACAAAGAAAAAGCGGGAATTCAGAAAAAAATGGCCTCTGCGGGTAACGTAAAGCCCGAACCGACAGGCGAAATTGTTCTTACTGCCGATTGCAAAACCGCTTTATCCGTACCTGTGGAATTGTCGTATTATGTGAATAATGCGAGTTGGTTCCCTTCGTACGATATTCGCGCAAAAGACATTACACAACCGATTGATTTGGTTTACAAGGCCAACGTGATGCAAAACACCAAAGAGGAATGGAAAAATGTAAAACTACGAATCTCCTCTGCCAATCCAAATCTTGGCTCCGTTGTACCCAAATTGAAAACTTATACGTTGGATTATTGGACAAAACCTCCACGATATGATATAGGTAACAACGATTTGTCTAACACTGTTTCGGGCATTGTTACAGATGAAAACGGAGAACCGCTTCCCGGCGCATCGGTGGTAATTAAAGGCACAACCATTGGCGCTGCCACCGATTTAGATGGAAAATATTCGCTTGCAATTCCCGCAGGCGGAGGCGATTTGCAAATTTCGTTTTTGGGTTTTAATACTATAACGCTACCTATCAGCAGCAACAATATCAATGTCTGTTTAACAGAAAGCGCCGCTACGTTGTCAGAAGTAGTAGTTACAAGTTATGAAAAAAAGAGTGATTTGGCAGGAGCGTTGGAAGGTCGTGCAGTAAGAGTTCAGTCAGAATCAACCAAACCAAAATCGGTTCCTGTTCCTGTGGTTCAAGTTGAAAATGCAACTTCGGTGGAATTTGAAATAAAAACACCCTATACAATTGCTTCGGAAAACAAAATAACTGTCGTAGAAATGGAACATTACTCGCTACCCACCGAATATGAATATTATTGCGTGCCGAAAGCCGACAAAGATGCTTTTCTTTTGGCCAATATCGTTGATTGGGAACAATATAATTTACTCGAAGGCGAGGCAAATATATTTTTTGAAAATACGTTTGTAGGCAAAACAATTCTTGACGTGCGCTATATGAGCGATACGCTGAATATTTCACTGGGGAGAGATAAAAACGTAGTTGTAAAACGAGAAAAAATGAAAGAATTTACGCAGACAAAATTCCTTTCGTCAAAGGCAGAAGTTACTCGCGATTGGAAAATTTCCGTTCGCAACAACAAACGTCAACCCATTTCGATGGTTTTACTCGACCAAATTCCTGTTTCAACTGTTTCAGAAATTGAAGTAACGGCGGAAAAATTAAGCAGCGGCATTTTAAACAAAGAAACAGGCGAAGTGAAATGGATCTTTACTCTTCCGCCTACGCAAAAGACAGAATTCGATTTGCTTTACAAAGTTCGCTATCCAAAAGATAAAAATTTGACAGTAGAGTAAAAAAGAAACGAAAAAGCGAAAAAATGGACAATTTACCGCAAGCGGGACGTCTCCCCGCGGACTGCCTTGCGGAAATTTTGGTAATATAAAAATAGCGCTTTTGCTTTCATTATCAAAATTTCATAGCGCACACTTTTAAAACGCGACCCATCAACAAACAATATGAAAAAAAAATTGACTATCTTCTTTTTACTGCTTGTGCCGATAGCGAACATATTATTCTACTCGTGTCGTTGCGATGTCGAACAACACATAAATTATTTGTACAAAGATCTGATTTTGAAAAACTTGGACAATAGCGGAGAAAAGGCCATTGAGTCGGAATCTTTACAATTCAACAAAGATGCTTATGGCATTCGACTTCTTTTGCTCATCGAAGAAGAGACGGCAGTTGTTCGTGCAAAGCAAATCAATTCCATTTTCGTTCAATCTGCGAGTGCAACCTCGGTAGAGTCTTGTCCTTACGTTTATCAAGCGATTGACAGTATCGTATCTATACAAGTATTCACAATAAATGACTTTGACAATCTGCATACTGCAAATTCCGAAATTACTGAGTATTTCAAAGTGGCGCAAACCTATTCAAGTGTTGAAGATTATCTAACAAATGCAAGTTATACCCAAGTGTATCGTGATAACGGTTGGTTTACATATTATGGTCCATTAGAAATTGACTTAATGCTTATGACTGTTCCAACTATAAATAATCATCATCAATTCAGAGTCCGGATGGAATTATCAGACGGACGTGTTTTTGAAGAACAAACCACAGAAATAGAATTATTATGATACGCAAACTATTTTTGATATTTCTTTTATTCGAACTATTGTCACATAGCGCTTATGGACAAGATTCTCTTGCCTATAAATCCAAATGGCAAATCAGAATTCTTGCCGGAGGAAATATTCCTATAACAAAGCTTTTACAAGATAATGAAGTGGATTATTTGCTTCAATATAAGGACCATTCATATTATTTGCAATTGCTATCAAGTTCCTATTTTTTTCATAGACATTGGGGTGCAGACTTTAACTTACGAATAGGAGGTTCCTCTAAGATCGGCTACAGAACAGATGATTTTATTGCAAAAATACAATCAAGGTATGGAGACAATTATTTTATAAGCGCCGAAACGAACGAAACGAAAGAGGCTTTTTATCAAGCTTACGTAGGAATAATTTATCGCTTGGAAACAAATAAATTTTATGTATATCCAACACTTTCCATTGGCGGAACTGCAATTTATACAAATCATTGGCAAGCACATTTAAAAGAAAAAAATTCAAACAACGAATATGGACTTTTTCTTTCGACTAAGAAAAAACCTTCTAACGGTATATCTATTACTTTTGCTCCTTCGGTTTCTTTTGGATACAAATTATCAAAGCGAGTTTTTTTGAATGCAGATGTTATGCTTTCATATTTCAGACCAAATTTTGTATTTGAAAAACAATTTACAAATTTGTATACAAAAAAAAGCGCTGTGGAGCATTTTTATTATAAAAAAAATATTTTAACTTTGGGCTTAGGCGGAGGTATAATAATCGTAATACATTAAAAACATTTCCCTTAAAAGTTCGTTTTAATTTAATTTACAACATAAGAAATATTTGTAGTTCCTGCGCGACCCTAAAAAAATCAAACAAATGAAAATCGAAAAAATTAAAAATTTTAATCAGGTAATGCTTGCCATTGCAAGTATTTTGGGAATTGTTCTATTGCTTATAGGTATCGTTGCCGCAACTTCAGATTTCTTTCGAGGTCTTGATTTTGGCAGAAATAAAACCATCAGCAATAGCTTGCTTTCTGAAGAAAAGACGGAAACGCTCAAAAAGAATCAGCGTCTGCAAATTATTTCCTATGAATCGCCCAAGCTGATCGACACGATAAATGTCGTTTACCTTATTCCTATTTCAGTTTCTACGCTGGACAAACCAGAAACGGTTGTGGAAGCGGAAGACAATGGACTTATGTCTCTATATGACCCTTTGGGCTCTATGAGAAAAAAAGGATATTATCAGGAAAATTATTTTGAAGGTCTATTCGCGAATTTAATTGTTTATCAGCCTATTGCGAACAAAACGATTTTACTGTTCAACGAACGCATTATGTTGAGCAACCTTCGTGTCTATTATTTTAAGGATGAGATTATGCTCGTTTTCTATATTGCCGAAAAAGATACCAATAAAGATGGCTTGGTTAATTTCTACGATGATACAAATCTTTGCATTTATTCTTTGAAAACGGAAAAAATGCGGCGAATAGCCGAAGGAACGAATTCGATAACGGATTATCAATTTATTGGAAATTCAAAAGATTTGCTTGTCGAATTTTCGTTAAGTCAATACAATGATGTAAAATTCAAATCGTATAAACCGCAAAAAATAATGAGATATGAATTTGAGGCCGATAAGTTATCGGAAGTTGTACCTATTAAAATTCAACAACAAATGCAAAATTTGGTAGAAGGCAAAAAACTCAATAACTAAATTTTCAAGGGAACGATTATCTCAAAATCCTATCATTGCGGCTCTTGAGACAGCCGTTCCCTTTTATATTTCTTAATTAATAAGACTCCAGGCAACTGTCAAGCCCGCCATGATAATCGCAACCATACTCATCAGTTTGATCAAGATATTCAGACTGGGGCCGGAAGTGTCTTTGAACGGATCGCCTACTGTATCTCCCACAACGGTAGCTTTATGAGCGTCGGATCCTTTTCCTCCATGATTGCCTTCTTCTATATATTTTTTGGCATTGTCCCACGCGCCTCCTGAATTTGCCATAAATATAGCCAGTACAAATCCGGCGCTTAATCCGCCGACCAACAATCCCATTACTCCCGTTACTCCGAAAATCAAACCAACCACAACGGGTATGATAATAGCTAATAACGACGGAAGTACCATTTCTCTTTGAGCGCCCTTGGTTGAAATTTCAACGCAACGGGCATAATCGGGTTCCGCTTCTCCGGTCATAATTCCTTTGATAGTACGGAACTGACGGCGAACTTCTTCCACCATACTGCTGGCTGCGCGACCCACGGCGTTCATGGTCAATCCACAGAAAAGAAAAGCCATCATTGAACCCAAAAACATTCCGCAGAGTACTTTGGGATTCATCAAGTTCACTTCGTAGTAATTCATAAAGTCGATGAAGCTGGCTTTTGCTGTTTCGATGGTTACTCCTCCAACTTCTATCGTTTGCTGGCCCAAACGAATCAAACCCACCTTGATTTCTTCCACATAAGAAGCCAATAGCGCTAATCCGGTCAAAGCGGCCGACCCAATGGCAAATCCTTTTCCCGTAGCGGCCGTGGTATTTCCTAAAGAATCGAGTGCATCGGTACGCTTGCGTACTTCCCTGCCCAGACCGCTCATTTCGGCGTTGCCTCCTGCATTGTCGGCAATAGGCCCGTAAGCATCTGTTGCCAAAGTAATTCCTAAAGTCGAAAGCATTCCGACTGCGGCGATTCCGATTCCGTACAATCCCATTGCTACATTATTAAAGTCGAATCCCGAAGCAAACAGGAACGAAAGAATAACGCCTATGACTACTACCACTACTGGAATGACCGTCGATGTCATTCCTAAACCCAGACCCGAAATAATGACGGTGGCCGGTCCTGTCTGACCGGCATGGGCTACTTTTTGGGTGGGTTTATACGATTGGGATGTAAAATATTCTGTTGCTTGACCGATTATAACTCCAACCAGCAAACCGACCACTACCGAACAGGATATCCCTATCCAATTATTCATTTGCAACCAATACATAATACCGAAAGTAGCGACTATGATGAAGACCGAACTTAAATTTGTTCCCAGCGAAAGCGAACGCAACAAATTTTTTATGGAAGCATTTTCTTTGGTACGAACCAAAAAAATGCCGACTATGGATAGAACAATTCCAACAGCCGCAATCAACATGGGCGCTATAACCGCTTTGTATTGACTCATTACATCGTTTGTGCCGATAAATGCCGAAGCTCCCAGAGCGGCGGTAGCCAGAATCGAACCGCAATACGATTCGTACAAGTCGGCGCCCATACCGGCGACGTCGCCTACGTTGTCTCCCACATTGTCGGCAATAGTTGCCGGATTGCGGGGATCGTCTTCAGGAATGCCTGCTTCGATTTTTCCCACCAAATCGGCGCCCACATCGGCTGCTTTCGTATAAATACCTCCGCCTACGCGGGCAAACAACGCTTGAGTGGAAGCTCCCATACCAAAAGTCAGCATGGTGGTAGTAATAATCGACAGTTTATGCGTAGGATCTATCGCGTCGGCCGGAATCATCCAATTCAAGAAAATATACCAGAAAGAGATGTCTAATAATCCCAAACCAACAACCACCAAGCCCATCACTGCCCCGCTTCGGAAAGCGACTTGAAGTCCTTTATTCAGAGATTGCGAGGCGGCATGCGCTGTACGAGCCGAAGCATAAGTAGCTGTTTTCATTCCCAAAAATCCAGCCAGTCCGGAAAAAAATCCGCCGGTAAGGAATGCAAAAGGAACCCAATGGTTTTGCAAATTAAAGCCAAATGCCATGATGGAAAATAAGACCACAAGCACGACAAAGATAATGGCCACAACTTTGTATTGTTGCTTGATATACGACATAGCGCCTACGCGAACGTGCTGGGCTATTTTCCTCATTAATGCGTTTCCCTCATCTTTGGCCAACATCCATTTGTAAAAATAGAATGCAAACGCCAAGGCTAAGACAGACGCCAAAGGGATAATCCAAAAAATAGGTGTCACAGTATTCATAAAATAGTTTTTAAATAAATAATATTAAGTTACAAAAGTAAAAAATAATTTGATAGACTTATGGCAAAGCGAACCAAAACCAGTGGAAATTTAGAATTAAGAATTTCAACACACAAAGATAAATCCTTTTCACCGCTTTTTGGGGCTTCATCCCATTTCTTTTCGCAATCTTGCAATGGGAATATTCAACTGTTCCCTGTATTTTGCCACAGTACGGCGGGCGATGTCGTATCCTTTTTTCTTCAATTCTCCCACTAAAGCGTCGTCGGTAAGCGGTTTGGTTTTATTTTCGGCATCGATGCATGCTTTCAAAATGGATTTAATTTCCCGCGTCGAAACTTCTTCTCCTTCTTCATTGGTCATGGATTCGGAAAAGAAATATTTCAAAGGATAAACGCTCCAGTTGGTTTGAACATATTTGCTGTTGCTTACCCGCGATACGGTAGATATGTCGTAACCGCACAATTCGGCTACATCTTTCAGAATCATCGGCTTCAAGTCCGATTCTTCCCCGCTCAGAAAAAAGTCGCGTTGTATTTCGATAATGGCAAGCATGGTATTGCGTAAGGTTGTATTTCGTTGTTTGATCGCATCTATAAACCATTTGGCCGAATCTATTTTTTGTTTGACAAAAGCAATGGCTTCTTTTCTTTCATGGTGATCTTTTCTTTTGTTTTTTGAATAATCGTCCAGCATCTCGCCGTATTCTCTGCTGATCCGTAGTTCGGGAATATTTTGTTCGGGCATGGTAAAAATCAATTCGCCGTTTACTTCTTCCACCACGAAATCGGGAACGATGTGACTCATTTTCGTATCCATATTACTTTCCCATCCGCTTCCCGGTTTGGGATTGAGGTACGTAATTTCTTTTACTGCATTTTTCAACTCGTCTTCCGAAATATCCATGCTTTTGCTGATCCGGTCGTACTGTTTTTTGGAAAATGCATCAAAATATTTTTCCACGATCGTAATCGCTAATTCCCTGACAGGCGTTTTTTCTTTGCGCTTCAATTGGATCAGCAAGCATTCTTGCAAATGAGTAGCGCCCACTCCGGCAGGATCTAATTCCTGAATCGTTTTCAGTATTTTTTTAATTTCATTCGGCGAAACTTCCACGCTGTATTGAAAAGCCAAATCGTCGGACAATGATTCAATATCACGCCGCATATAGCCATCGTCGTCGATATTTCCTATTATGTATTCGCCTATCCTGAATTTCTCTTCGGATAAATCCTTCAAGCACAGCTGATCGAGTAGATATTCTTGAAAAGATTCGGATTCCGAATAAGAAATCTCCCGCTGATTCTCTTTGGCAGCATAACTTTGCTGGAGTTTATAATCAGGAATATCATCTTCCGTTTGGTAATCTCCTAACGAAAAATCCTCATTATTGCCGTCTTCCCTCACATCTTCAACCATCGAATCGGAATCTTCTCCTTCAGAAGATGTCTCCGGCGCTTCATCTAAAGCCGGATTTTCTTCTAATTCCTGATTGATCCGGTTCTCGATCTCTAATGAATTCAACTCAAGCAACTTAACTTGCTGTATCTGCAAAGGCGAAAGCTTTTGTTGCTGTTTATGTACAAGTTGTTGTCTAATCATCCTCCTTACTTCTTTTGGAAATTGGTACAAATTATAATTTTTTCCGCTAAAAATTAATCTGAATTTTCCTTTCACATTAATATGAACTTCTTTTTTTACAGATTTTTCATACAAAAACTAAAATAATACTCTACCCGCGACAGTAGAGTTGGCCGCCGCTTACTTGGACATTAGCTGCAAGGCTAATTCATCCGCTTTCTGAATGGATTCCTTGCTGTTCTTATCTATTCCGTATTTGGATGCAGGCGGAATAATCAGTTCAGTACCCACAGGAACATTATCTGGATTCTTGATTCGATCCCTATTTTCCTGATAGATGTAAACCCAGAACGATTTATGTCCGTATTCTTTTAACGCAATTAAAGTCAATCGTTCTCCTGCGACAATTCGTCGTTTTTTTATTATATTGCTGTTGTCTGCATCAATCTTTGCAATCGGGTTATTAACAATTGGGTTATCAACAAGGGTGTCCGACGCTCTGGGAAGCGGCTCCCTTTCCCTGAAGAAAATCTCGGAAGACGTTTTTCCTGTCGTTGCGGATTGTTCTATTTCTTGATTATCGTCAAACTGATGTAAAAAACTGTTTACATATTCAGCTTGCAAACGCTCTTCGTGTTCAAAGTACAAATAAACGCCCGCAATAATCAAAATAATCGACAGATAAACGACCCACTCATAAAACGTCTTTTTGTCTTCCCTGATTGTTTCTTTTTTGTTCTCTATTATTTCGGAAAATTTCTGACTGATGGTTTTAGGCGGAGGTAATTCTGCAGGGGACGGTTCTTCAACTGTTAATTCTTCAACAGAGGCTTCCTTTAATTCTTCAACAGAGGCTTCCTCCTCGTCCACCGCTTCTTCTTCGTCAAACGGTTCCTCAAGAACTTCTTCCTCTTCTCCAAGCGGTTCCTCTTGGATAGGCGTTTTTTCGTCGATAGAGAAAGTTAATTTTTTTTCGGTCCCCCGCATCCTCTGTGCTTCTTGCTCAAGAATGAATTCTTCATAAGGATCAGCTTCGGGAATGAAAAACAATTCCTCTTCCGGTTCTTCCTCCTCTTCTTCCTGATCTTGTTCCTGATCTTGTTCCTGTTCTTCTTTTAGGTCTTCTTGTTCTTCTATTTCTTCTTGATTTTTCTCTTGTTCTTTTTTTTGTATTTCCTGCGCTTGTTCTTGTTCCTCTTGCTCTTCCTGTTCTTCGTCAATTGGACTTAACTTTTCTTGAGGTTCTTCAACGGTTTCCCACGTAGGTCTTGCCTGTGAACTGGAAGCAAACTCTGCTATAGTTCCTTCATCACTCAAACTTTCCTCATCCGTTTCCCGGATCCTAATTTCTTTCTTATATTCCTGAATTGATTTTTCTATAATTGGTTCTGGAATAATATTTTCGTCTATTGTTTCCTGAACGGTATTTTCTTCGTAATCACGAAATTCTTTCCTGGTCAATTTTTCTGTTATAGGTTCAATGCTTGCAGCTTCTGCTGGTTTTTCTGCCCCTGTTTCAACTCGTGCTTTTCGGATATGTTCTAATTTTCCGGCTTCATGGCGCACTTCTATAATTTCAAACAAGGAAAAGGGTTCGTTAATTGTCTCGGCTAATTGAGCATCTGGGGAATAATTTACTTTGTAATGAGCCGGAATTAAGACGCGGCTACCATTGGTTATATCTATACTTTCACGATCTTCTACAACTATAAGTTTAAAATTTCCCAGATTTTTTATTTTCATAATTTTATCACTGAGAAGACCTTCATGAGCCACCGTAAAAAATTCTTTCAAAAAAGCTTCCGCTTCTTTTTTTGTGAGGCCTGATTTTTCAGCAAAAAGGGTTACTAAACTTTGTATGTTTATTTTCTCATTCATGGCTTAAGGTCTTTTAATCGATCTTTCAACGAATTGGACATCTTAAACTTCACAACCAGTTTGGGAGGAATCAGCATTTTTTTCCCCGACGAGGGATTCACGCTAATTCTTTCATTTCTTTTTACTACTTCTAAGCTTCCCATATTGCCCAGCGAAACGGTATTCTTTTTGACTAATTCAGCTGTAATTACAGCTGCAATATCGTCAATTCTCTTGTTGACTTCCGTTTTTGACAACTGAAGTCGTTGTGATAAAGCTGCGGTTAATTCTGAGGAATTCATATTTTTTGTACTAATTCTATGTGTTTTTCTCTCATTGAACCGTTCCAAGGAGATCAACCGACTGAGTTCCGGTAATCTGGACGGAATAAAATTCGCCTGTCTGCAATTTTTTATTTTTTGTGATTAATACTTCCGCATCTACTTCGGGGGAATCGTATTCTGTTCGTCCAATATAGAAACCCGATTCTTCGCGGTCAACCATCACCTTCAACGTCGCTTTTATCTTTGATTCATTTATGTGCGCAGTAATCTCTTCCTGAATTTTCATCAGTTCGTCCATTCGCCGCTGTTTTATCTCCGCTTCTACCTCATCGCGGTAATGAATGGCCGAATAAGTTCCTTCTTCTTCCGAATACATAAATGCGCCTAAGCGTTCAAATCGCATTTTCGTCACAAAGTTAATCAAATCTTTGAAATCTTTGTCACTTTCTCCCGGATGACCCACCATCATTGTGGTTCGAAGATGAATTCCGGGTACTTCTTCCCGTATGGTTTGGAGTAGTTCGATGGTTTCTGCCTGAGTAATGTTTCTCCTCATTTTTTTCAATATCGAATCGCTACTGTGTTGCAAGGCTATATCCAAATATTTACATACATTGGGCCTTTCGCGCATGACTTTCAACACCTCTAATGGAAAATCAGTGGGATAAGCGTAATGCAAGCGAATCCATTCGACTCCCGCCAAATCGGAAATCCGTTCTACCAGTTCGGCCAGATTGCATTTTTGATAAATATCTTTTCCATAATAAGTTAAATCCTGAGCGATCAACTGAAATTCTTTCACGCCCTGCTTTACCAATGATTTTACTTCACTTTCAATGGATTCAATGCTTCTGGAATGATATTTTCCGGTAATCAGAGGAATCGAGCAATAGGCGCAAGTCCGGTTGCAACCCTCGGCGATTTTCACATAAGCGTAATGAGAAGGCGTAGTAAGAGTTCTTTCGTTAGAAAGTTCTGAGTAGTAAGATTTTCCCAAATCAGCAAGCAATTCTTTCCAATTGAATTTGCCGTAAAATTTATCGACCTCCGGAATCAGCTGTTGTAATTCTTTGAGATAACGTTCAGAAAGGCAACCCATTACAAACAAATTCCGGATGCGCTTCGCTTTGCGGGCTTCTGCAAATGCCAAAATCATTTCAATGGATTCTTCTTTGGCTTCATTGACAAAACCGCAGGTATTGATTACAACAATATTTCCGGATGTTTTTTCCGGATCGTGGGCCACAACGTATCCATTTGCGGCAAATTGCCGCATCAATAGTTCCGAATCGACCAGATTTTTCGAACAACCCAAAGTGATAATATCTACTTTATTGCTTCTCACTCATTTCCAAATAAAGAGTTGACGAATTCCTTTTTTCTGAAAATTTGCAAATCTTCCAGACCTTCGCCGATTCCGATGTATTTTACCGGTATATGCAACTGATCTGAAATTCCGATGACTACTCCCCCTTTGGCCGTTCCATCTAATTTAGTAATTGCCAAGGCTGTAATTTCGGTTGCCTTAGAAAACTCTTTTGCTTGATTGTAAGCATTTTGTCCTGTGGATCCATCCAAAATCAACAAAACTTCATGAGGCGCATTGGGAACTACCTTTTTCATTACATTTTTGATTTTAGTCAATTCATTCATTAGATTTATTTTGTTGTGCAAGCGGCCTGCCGTGTCAATAATGACGACGTCGGCGTCATGCGCAACCGCAGCCATCAGCGTATCGTAAGCAACAGAAGCCGGATCGGATCCCATTTTTTGTTTAACAATGCTTACGCCTACCCGTTCGCTCCAAATGCTTAATTGCTCCACGGCAGCTGCACGAAAAGTGTCGGCTGCTCCCAAATAGACTTTTTTCCCTGCTTTTTTGAAATGGTAAGCCAGTTTTCCGATGGTGGTGGTTTTACCCACGCCATTTACTCCTACCACCATGATCACGTACGGTTTAACGCCTCCCGGAACTTCAAAATCTTCGAGTTCTTCCACATCGTTGTCTTGCAAAAGAGACGCGATTTCTTCCCTCAGAATATTTGTTAACTCTCCTGCATTGAGATATTTATCTCTGGCGATCCGTTGTTCGATTCGCTGGATAATTTTCAACGTGGTTTCGACGCCTACATCAGAGCTTACCAACACTTCTTCTAAATTATCCAATACTTCTTCATCCACTTTGGATTTGCCGGCTATCGCTCGCGTAACTTTCGCGAAGACATTTTCCTTGGTTTTCGATAAACCTTTATCCAAACTTTCTTTTTTTTCTTTGGATAGAAAACTAAAAATACTCATAAAATGCTTTCGAATTAATATATTCTCATGTATTTTGCAAAGTTACAAAAAAGTTACAAAAAGACTTATAAAAAAAACTTCCTTTCGATACAAAAAATCGAAAGGAAGTCTTCTTTATGCAGATTGTAAACTCAAAAACTCTCCCTTACCGCCCCTTGTAAATAGGACGCAACAGTAAGCGATAATTCCTGTTTTTATTTAAGATATTCTTTTACAGCTTCATTCGGAACCATTTCTTCTTTAAAAATATAAGCTCCCGTTTTTGGTGATCGAACCATTTTAATTACTTTTGAATAAGAACGTCCTTCGGATTTTTCGCGGTATCCCGCAACGGTTTTCTTTGCCATGAATTATTTATTTTTTTTATTTAATTTCTTTATGTACTGTCATTCTTTTCAGGATCGGATTGTATTTTTTACGTTCCAACCGCCCTGTAGTGTTTTTTCTATTCTTGGTGGTGATATAACGCGAAGTACCTGGCATGCCGCTATCTTTGTGTTCGGTGCATTCTAAAATCACCTGGACTCTATTTCCCTTTGCTTTTTTTGACATTGTATGAGACCCTCCTATTTTTTTACATGTTTAAATACCCTTTTTCTTTCGCTTTTTCGATTGCAGCGTTCAATCCTATTTTATTGATCGTACGTAAACCCCTCGCGGAAATTTTCAGGTTTATCCACGTATCTTGTTCTACCCAATAGAACCTTTTTGTAAACAAGTTAACATCAAATTTCCTCTTCGTTCTCCGGTTGGAATGCGAAACGTTGTTCCCTACCATGGCTTTCTTCCCTGTTATTTGACAAATCTTAGACATCTTGCGTTGTATGTTTTTGTTATTTTTTTCTTACTTTTTCAATTCAGGGCGCAAAGTTATACATTAATTTTCTTTTATCCAAACTATTTTATTCTATATCTTGATCCTTGAAATCAAAATTCATTGGAATTTGTCGCCGAAAGGCTTCCTTGAACGAAATCAGCGTTTCTGTTCGCGCCAATCCCAAGGGCTGCAGTTTGGCATGAATGACTTCAAGCAAATTTTCGTTGTTTTTTGCAAGTACCTTGATGAACAAATCGTACTTTCCCGTAATATAATGGCATTCTACTACTTCCGGAATCTCCGCCAATGCCTGCACAACTCGCTTGAATTGTTCAGGATCTTTTAGAAACAATCCGATAAAAGCAGCTGTTTCGTAACCGACTTTGCTGTGATCGACAATAAATTCAGATCCTTTCAATATGCCCAGATTCGTCAATTTTTGTATTCTTTGATGGATGGCGGCTCCCGATACATTACAAGTTCGCGCTACTTCCAAAAATGGAACCCGCGCGTCGCTGATCACCATTTTTAATATTTTTTCATCTAATTCGTCTAACTGATGATATCCCATGATATATGGTTTATTTGTATTATACTTTGCAAATATAAACAATATATTTTGAAATGTGTTTATATATTCAATCGCTTATTTGAAAGATATTAACACAATTAAACTTCATAATTCAAATTATTTTAGTTTATTTGTATCCTGTTAATTATTGATTCATGCTATGAGACTTTTATTGTTGAGCAATTCGACCAATGCGGGTGAAGAATATCTGGCATGGGCTAAAGAGCCTATCAAAGATTTTTTGGGAAACCGTCCGTCAAGTATTCTATTCATTCCCTACGCTGCCGTAAGGTTCGATTATGAAGCGTATGAAACCAAGGTAAATGCCGTTTTTTCGGAAATGGGTTATACGGTGCAAAGCATTCATCGCACCCCAAATCCCATACAGGCTGTCGAAAAAGCAGAAGCAATCGTTGTAGGAGGAGGAAATACATGGCGATTGCTTCAAATGATGCGCAAACAGTGTTTGTTTCCGTCCATTAAAAGCAAAGTAGCGTCCGGTACTCCTTACATCGGTTGGAGCGCCGGCAGCAATGTGGCCTGTCCTTCCATAAAAACGACCAACGATATGCCGGTAGTAGATCCGCGCGGATTCAATGCGTTGAATCTTGTGCCGTTTCAAATCAATCCGCATTTTCTGGACGTTCATCCAGAAGGGTTTGGAGGAGAAACGCGAGAAGATCGAATCCTTGAATTTATCGAACTAAATCCCCAGACGTGTGTTTTGGGACTGCGGGAAGGTTGCTTGTTGAAAAGGGAAGGCGATGCCTTGAAACTAATAGGATCGAAGACAATGCGCTTATTCAGGAATGGATGGATTACCCGCGAAGTAAGTCCGGGCGAAGATTTGTCATTTTTACTGAAAAATGCCCCGTAAAGGGGAAGATTGCCAATCACGAGGAGGATTGAAAAGAAACAGCAAAACGATATTCATGCCCTTTCTCCATTGTTTAATTCTGATATAGCTCTTATTCTCTTTTTATAGTAGAGTTTACGTAATTTTATTTTTAGAATATAGGGTTGATTTTTAAATGATTAAATCCATTGATAAAATTCAATCTCGATGTCAAAAGTTGACAGCAATCAGACCATAGAAGGCAACTTTAAAAGGGCTGAAATATTTTCTCCCAATACAGCATCGGCAATCTTGTCATCATTCGACAATTTCCTTACGGCGTCAAGCGCTAATTGCAAATCTCCATAGGGCATATCAACGCCAAAAATGCACTTAGAGAGTAGCTCATTAATGGCCATTTTCAATACCAACGTTGAAAAATAGGCGGAAATATCTAAATACAAATTGGGACGCACCTTCACTAATTCAATAGTTTCAAGCCAATTGCTTCCGCCTAAATGGCCTACGATAACCGGCACGGAAGGAAAATCTTCCGCCAATTGAGCAATTTCTTTTATATCTTGTAATATCAACGGATTAAATGCATGTATCCACAGAGGAAGATTCCCATAGTTGGTAGAAGCGCTAAAAATAGGCCTCAGTTGTTTTATCGAACCGGACGGTAGCGTAAATTCGCCTAAACCTATAAATCCATTCTCAACAACCTCTTTTTCAATATACTCGTTCACAGCATTTTCCGTAGTTAAAAGAGGAACGGATCCAAAACCGATAAATCTTGTCGGGTACAAATCAATGGCTTCTTTTTGTTCTTTTAAGCTGGCAAGCCGAGCAGCCATAGCCCTGTTTGCCTGTCCTCCGATAATTTCATTCAATCGCTGCATTTCTTTCTGCAAGCTGGAAAAATCAGTAGCGCTTTCGGGGTGTACTAAGGTAGAAAACAAAACTGTTTTTTCCACTCCTGCTTCATTCATAAGCTCAATATGTCTTTGAGTAGGTAAAATCACGTGAGAATGTCCATCAATAATCATAGCGGCGTTTTAAAAAATAGGTTATTATAAAGTTTTGACTCCGAGAGCAAAGCGCTATTTTTGCGTTACGAAATTTTTATAAGATAAAAACTTTGTTTTATGAAAATAGCTCTACTGCTTTATGACCCCATTATCCAAGTACAAAAATTATGACCCCATTATCCAAGTACAAAAATAAAGAAAAGCGGCAAAAAATCGTCCCAAAAGAAAAATTATTTTGTCTACTATCCCCATACGATAGCAGGCAAAAAATCATCAAGAAAATATTATAAATTAGCATAATAGTATTATTAAACTTTCTAAATAAGTTCTACTTTTACATAATTATATAACTTGATAATATTTAACAAATCATGAAAAACGTATTCATTCTATGTGCGGCATTCTGTTTCCTAATGAACATGAATGGGCAGAACAAAATCGTATGTAATTTTGATCACTTGTCCTCAAATTATCATGCGTGGGGAAATGTATCCATTTCATCGGTCACAGCGCCTTCGGGGAGTCTCGGACAAGCGGGATTAGTCAATGTGCCTGCAAATAATCAAGGGGATGGTATTTATTTTGACCTGAATTCAAATTTTAACAAATCTGATTTTACGGGTATCAAATTAAAAATAAAGGGAGTAAATGCAAGCAGCAGTTTTGCGTTTGCATTTAAATTAGAGAACACAGCTTCCGGAGTTGTCACGCAAGATTGGACAACCTATCCCCGGTATTCCGGCGCCGGCAGCTGGTTGGATGTTACTATCCCAATAACAGGATTACAACAAGGGAGTTATAATCGGTTAACATTCATTCCTGCACCCTACGAAAATTTGGGCGCTTTTTCTTTTTACATAGATGATGTTACGCTTATTTCTAACAATGTGAACAGCAGCAGTCCCACAGCAACCATTAATGGAAATAAATTCTATGCATACGGCCAGGAAATTTTCTTTAATGGAATAAATACCGCTTGGCAATGGAACAGTGATTATCGGTTGGATTTTTTAGGACGGAATTATGATGCTAACTGGTGGAACAGTGAATTTACAAAATATGTGCAAAATAATATCAATCTGGCCAGGATATGGATCCATGGCGGAGGAAATTCAAGTCCATCATTGAATGGCGATGGATTAGTTACCGGAGCCAGTTCCAGTTTTTGGACAGATATGGATAAATTAGTTGCCCTTTCTAAGGAAAAACGCATTTACATCATGCCTACCTTTTGGTCTTTCGATATGACAATTAATAATTATAATGCAGTGAATTGGAATCAATTCCGGCAAATAATCAATGATGAAAACAAAACCAAATGGTACTGCGAGTATTTTCTGGTTCCTTTTGTTCAGAGGTATAAAGATGAACCTTATGTGCTTGGATTTGATATTTGTAATGAACCTGAACATATGTGGAGAGACGCTAATTGCGGAAATCTTTCTCGAAACAATGTTATTCGTTTTTTGGCTATATGCGCTTCCTATATTCATAAAAATACAACAAAGCCCGTAACGGTAGGTTCTATGTGGATCATTTGCAACAGCGACAAATACAAAGGATGGACCGACCAAGAGGCTTACGCTGGAAACAATTACAGTGAATCTTCCTTGCGTGCCCAATACAATGATCCGGATGCCTATCTTGATTTTTATTCTCCTCATTGGTATCAATGGCAATCTTCGGGTTCTTATTTTACGACTTCTATCGGGTACTGGCTCGATAACGGCAACAGACCGGTTCTTATCGGAGAAACGCCGGGATATAACGTGAATGAAAACAATTGGAATACGACTTTAGCCAACGCTTATCTTAATGCTTATTGGAACGGTTATAGCGGCGTTTGTGCATGGAAAAGCCCGTGGGAAAATGATGGATACGGTACTTTTGCAGGAATAACTCCCGCTACGAATACCTTTTATCAAAATTATCCCAACTTGGTTTATCCCACCGGCAAGCCGAATCTATCTTCAGCTGTTGTAACTTCTATTTCCAATGCGGCGAATTCAAATCCGGAAGAAGAGGTACAAGTATATTTTATCAATGAAAATACATTGTGTATAACCACCGACAATTCTACTATTTGTGAAATTAAACTGTTTACGGTCAATGGACAAATGCTTTATGAAAAAAAGACAGTCAATCAAACGATCCATATTGTCGTACCCGACGACTTCATTTCTCAAAAAGTAATTATTGCTCAGATTATTCTGAACAACCACAAGACAATTTCAAGAAAAATAGCGTTGTAAATTGTTTCACTGTAAATAAAAGGGAAAAGCTCGTAAAACGTTAATTTTACGAGCTTTTCCCTTTATTAACCTTATTTTTCCCTGATACTTTTATGAAAATCAAGATAATCTACGTAATCGACGCTCTAAGCGATCCTTCATGGATTCAAAATCAAAACTTTTTCTTGCCCTGCGTCCATGAATAATTTTTTTATTCCGATTTCCGATGCAACATACTCCGCATCGCTCCCTTGTTTGTAAATTGAAGATGACGGATCAAATTCTTGTATTTCATACCGCCGGTTTTGGGGGTTCTCAATCGTTACATCTGTTGTAACAAGCGTCGTTCCCTCATTAAACAGATAAACAAATACTGTTTCGCCGCATCGAACTCCCAAAGCGCGGATGCCGCCTGCTTTTACAGACAACGATTCAAATGACCCGTTCCCGACAGCCAGCATTTTATCGCTGATTTCCCTTACGCCTCGAAAATAAGGCGCCATGTTTCGGCTGTCGAAAAACTCCCACCACCAACTCATGGGCGTTACCGGAGTAGGGGAAAACAATCCGTACCACAAGCCGCATTTGAAATCCGTATCCATTTCATCGGCAAAGTCATTGAAATTTTTATTCCAATCCCATTCGTAACCAAATTCTCCGATAATATAAGGTTTTTTAAACTCCGCAATGTATCGATCAATTTCTTCCGGAATGGAAGAAGTATTTTTGTAAATATGCTTTTGATTAATATCGATGTTTTCTATGGAATTTAATCCTTCAATGTCGCGATGCGAAATACTGGTAGTTACAATATGCCGATAAGGGTCGATCGTTTTGAGATAACGGCTCATTTCATCGTGCCATTGCACAATGTATTCGTCTTTTATCGGATCCTGATTTTTTCTGAATTGAACATTATCCACTTCGTTGAAAAATTCCCACATGGCTATGCTCGGACTGTATCCCCAACGGGCGACAAGGTATCGCAAACGGTTTTTGTAACGTTCTTTAGACTTGGGATTGATAAAGAAATCTTCGGCGGAAACGGCGACTCCTCCGTCTTTTTCCAAATAACCTCCTTGCCCCAAAGTCAGCATCATATACAATTGCAAAGAATCGCACAACACTACCAAACGATCCATTTTAGCCAATGCGCTCGGATTGTAAAATTCGTCGGACGGAGTATATCGCTTGTTGTTGAAAGGGCCTTTGTAGTCAAACGGCAAATTCCAAGAACATATCCAAGTGCGAAAAAAGTTTCCTCCGTTCCGCGCGAACTTCGGCAACATATATTCGTAATTATAGATGTCTGTTTTCTCGTGCAAATCACTAAAATATTTAGAATCATCGGTATCCCGCGACTCCCAGCAAATATTTTCGCCGACTCCGCGAAAAGGCTTACCATTATCGAATTGCAACGTCCAATAATCTTTCGTATGTAAAAAACCAGTTTGATCGGATCGGCTAACCTTCATGGTTTGTTTTTTGGAAATTTGCGTAACCTTCCCTCCTTCCGTCAAACGGAACCGGAGAAAATATTTTCCGGCTTCTTGCGGAGTAAAACGAGCTTCCCACACGGAAACTTGTCCGCTCTCGCCCGATTGATAATAGCACGGCAACAGCCGATTTTCTCCCGAAGGGGTCGTTATCAGCATATCCAATGCAACCTCCTCTTGCAAATAAGGGTTATCCCATCGGGCTTTCAAGTCGATCTCAATATCGCTTCGATCGTATTGAATCGAAGAATGGATTATCTGCGTCCGAATGATTTGAGCCAATGCAGGATCGACAGCCAGAATCGAAAATAAAAACAGGAAGCCGAATAGGTATTTTTTCATGGGAAATAGGTTCTAATGGCATTTACGTCCAGAATGACTACGGTATTGGTATTCGTAGCGCTCAATTCAAATCGGGAAGGATTGGCCAGTCCCACCGTTAGAACTAACTTTTTGTCCGTATAGCTATCGTCTTTCAACGCTTCCATAGGAACGGCCATGTAAAAACTTATCCCGTTTTCGTTGGCCGCAACCTCTACTTTTTGAGGGAGAGAATACAGTACGGACGGAAATACCATTCCGTTTTCAACCAATCCTCCGGATACAATTTGATCGGTAGTATCAGTGCGGGCGATGATGTCCACTGAATAGGCTGCGTTCGGCAAATCGCCGGAACGCAACACGCCCAGCAGAATCTGTAACTCGTTTTTATCGGCGTCTATTTTGAAATTATAGGTATAGTCGCCTTCGCCGGACGGTACATAATAATTGTTGTCTAATCCTCCGCTTCCCATGGCTTGCGGCATGTAGATATAGGCGAATCCGTAATCAGCCGTACCATCTCCCTTTTCACACGCGGAAAATCCTCCTAAAAATAAAACTGCGGTTATTATTAATGCTATTTTTTTCATAAATAATTATATTAAACTGTTATGTTATCGGGAGATTGCGGGTCTTCGCTGCGCTACGCCCGCAATGACGCCCCATTCATAATTTATAATTCATCATTTTCAATACCCTTCGTTTTGCGTTAACGTTCCTCCAGAGTTGATCACTTCGGAACGGGATAACGGCAAAAGATAATTTTTTGCATGGAACACTCTTTCTCCGGCGTTTTTTATTTGATAAACAAAATTACCGGCTCCGTTTTTGCTTATTTCCACTCCTTGTACCGGTGTATTCAGCACGGTTTCCGCATCTTTCCAGCGAAGCAAATCCCAATAACGATGGTCTTCGAATGCCAATTCCACTTGACGTTCGTGTTTCACCGCATTTCTAAATTCCGTAACATCCGTAACCGTAATGGAAGGCAAGGAAATACTGGCGCTGTTCCGGACTTGCGTCAAGGCTTGTCGGGCGGTCATTGTAAATCCTTCCGGTTGAGCGTCCGGACCGTAAGCTTCATTCATTGCTTCTGCATACATCAGAAGTATATCCGCATAACGGAAAATAATCCATACATCGGGGTCGGTAGCATTTTGCGTTAGATTCAAGTTGTCTCGGATAAACTTTTTCAAGTAATAACCGGTCTTGCTGGCATTGGGATTCCGCATATCGTCGGTTCCCCCTGGCGATTCGTCAATGGTGCGACTATTCCATGTGCTTCCGTTCGTTACTACAGTCGCCGCCAAGCGGGGGTCTCTGTTACTGTAAGGGTTGAGCGGATCCGGCACTCCGATATACTCATAAGCGGCAACCAAATTTTCGGTAGGAGTAACGCCGCTGTTTCCGCCCGGCGTAGCAATTGGATAATTGGCGCGTTCCAGAAAATTATCGGCTGCCGACCGGCACAAGAAAATACTTTCGGCATTGGTTGATGCGCTATTACCTTGAAAATAAGTGCTGTAATTTCGGTTGGCAGGCATCGTGTAATTCATAACGGTTATCACGTCTTGGGCGGCTTTTGCCGCTCTCTCCCATTGGGTTTTATCGTTCGTGGGATTATTCAGCGGACTTGCCGCATACAAAAGTACGCGAGCCTTGATAGCCAGAGCCGATTTCAATTCAAAACGTCCGTCGTTTCCGGCCACATTGTCTGGGTTCGTTTTCCAGTTGGTTTGTAAATCGTCTTTATAAGTATCAATTTCCCGGACAATGTATTCTACCACGTCGTTGTAAGAGGAGCGGGGAATTTTTCCCTGATTTTCCGATTGATCCAATGTGGTTTCCACAATGGGGACTCCGCCGAAACGCTTGATTAATTCCATGTAATAATAAGCCCGACAAACATGCGCTTCAGCCCTGAACCAGTTCAGATTTCTCAAATCTTTGCCGTAATTAACAAAATCTTTTAGCGTATCGCGGTTCAAAGCCAACAATTGCTCTCCATTTCGGGCAAAATTCAGAAAGAAATTGGCGGCGCGTATGCCTTCATAACAATTAGCATAGATACCATTGGTTGCCGATTCAACATTATCGGGACTGATAATCCCTCTGTTGAACAGATAGGTGTAGCCCGATTCCTCTGTTCGCTGCGCTTCGTCCGAGGCGGCAGCGAAAAAGTTGCCGTCTAAAGCCGTAAAACCCAATTGTATTCGACTGTACATGGCGTTACCAAACGACCACAAGGTACTTCGATTGGTTTCAATCGCTTCCGGCGTCAAATCCGTATCTATTTTTGTATCTAAAAAATCACTGCATCCGCTTCCTAAGAGTAACGCGGAAGCGATAACGACGAATGTTTTACTATATTTGATTTTCATATATGCATGCTATTAAAATGTTACAGAGACTCCCAGCGTATAGGATCGAAGGGATGGATATCCAAAGTAAGATTCCGGATCCATATTGTAATCTTTCAGCAATTGACTCCAAGTGACAGGATTCGTTGCATTCAGAAAAAAGCGTATCTTGGCGATTGTGTAGCCCAGCTCAATATTCTGAATCCGCAGGAAATTGTTGTTTCGTATCCAAAAAGAACTGGAACGATAATTATTGGTATTGCTCGTCGCGGTTAATCGCGGATAAGTAGCCGTAGCCCGCGTGTCGATACCTTGTTCGGGATAATACGCCCAAGCGCCTTGGGCGATGGGATACGCATTCCGGTTATCTACAAAAGCTACAAATTGATCGTAACCCATCATATTAATGGAAGAACCCGTAGCGCCGCGAAACAGAATGTTGAAGTCAAAACCTTTGTATTTCAGGTTTCCGCCAAAGCTGTAATAGAATTCCGGATAAAACGGTTTTCCTATTTCGGTAACATCCGTTTCGTCAATATAGCCGTTGTTGTCCAAATCCTTGTATTTAAGGTCGCCCGGTTGTACGTTGCCGAAAGTCGAAACAGGCAGTCCGGACTTCAATGAACCATCGGCGTTGAAATCTTCCAATTGATAGAATCCGTCGGCTACCAAACCGATTCTCGCGCCCAATGAACGACCGGTAGATGCATTGTAAGGATAAGCGGTAGGAACTTCAGCCATGAAATCAATGGTATTCTTGGCGTAAGACGCTGTTCCAAATAAAGCGTATTCGAAATCGCCGGCTTTGTCTTTCCATGTAATAGTTCCTTCCAAGCCTTTATTCGTCATTTTGCCGACATTGTCCATGTAATAATTGATCCCGTAATAGCGCATTTGCGTTTGGTCGAAAGTCAGAATATCGCTGCGTTTATCCAGAAAAACATCCAAAGTTAAACCAATTTTCTTAAACAGATTAAGGTCTAATCCGACATTGTATTTCATGCTTTTTTCCGCGAAAACATTGGGATTGGCCATAAATATCGGCCCAAGTCCGAGGTTCCCCTGATAAGGCGTTGTGTTGCCGCTATTGAATCCGCCGGTATAATAGTAATACTGCTGGTACAAAAAGCGTCCGTTGGAGCCGAAGTTTCCGGTGTTTTCATCCGTATCAGCGCCGCCGATTTTTCCGGCGGAAGCTCTCAATTTCAAAAAATTAATCATCGGATTTTCTTTCAAAAAGGCTTCATTGGAAATAATCCATGCGGCCGAAAGCGAAGGATAAAATCCGAAGCGATTACCGGGTGCATAAGCGTCTGAACCGAAATAGGAAAATCCAAACTCGCCCACATAGCGATTGTCATACGCATAGTTCGCTCTTCCGTTGTAATTCAAATAGTGGTATTTGTAATTAAAACGACCATCGCCTTGATAATCGGAAGCATGAAAATTAACGGCGGAAAGTAAAGCATGCTTACCCCATTGCTGTTCGTAACCCGCCGAAACAAGGTATTGCTTCCAAGTTTCCATTCCGCCGGAACCGTATCCGCCTGCCGTGATGGAAGTCGTCTGGTCGGTAGTAGTCGTTTGGCCGTTGTAGTAGCGGGCATAATTCCGTGTTTTACTATACGTACTTAATGTTCTTGAATAAAATGAAATGGCTTCTTTCAAATACAGTCCGGGAGTAATGAAGTCTAATTTTTCCTTGAGAGTAAAATTACCCTGCAAAACACGCAAACGGGAAGACCCCCACCCCAAACCGTTGATAGACCCTACCGGATTATTCGGATACAGCGTCGTACCCGAGTAGTGGGTCTGTTCTTCATCATCATAAGGAAAATAAATATTGGCAGGATAACTGGCCAGATTATTCATCAAAGCGCTCATATCGTAATTCGGACCTTTTATGTTTTCAATCCTTCCGCCCAAATCAATTTTCGCTTCAAAAATGTTCAACATATCCAAATCGAAATTAGACCGCAAATTAAATTTGTTCATATCCATATTGGATACTTTATCTTTATTTTCCTCCGAATGGTTAATGTTCAATAAACCGCTTTGATCGGCATAATTCAATACGATATTGTAACGGGCGTTTTCGTTTCCGCCGTTAAACAGCACATTAGCATCTACATAATTGCCCGTATTCTTCAATACTTCCTTATACCAGTCGATATTGGGACTTTTACCATTTTGGTAATCGGCCAATTGTTCTTGCGAATAATAGGGCGTCCAAACTCGTCCCTTGTCGTTGCTCACCGCTTGATTATATAACGAAGCAAAAGTATAAGAATCTAAAGCTTTATTCGTATTGACCGGTTTTTGCAGGCTGCCCCGAACTTGCACGGAAAGGGTCGGCTTGCCTGCTTTTCCCCGTTTGGTCTCAATCCAAATAACGCCGTTGGCGCCTCGCATACCGAAAGTAGCCAAAGAGGCCGCATCTTTCAATACGGAAACCGTTTCTATTTCCATCGGCGAAAGGTTTTGGAGAAAATCGCTGTTGACTTCAAAACCGTCCACATAAATTTTTGCAATGTTCGTGTTTGATATTCCGTAACTTCCGAAGCCGCGAATCAGCCAACCGGCGACGTCGCCCGGCATGCCGCTACTTTCCCTGATAGATAAACCGCTCATTTGTCCCGCCAAACTGTTGGGAAGACTCATCGAAACCGTTTTGTCTAAAATAAATCCTTCTGCCGTTGAAACAGCCGCCGTATTACTAATTATTGTGGTAGGAAATGCTCTTCCGGGCACGATGCTGTCCGTTTTCTGTTCCTGTGCCATAAGGTTTCCACCCGCGAAAATAAATATACCTCCGAGCATCCATTTCCCGATATTATGTATTTTATTCATACTTCTCATTTTTTATAAGTTAATACCCCGGGTTCTGAACGATTATCCCCTTGTTCACTTCACTCTGAGGAATCGGTTCCAGATACATTTTGGGATTCCAGTAAGCCACATAAGTATTGGCGTCCCAATAGGAAATCAAGCAATCCGGCAGGTTTTGATTGCCGCCGGTCTTGGACTGATCCACCAAAAACTGAAATTCCCGCATTTGTCCGCCGATAATGCCATCTCCAATATTGGATAGCTTCCAATGCTTTGCATCGTAATAGCGACGGTTTTCACCTTCCATTTCGATTGCTTTTTCCCGTTGAATTAAGGCGCGAAGTCTATCTTTATTTGTTTCCGTGATGGAAGGCAATCCCGCCCGATTGTGTACGAGATTCAAATTTTCTAAAGCTTTGGCTGAATTGCCGGTTTCATTGTAGGCTTCCGCCAAATTCAAATAGATTTCTGCCATACGGAACAGAGGAGGTTCAAACCACACGCGTCCGCCGGCATTGTAATAGAATTTGGTAGGCGCTCCGCAACCTTTTCCCGATTCTCCCACACCCGGAAAAACATCCGGCGCCGCCGCATTTATATTAAAAGTATTGCCGGTTTTTCGTCCCCAACCCGATAAACTCCAATTGTTATCGCCCGGATTTGCTAAGGATTCCACTCCCGGCACAATATAATCCACGCGGAAACGCGCTTCCATTTTGTTAACATGGTCTATCCAGTCGCTTGCCGGACGCGGTTGCGCATCTCCTACTTTCGGCCAATCGGGCGTTGTTCCGTCAGCGTAATAATAGTTTTCCAGAAAATTGGTCAATAACCCGACATTGTCCGTATCGTAGTGATTGTTCGTCCAATAATTGGAAGTATTGTAATAGTACGCGATGTAATTATTTCCTTGATCGGAACTGTCGTATTTATAAGCTAAGATCACTTCTTCATTTCCGGGAAAAGAAACAGCTGTTCCATAATCCGCCGCCGCATTGGGATTGGGTCGCCCCTGTCCGCCGCCGGTATTCAACAAACGATACCCGTTGGCATTTGCCCAAGTCAATACTGCTTCATTGGAAGTTACGGCGTCGTTCCACCGGTTCGGGTCTTGATTGCCGAAACAAACCAATCGGTCGGTTTCCGGATCGGAAAGATAAGGCGTTGCGCTGTTAAACAGGGGACGGGCGGCAAACAGCTGTAAACGCGCTTTGATTGCCAGTACGGCGCCTTTCTGGATACGTCCCGTATATTTTGTTTCTTGATTATCGAAGACCAATGCCAAGGCTTTATCGCATAAATCCAGAATAAAATCGTAAGTGTCCTGCAACGACGAACGCGGAATATTTAAATCGTCGCTCGCTTCAAAAGATTTGGTCACCAACGGTAGACCGCCGTAACGATAAAACATTCCCATGTAGCGATAGGCTATCAACGCTAATGCCTCGCCTTTGTAGTTATTTTTCATTGATTCATCCATATCCGGAACGCGGTCGATGTTTTCATAGACAAGATAACATTCACGGACGCATGCCCAGTTATCGGCAAAACTATCGGCGCCCGCGTCGGACTGATCGCAACCGTTTACGCTCAATCCTACTTCGCTGATGATGTACGTTCCATGCCAGTTGTATCCGCGATAACGTTCGCCGGAGATCGAACCCAAGGTTCCGTGCGACACACCCCAGCCGGTAGGCCAACCGTGTTTCAGGGCATCGCGGTAGCATTTGGCTAATGCGCTTTCCGCATTCTTGGTCGAGGAATAGATTTCATCCAAATCAACGGTTCCGGAAGTATCCGGCATTTCCAAAAATGAATCTTCGCAAGAAAATAAAGCGATTGTAAATAACAAAATCAATATTTTTTTCATATCCGTCATTCTTTACTTAAAATTGTATATTAAACCCCATGTTGAAAACCTGCGTAAGCGGATAAATATAGGGCGATATCTGATTTTCGCTGCTGCCGTCTGAAGTCTCCGGGTCAATTCCCAGTTTGCGCATGGCATTCTGGAAAGTAATCAAGTTGTTTCCATTCAGATAAACGCGGAGTGAAGAAATGCCCGCCCGTTGCATGAATTTCAACTTAGTCGAAAAAGTATAGCCGATTTCAACGTTTTTCAATTTGAAGTAATTATTGGAAAACATCCAGTAATCGCTTGTCAGATAATTATTGTCCGATGTGGTTCCGTTGAATAAGGCGCGCGGATAAGTGATGTTTTCTCCAGCGGCATATTTTTCGGGGGTCCACCGTCCGTCATATTCCCATTGCCAAGCATTTCCCGCATATTTATAAAAAGGAATGGACATTCCGGGGTTGACATAAAAAGAGCCGTTAGCGGTTCCGCTGAACAAAGCTCGGATATCAAATCCCTTGTAATCGAACCCTATTTTAATTCCGTAAGAATATTGGGGGAAATTCGGATAACCAATAGGCGCTACATCTTCGTTATTGATGATGCCGTCGCCATTCAAATCTACATAGCGAATATCGCCCAAAGTGGCTTTGTTGCTGGTATAATTGTTGTAAGGGCGGTTGGCCAATTCTTCGACAGTATTGAATAATCCGTCGCTTTTCAATCCGAAACGTTGACCGATACTGAAGCCCGTTTGATTCATCCAATAATAAGGATTGGGCGCTTCCGCCTGATAGCTGATTTTATTTTTCGAATAATTCAAGTTGCCTTCTATCGAATAGCCAACTTTTCCGATGCGGTCCGCCCACCCCAAAACAATTTCGTAACCTTTGTTGGACGTTTTTCCTACATTGGCAGGCGGCACTTTAGACGCATCCACCCCGTAAATACCCGGTATAATTCCCAACACGGTTAAAATATCATCTCTCGTTTCGGAAAAATAATCATACGAAAAAGAAAGGCGATCGGTAAAAAATCTCAGTTCGATGGCAGCATCGGTCTTTTTCGCTTTTTCCCAAGTTACATTCGGATTTCCCAATGTTCCTTCAGCGGCTCCAGTATAATAATCGCTGGCCGTATTGCCGGTATTTCCCCACCAATAACCGTTCTGATCCAAGAGATAGGTATTGGGCAGGTAGAGATAACGGCGTTTATTGTCGCTCCCCAACTGATCGTTACCGACTTCTCCATAGGAAGCGCGGATTTTAGCAAACGTTACCCATGTGTTTTTGGGGAAAAATTTTTCATTGGTGGGAACCCAACCAATGGAATAAGCTGGGAAGTAACCAAACCGCTTCCCTTTCCGGAACTGTTCAGTGCCGTTGTATCCCATATTCAGTTCCAATAAATAGCGTTCGTCGTAATTGTAAGTAACTCGTCCGACCAACCCGATCACTCCGGAAGGCGTATTCGTCTTGTTGCTGTCGTCAGGCATATAATATTTGGAAGCTTTTCCCAAAAGCAAAGCCGACAGGTTGTGCGAGCCAAAATTGCCGGCCCACTCCAGACCTCCGTCTAAATACAATTTATTCCAGTTGCTGTATCCCCATTGGGTAAAACTGTCCTGACCGATAGCGCCTCCGAAGTATTCCAGTACATTCGGATTTTCCAGACTGCGTTGCACAGTATAGGCAGGAATAGACGGGTTAAGCAGGGTCACGCGGTTGTAATTGTCCTGATAACTCACCGTTCCCCGCAATTTCAGCTGTTTCAAAAGATAATCCAGTTCATGTTCCACTTTAATCGTCGCATCCAACAAAGTATTGTCCACGATGCCCGTACCGCTGGTCAGTAAATTGTAAATGGCATTTTGAGCGCCTATCTGGCTGTTGGTTTTTACCGCCAACGGATTCTGTACCGAACCCGGCGTTCCTGCAAAATCGTTAATCAAGTGGTTATTGATAATCCCCGGCGCCGACATCGGATTTCCGTCATACACATATTGCATGATTTGTTTGTAACGTCCGCTCAAATCGTAAGGATCGAAATCAGTAGTATTGTCGCCTATCCCGGGACCTTTGGCGCTCCCCATTTGGCCGGCCAGATTAATCGATATTTTCAAGTTGTGCAATACGTTTATATCAAAATTGGAACGGAAATTATACCGGTTGAAAGAGGATTGGGTGTCGGCTCCGTAATATTTCTTCGCTTGGGTGATCCCTTGCTGAAAGAAATAACCGATGGATGCAAAATACTTCAACCGGTCGGTACCGCCCGAAACATTTAAGTTGAATTGGGTTTGCGGTCCGTATTGCCCGAATTGTTCCCCGTATAAATCATGACTGCCGTAATACAGAGCCGAACTGTTCAAGAGAGCCGTTCGTTGATCGGGAGTTAAATAGGTCATAGCGGCTACTTCATCCGGAGTGAAATCTCGATTATTCTTAAATTTCCACAAATCCGTATCGCTGTATTTATACATGGAATTGCTCGCGGCGCTGGCATAACTTCTCATCTCGGTGTCAATCGCTTCGTTCCGCATAGACGCCCAATCGTAAGACGAGAGATTGTGTTGAAGATTAGAAGCCTTAGTAACCCCGTAATTCGACGAAAAGCTGATGACCGGCTTTCCGGTAATTCCCCGCTTGGTGGTAACGATGACTACTCCGTTCGCCCCGCGAATACCATATACAGCGGTTGAAGATGCATCTTTCAAGACGCTGAGACCCAATATTTCATTGGGATCCATGGAATTAAATTCAGCGAAAGCCTGCTCCGCCGATTGTTCTACGCCGTCGATCACAATCAAAGGCGTATTATTGCCGTAAGTAGCAATCCCGCGAATGCGGATGGTTGCCGCGTTTCGCCCCGGCTCGCCGCTGGTTTGCAGACCGCTGACGCCCGGCGTATTGCCGACAAGCGCATTGCTGATATTGGCTACGGGAGCCGCTATGATTTCCTTTCCCGAAAGCGTCGAAATCGCTCCCGTTACGTTCACCCGTTTTTGAGTGGCAAAAGCGGTTACTACCACTTGTTCCAATTCTGCGGATTCTTCCGACAGTACCACATCTATAGTTGCCTTGCCTCCTACGCTGACTTCCGAGGTACTCATGCCTATATAGGAAAAGACCAGCGTCGCATTGACAGGTACGTTGGATAAGGTGTAGCGGCCATTTAAGTCCGTTATCGTTCCAATCGCTTTTTCTTCTTTCACACTGACGCTCACTCCAATCAGCGTTTCTCCCGTTTTGTCTTTAACAATTCCGCTTACCGTCACCGGATTAGAATTTTGGGCATATCCCACCGAAATGCTCAACATAAATGCCCATACCAACGTTTGGAGATAATACAAGATAAAGTGAGGTAATTTTCTAATTCCCTGCTTCATAATAATATTATATTAAGTCAATTAAAAAATAATTTTAAATAGATGAAGCAAAGGTAAGCTTTATAATTATCGAACAAGTATACATTTTAGTCAGAAGATTGTACTTTTTTGTACATTATAAAAACAATATTTTTGACATCATTCAATCGACGGAAGGATTTTGTTTTTGTTTGGGTCGTATTTTTAATGTTCTCCTTTTATGTTTGGGTCGTATTTTTAAGGGTGATTTGTCATTTTGGAGCGGGCTGTAAAAAATGCGACAGATGTATCCAGATTTTTCCATTCTTTTATAAGCCTTATTTTTAAAGGGTTCCATTAGTAGAAAAGGATAAGGCACATATTCTCTTCCCTTCTTTCCTTATTAATTGATTGAAAATAAATAAATAAATAAGGGAGAATTTCAAGAGAACTGTCAATGGCTACTGAGGAAGCTTTCGAAAAATAAGGTTCAAGATTAATGGACTAGGAATTGATCCATTGAACGTATTTTCTAAAAAAAAATTACATTTTTTATAGTCCGCCGCCTTACAGCAATGGACTAATGAAAAACGCCGCAAATCCTATTTGTTAACAATACAAAACTTTGTGCCGGAACCGTCATTCGGTGCGTTTTTTTAACCGTGATTTCCGATAGCGCCGGAACCGGATGTTCTTCATTATAAACATATAATGAAACATTGCCCCAATCGCTTGGGAATTCAATACTTAATTGTTTATCCGAATTTCCTATATTAACGGCAGCCATCGCGTACTGACCTTCTTGTTCAGCTACGGCAATATATACGCCTTGCGTCCGGTCGAAAGTCGTTTTCAGAATCGTCGAACCGGCCGGGAAATAACGGCACAGGAGCGACCATGCATAGTACCACGGACGAACTTCTTCTTGAGTAGCATCGTGAAAAACTTCTTCTCCCAGAATATTCCACATGCCCCATAATTTAATATCTTCCGGTTTGCCGGAATCGCCGTTGCTGTGCATAGCATCGTCCAGCATCCATGCGGCTGCTCCGGAAAAACCGCTGTTCATCACTTCGATGCACAAGAGCGCCATGTCTAACCCGTAAAAAGTGTCATAAACCAACATATTGGCGTCCGAACCTTTGGTAAAAGGATGTCCTTCCAACCGGCGGTTGTATTCTTTCATCAACAGGGAATCGGCTTCCCGCCAGTATTTGAATCCGGCTTCTCCCAAAATGATTTTTTTGTTTCCCGGTACAGCTTGCCTGTAACGTGACAATACTTCGGCAATTTCGCCTTTTCGTACTTCAGATTGGCCGGGATAAGCGTGAATGTCATATACGCCGATTAAAGAATCCGCATCTTGTGCCGTTTGCCGGAGCCACCCCTGCGCATCGAATTCCGAATTTGAATTTTTGTATTCCATGACTACATCGGGGCCTGCGAATTGTACTTTTTCTTTCAAGCCGAGATATTGCGACATCTTATCATGGAATCGGAAGAGCATGGACTTCCATAATTCATAATCTCCGTCGGTAGAAGCCCAATCGCCGTCCGGTTCATTGAATATGACAAAATACCGAATGCAACTGAAACCCAATTCATTCACCAAATAGTTCAAGTAATCCACAGACATATCCACCCATTCCTGACTATCCTTCATTGACCGAGTTGGCGGATTGTATTCCCCGTAAACAACGGTGATATTGCGGTCGGTACAGTACTGCAAGAGTCGAGAAATAGACTGAATGTTGCGGGTTTTGTCGTATTTCCCTGTTGCCGGATCGTAATACCGGTAGGGACTGTTGATCATGCAGCGGACATAAGCCGGCCGCATGAAGTCCAGACGTTCAAACAATTTTTGCCAATCGCTTTCCGACAGAGTTGCTCCCCAAGATTCGACTTCATCATACGGATCCCATTCTACTCCGTTACCGATGTAGCCGGTACTCGCCGCTTCCGCCGAAACCGTTACCTTCAATTCGTCGGCGGAAGTATAGGCAACGGCCAAGCATAAGCCTGTCAAGACCGCAAATATTCTTTTTTTCATATTTTTTTCATTGATTGAATTAATTCATTTATAGAGCAGGTCGCTAAAGCAACATATTTATCGGCGCCTCCGTAATATACATACAATGTACCGTCCAAAATAACATTCCCGGTGGGGAAAACGCAACCTTTATAATAGCCGTTTATTTCATATTCATATTCGGGTTCCATGATAAAATCAGGCGTTTTAGCAATGACTCTCAGAGGATTATCTATATCCAGCAATACGGCTCCTACACGATAATAACCCAAGCCTCCGTTTTCTACGCCGTGATACAAAACGAACCATCCGCTATCGGTTCGAAGCGGAGGCGTACTTCCCCCGATTTTTTCTTCCCATGTGCCGGGGACGCCTTTCAATAATAACCGGCTTTCCTGATTTTCCCAATTCAACAGGTCGTCGGAACTTTTTATCCATATCGACGGAAATTTCACGCCGTATTTTGCGCCGATATATTGTTTCGGACGATGCAGCATCCAATATTTTCCCTTGATTTTTTCGGGAAAAAGAATCACATCCCGATCATCCAACACCGGAGAGGTTATTCTTCCCAACCGGCGAAAATGAACAAAATCTTTGGTTATCGCCAAACCCGAATTGCCCAAATTGTTTTTCAAGGCTAAAGGCGTGTGGTCGCCACCAGTTGGACAAAGTACTTCATCGTGTCCAAAATTCCAATATTGACCCGGCGGGAAGGGGCGATAAGCGTAGGTAACATAATATTCATCATCGAACTTAACAATTCGCGCATCTTCTACGCAACCGGAATCGAAGCTATCTTTGCTGGGGCTAAAAACCGGCAACTCGGAAAAGCGTTCGAAATGAAATCCATCTTTGCTGGCGGCTAAACCAAAACGGATCACATGCTCCTTGTCGTTGCCTGCCGCTCGGTAAAGCATATAAAATGTGCCATTGTCATAAAAAACACCCGGATTACACGTCACTAAAGATTCCCATTCGTTTTCCGCCAGGGGCGACAAAATGGGGTTTCCTGCATACTTTTTTAATTTCATTTTATATATGTTAATTTTTATCTGAAAATGATCCAAATGACTGCGCTTGAAAAGAGCAAGAGCATAGCCCAGAAAAGGTAATTTTTATACCACCCGCCTGCGGATAATCCGCGCCATTCTTTTTTTAAATCGCTCATAGAAAATACAGTATCTTTCAGTTTTTCTGCTTCCGGTTTTCTGCTTCCTAAACTTACGCTGTAAATCACGGCCATACTGATGAGCAGTAAAAACGGGACAACCAATAAAAAGTGCAGATTGCCGAACAGAGTTTTTCTAAAAAACAACAGGAAAACAGCCATCAGTAATCCGATGATCAATCCGGCAAAAGCGCCGTTCCCATTCACCCGTTTGCCGAAAATCCCCAAAAGAAAGGCGGCAACGATAGGAGGCGCAATGTACGATAGCATTTCCTGATAATATTTAAGTAAAGAACCGAATTTTCCAATATGAGGCGCCCACAAGGCGGCAATAATGATGATAATCAAACTCGTTATTTTTCCAGTTAATACCATTTTTTTGTGACCTGCATTCGGACGGAATTGCGCATAAAAGTCCATCGTAAATAAAGTGGAAGTAGAATTAAGAATAGCGCTCAACGACGACAGCAGCGCCGATAACAACGCCGCCAGAATAATTCCGAGTAATCCGATGGGAAGCAACCGAATGACCATCGTCGGATAGACCATGTCGGGACTGGCCAATCCAGGAAACAAGCCGCGGGAAATTAATCCCGGAATGGCAATGATAAAAAGCGTGGTCAATGTGATGAATCCGTTAAGTATGATTCCTTTACGTCCTTCATCCACACTTTTGGCGCTCAACACCCGTTGAACCAAAGTTTGATTGTTTGCCCAGAAATAAATCCCCAACACAGGCATCCCGACAATCAATCCCAACCAAGGAGTGGCCGGATCATTCAACGGGCGAATTAATTTGGTAAGCATATCGCCTTTTTGAAAAAGGTCTATAAAATAATCGCCTCTTTTTTGAAAACAGAAAAAAGTAAGAATTACCGAACCGGCAATCAGAATAATTGCTTGAATCAGTTCCGTCTTGATAACCGAGGATAAACCGCCCGGAATCGTGTAGGAAGCGGCAAGCGCCGCAAAAATAAGGATAATCAATTGAAGGTTGGCTTCCGGGTAAATCAACCGGATGATTAAAGCTCCCGCATAAAGCGCGCCGGCGGCATCCAGAAAAATATTCCCAATAATGCAAATAGCCGAAAAATAATAGCGGGAACGTTTATCGAAGCGTCTTTCCAGAAATTCGGGAATGGTGAATATCTTGGAACGAATGTATAAAGGCAGCAGGAAAACGGCAAAGAAAACCATAACGATTACGCCCGTCAGGTTATAATTGAATACGGCTAAACCGGTGTGGTAAGCGTCGCCCGATTGCCCGATGAGCGTGGCGCTGGAAATACTGGCTGCGAACAATGAAAGGCCAACAATCCACCATGGCATGGAACGTCCCGCTAAAAAATAAGACTGGGTATCGGAACTTTTCCCGTTTTTCAATCCCCACCAAACAATTAACAAGACATATAAAATAAGGATAGCAATGTCTATAAACCCAATTGAAAATGTTTCCACAGAATTTGATTTTTTTTAGTTCAGCAAAGTAAAAAGAAAAGCGCCTAAAAAAACTATCGTTTTTTGTTCATTTATTGTACTTTTTTGAATAACCGATACTATTTATCGAAATAGTCATTATATTTGAATCGATAAACACAGCCTGTAAATACAGTATAAAATCGCCTTTATGAAAGATTTTCAAAAAGAAATTACCCCCTTAGCTTCTGATGATTTATTCATTGTATTAAATCACCCTTCGGCAAAATTCGATTACCCGGTACATCATCATTCGGATTTCGAAATCAATTTGGTCATAGATACTTATGGGAAAAGAGTAGTGGGCGATTCGATAGAAGATTTTTCTACCTTGGATTTGGTGATGATCGGTCCGAATATTCCCCATGCTTGGTTTGGAGAAGTGGAAGAAAACAACCATGTTGTTACGATTCAGTTTTCCGATAAACTATTGAACTTCCCGATACTGGAAAAGCGCTTGTTCAACAATATAAAAAATCTATTGCTTGAATCGCAGCGGGGATTGGTATTTTCAGAAAAAACGCAGATCGCTATCAAGGAGAAGATTCTCAAACTGACTAAAATGCAGGGATTTCAAACGGTACTGGAATTTCTTTCCATTTTGAATGAGCTGGCCGTTTCCGACCGAAGAGTTTTAGTCAGCAACCAGTACGATTCGCAGTTGGTGGTTCGCACTTCCAAAAGCCGGCGGATTACGATGGTATGCGATTATATCGAACGCAACTATGCCAACCCCCTCAATCTATGCGATGTCGCTTCTATCGTAAATATGTCGGAGTCGGCATTCAGTCATTTTTTCAAGAAAAGAACCAATACCTCCTTCAAAGATTACTTGACCACGGTGCGTATTAGCCATGCTTGCCAACTATTGACTAAAACGACTCACTCGGTTTCCGAAATCTGTTTTGCCTGCGGATTCAATAATGTATCGAATTTTATTCGTATTTTCAAAAAGAAAAAAGGACAGCGGCCTTCGGAATATCGGGCAATTATTGAACAATTGCTGATCAAGTATTGAAATCTTTATTGAACGATAATTTTGCTTACTTTATTTGCATTTCCGCTCGCGGCTTTTAGGATGTAAATGCCTTTTGTTTTAGCTTGCACCTGATTTACTCCTCTGGCAATTTCCTGTCCGGAAAGCGAATAGACTTTCAGAGAAACCGGAGCGCCGTTTCCCGCTTTTGCGCTGACAATTCCATTGGAAACGGCGATAATGATTGCATCGGCATTATTTATCGGTTGATTTCCTGTTTCATCATCCCAAGAAGCGCGTAATTTGATGTTATCTATATTCAGCGTAAAATCGGGCAAATTTCCATACGGTGCAGGAACTATTAAAAGCCTGTCGTAGTTGGAAACCGGAAAATTCGGATTTGCGTTCAGTTTTTGCTGCAATTGATTTTTAATAACATCAAAACCAATGTGAACTTCCTGCCATTCTCCGTTACCGATATATTCGGGATTCGTATTCCAATCTTGAATCTGTGTCGAGTTATTACTGTCGGAAGTTTGTTCTAATTTGATTACGAAAGGAAATGTCGAAGGAGCTTGAGCAAGAAAAG
>WRFY01000118.1 GCA_009783445.1 Candidatus Azobacteroides sp. | reverse complement strand
TGAAAGATGCGGCCGCGAGCGCCATCTATGGCGCTCGCGGTTCGAATGGAGTGATTATTATTACTACAAAAAAAGGAAAATCCGGCAAAGCCCGTATTCTTTTTGACGCCCGTTTAGGAAAGAACAGTAGAGCCATTCCTGCTTACGACGTCATAACAAATCCAGGGGAATACTACGAAATGTATTGGGAATCGCTGAGAAACAAAAACTTGGAGTCGATGAGCTATCTGGAGGCAAATATAGCGGCAAGCAAGAATTTGATTGATAACGGCTTGGTTTATAACATTTATAAAAATGTTCCGAACAATGAAGCGATAGATCCGGTAACTGGAAAACTCAATCCGAATGCGAAAGAAAAAAAATGGAACGACAATTGGTTGACCGATCCTTTCAGAAGTGGATTGCGTCAAGAGTATAATCTGAGCATAAGTTCAGGAAGCGAATCCAATAATTTATATGCTTCCTTATCGTATGTAGGCGATGAAGGATATGTGTCGAATTCGGATTTTAATCGTATATCGGCTCGTTTGAAAATGGAACAAAAGGTGGGCGATTTTGTAAATGTAGGAGGTTCCCTCAATTATTCTAAAACAGACATGAATAATGTAGCGGCAAGCAATACGCAATACAACAATATTTTCATGTTTGGTCAACAAATTGCTCCGATATATCCCATTTATCTTTATGATCTCCATACGGGAGCTCCATTATTAAACGACAAGGGGAAAAAACGATACGATTTTGGCGAAACGTATGCCCGCCCGTATGCGGCCCAGCAAAATCCTATGGCAACGGTTAAAGCGGGCGAATACCATGTTGGGGTGGATGTGATGAGTTTGAGAGGTTTTTTTGAAGTAAACTTTTTGAAAGATTTCAAATTTACCGCCAATATGGCCTACGATATATTCAACACGCAAGATGTGCGGTATATGACTCCCATTGGAGGCGATGCGTATAATGTAGGCGGACGCGCTTATCGAACGCTGGAACGTTATTCGGCGCTCAATGCCAATGAGTTATTGAATTACAGCAAAAAATTGGATTTGCATGCTGTAGATGTCTTGTTCGGCCACGAAAATAAAAAAGACCATCAGAAAAAAATGTATGGCCACATGACTAATTTTGTTAATCCGGATAATTCCGAATTTTCCAACGCGACAAAATACCAGGAGTTGACTTCTGCCTCTTTGGAATATGCGCTGGAAGGGTATTTCAGCCGGCTGGATTATAATTATGACGACAAATATTATTTGACAGCCAGCCTTCGTACAGACGCTTCTTCCCGTTTCCATCCCGATGTTCGTTGGGGAACTTTCTGGGCAGTGGGAGGTTCGTGGAGAATTTCACGGGAATCGTTCCTGCACGATGTTTCCTTTATTCATGATTTGAAATGGAAGATCAGCTATGGGACTCAGGGAAATGATAATCTTTTGGATGTAGATGGCGTAACCCCTGTATGGTATGCCTATAAAGATTTATACAGTGTGGATAGAGTTGATGGAGAAGGCGCTATGTCTTGGATACACCGAGGCAATCCTAAATTGACCTGGGAAAAGAGCAATAATTTCAATACGGGTTTTGAATTATTGGCTTGGGATGAACGTCTTTCTTTTAGTTTCGATTATTTTATTAAAGATACGAAAGATTTACTCTATCGAAAACCCAAAGCTGCTTCCGAAGGTTTGCCTAATTTTCAATGGGTCAACGATATTGATATGAGAAACAAAGGAGTTGAATTTGAAATGAGCGTTGATATTGTTAAAACCCAGGATTTAAAATGGAACATAAACTTGAATGCCACCCATTATAAAAATCAGTTGACAAAGTTGCCCGTCGATAAGCAAGAATTGATCGAGAAAGATGGCGGGTACCAAGCCGGAAGTTATTGGCGTAAAATAGGCGGTTCGATTTTCGATTTTTATACTTACGAATATGCCGGAGTTGATCCGAAAACAGGTCTCGCCCAATACAATAAATATGAAAAAGACGATAATGGAATTGAAAAAGCAACCTTAGTGAATGCTACGGCAAACGCTACCTTGCGCGAAACCGGAAAAAGTGCGATTCCTGATTGGTATGGCGGATTGGGAACTTCTATTGACTGGAAAGGATTTGATTTTTCTGTTCAAACGGCTTTTCAATTAGGCGGATATATAATGGATGATATCTATGCCGGATTCATGAATTCGGGAGCCAGCGGAACAAATTTTCACAAAGATATGTTCAAACGATGGACGCCGGAAAATACCGAAACCAAGGTACCTAAGTTGATTTATGAAAATCGGGATCAGAATGATATTTCGGATCGTTGGCTAACGGATGCATCCTATTTTAGCATTCGAAATATCACCTTGGGTTATACCTTGCCGAAAAAAATAACTCGTTCTATGAAATTGGAAAAATTACGCTTCTATGCTGTGGCCGACAATGTCTGGTATATTTCCCATCGAAAAGGTTTGGATGTTCGGCAATCTTTTACAGGTCTCGTATCGTATGCTTATTCTCCTTTGAGAACGATATCTTTGGGTATCTCAGCTAATTTTTAACATTTAAAAACGAATCGAATGAAAACTATTAAATATTTCTTGATTACGGTTGCCGTTTCATTGTTGACGTCCTCTTGCGGCAATGAATATTTGAATGCCGATTATAAAGAAGGAATCGACAGTGAAACCGTAGATTATTTGCTTCAAAACAGTCCCGATGCAGTAGTCGATGCGTATGTGCGGGCCATCTATTCGTATATGGTGGAAGCCTATTCCATTTCAGGGAATACTTCGCACGATATATTTACGTATATGTCGATTATGCATACAGCAGATATGACTGCCCAGGATATGGTGCAAGCCAAGTCGCATTGGTTTAATTACGACTACGATTTTGATAATCGTATGTTTAATTATCGGAGAACAAATTCCCACTGGACTACCTTGTATACGATGATTGCCAAGGCAAACACAATTATTAACTTGTATAAAGGAGAACCGGAAAATCCGGTAGCGAAAGCCGGTTTAGGCCAAGCGCTGGCCATTCGCGCCTTATCGTATTATTATTTGATTCAATTATATCAAAAATCGAATACAAGCGATCCTTCTCTGTTGGATTTGCCGGGAGTGCCTTTGCGCTTTGCCGATAGCGAAGGCATACCTGAAGAAGAAAGAACAAATCTTACGGGTAGAAACACGGTAAAACGGGTCCATGAGCAAATCGAAAAAGATTTGATGGATGCGGTTAAATTGTTGAAAGGTTATAAACGTCCCTATAAATATTTTGTAGATGAAAATGTAGCCAAAGGAATTCTTGCACGGTTTTATCTGTTAAGCGGACAATGGGCTAAGGCGGAAACGACGGCTCGTGAAGCTCACTCCAATTACAATGTGATGTCTCCGGCAAGTTTACATGACGGATTTATGGATATTGAAAATGCCGAATGGATGTGGGGCTTTAAACATACGACTGAAACGCAAACGGGGTATGCTTCCTTCTTCTCGCAGGTGTCGAATATAGCTCCGGGATATGCGGGATTGAATTATGCTCCCCGTTTGATTGATGCCGCTTTGTATGAATCGATTCCTGAAACGGATGAACGGAAATCGTTGTTCAACGACTCAATGGGAAAACCGACAGCCGACGGTTCGTATGCACGAGCGCAAGATTTGCCTTACGCTAATTTGAAATTTGGCGATAAAGGCGATTGGACGATGGACTATGTATACATGCGCGCCGCCGAAATGGTATTGATTGAAGCGGAAGCTTTGGCTCATCAAGGGAAAAATGCGGAAGCGGCGATTGCCTTGAAAAAATTAATGAACCAACGGGATCCGAAATGGAATTCATCGAGCGTAACGGTCGATGAGGTCTTCCAGCAAAGACGGATCGAATTGTGGGGCGAAGGTTTTGGATACTTCGATTTGAAACGCTTGAATAAAGGGGTCGACAGAAATTATTCCGGAAGCAATCACCGGACTAAAATAGCGGTTCCCGCAGGCGACGTCCAATGGACCTATCAACTTCCAAATTCAGAAATACAAGAAAATCCATTGATTACGGAAAATAATCCTTAATTCGAATGGAAATATTTGTTATCTATTGCAAGACAATATAAATATCTATATCATGAAAAAAAACCAGATTCAGATAGCAACCTTGCTTTGTTCTTCATTCTTTTTATTTTTTTCATGCAGTGAAGAACTAAATAAAGCAGATTTTGATTATGTGCAAGACCCATCGAAAATTGCGTCTATTGTCACATTGGATTTGTTGGAACAGGCGTCCGAAGAAGAAATTCAAATTAGAGCCGTTATTACCCCTTCGGCCGATAAAGTGTATGATCAGGGATTGATGTACTCCTCCTCTGAGGATTTTGCTCAATATACGATTATTTCTATTCAGCCGGACACCACTGATGCCGGAATTATCATGAAACGGGATGCTTTTCCCCTCATGCAAGGAGTTACTTTTTATTTCAAAGCTTTTGTGCTTACAAAAGATGGTTTGGTCTTGAGTAAAGAAATGAAATCAATCCTTCTTCCGATTACTTGGGAAACTGTAGGAAAGGTACTATTTACCGACCCCATATGGAGTGGTAAAGAAGGGATAATAACGATTCAAAAATTTTTTGGACGCAATGAATATCGCTTAGTAGATATTTTTCATATACTGGATGATGCGAATGCCAAGGTACCGGCAGGAAAACCTTTGCGTTTTTTCCTGGATGACAATGGAAATGCGATCGGTTTTCCAAAAGGAATGCAGGACGTATTTTGCGAACCGTATACCTTTTATTGGGATTCAGCGGAATATCCTCAGTATTGTTATTTTACCAATAAAGCCAATGTATATGCCATAGGTTATATTTTGGCTGAAAATGGCGTTCCAACATATATTGGTTCCGGAAGTTTTGAATGGACTGACGGCTATCCAGGCTCTCTGCCGAAACCATAAAATCATAGCCATTCCCTCCATCCCAAATTACTGTTTTCCAGAATTAATTGAACGACGTTTTTGTGCGTTACTGCAAAACCGAAGCAATCTAGAAAAAATAAACAATCTGGATTGCTTCTTGCTTTGTTCTTAAAATGCAGATGAGGCAGATAAAGGCAATATATGCGGATTTTTATTCTTTATTATCCGCGTTATCTGCGTTTTTGATCATCCGTCAATTTTTTGAATGATTTGTCTTTGTTCTTCGAAGTATAAAATTCGTTGTTTTTCGCTTGTAACGGAGATCAAAGTTGAAATCCGGACAATGGAACGGAGCCAGTTCTTAACGGCAATAAAGGCTTTTTCGTCGTAAGAGAGGGTGTGAGTTAGAATGAAAGTAGTCAGCATGCTTACATGGACATTTTTCATTTCTAAATAAGTATAATTGGTATCTATATTCACTTCGGAGATATAGAAATTGACTTTATTTCCGGTTTCTTTGAATTGCCCTTTGAAAGCCAGATTTTCGATATAATCCAGCAACCGAAGAAGGTCTTCTTTAATTATTTGAATATCTTCGTTTGTCAATAAACGGATGCTGCGAAAATAGCGGATATCGTTTGTCAGATTTTTGAAAATGCGATAGTCCAAAACATAATACGTTTGATGTATATTTTTCGATTCCCTAAAATACGCGTAAAATAGTTCGCTTATTTTTTTGTCAACCGGTATTTCCTGAAACGATTTTATCCGCTCGTTGTTGTAATGGTATTGCCATTTGAATAAATAAAACTGTGTTAAATGTTTGAATCCCGAAAAAAGACTCTGAGGAATCAGATTAGATGCGCATCCCATTTCTGCTTGGGTTTCCTTTTTGGTTTCCCTGTATAGATCCAGAATTTCTTCAATCATTTTAAAATCAATATCTTCGGCATCGATATATTCGGTTAGTTTCAATTGGAAAGGTCTATTTTTCTGCGAGTCCACTCCAATAATGTTATCCAACGAAATCCCCATTCTTCTTGAAATAGTAGATATTTCGTGAAAGGTAAATGGCACATCGTTCCGCAATCTCCTATAAATGGTCTCTTTTTCGAGGAGAAGAATATCTGCTAAACGATTGACTAAATTTGAATTCTTAGGATTTTTTTTTCTCATTTCTGCTATTAAAGCATCATAGATATAGTCATTCTTCATAAAGTAACTGTTGTTATGATCAAATCCAAAATGCAAATGAAAATTATATTCTATAATTTCAAATATTATTTTCTTGGAATGTTCTTTCGTGTTTTTTCGTACAAAGCTAAGTATTCTTTTTTTATTAAAACAAGTATTTTTACTCATTTTTCGACATGATTGCTATTTTTTTTAAGCATGAATTAGATGATTATTGGATTTATCATCAAAACACGGATAATTTCAGACGGATTCAACCGGATTATTTTATAAAAATGGGTTATTTATTTAAAATGAAACAATAGTTGCATTAATATGAGGAAAATAATTTTGTTTTGTCGAAAAAAGTCGAGTTGGATGTGCGATAAAGTTCCCAGATAAATACCAGATAAATATTTTTCAAGTTTACACTTTCAAAATTTCTAATCCACTTTGGTTAGGATTATTAATAAAGGAAATTATATTCGGATAATTAAGAATAATACATTTCTGGGGTGTATACCTAATTCCCAAATAAATTCATTAAGAACGCAAAATGACATAAATGGAACAGATGAGACATCGGCTTCATCGGTAGTTTAAAGTTTTAGTGGATGAATCGGTTTTTCAGGATGAATGAAAATGATCCGAATTGACAATATATCAAATTTTGTTCTGGCTAATGTTTATTCTTGCTTTTACTTTTGAAATTCAACTATTTTTGTAAAAACATAATCGATTTTAGTCATAGAACAAGAAAAAAAGAAATATAATGCTCAGATAAAGTGATAGTTTTATGCAAAAATATCCATACCTTTGCAGTCATATATTAAGATTCAAGATATTGAGAGTATCTATGAAAAAATGAACACAAAACCCATACACACACACGTTATTTGAAAATTATGAAAAAAAGTACGGATGAGTAGTCTATATATTATTTGTTCTCATATTATTGAGTATAAATAGTAGGAGTCTAGTAGCGAGAGAAGATTTTTATTTGGAAATTCTACCAAATGAAAATTCTTCTTTTGCGAAAGATTTTTTCCAAAGTATCCTTTCAAACAAGTTATTAGCCTCGATTAAAATTTTTTTTTACCTTTGCAGCAATTCATTTAAATAATATGAAGAAGAAAAACTTCGCTTTTTTATTCGATTTAGACGGCGTTCTTATTGACAGCGAATCGCAATACGATCGTTTTTGGCATAAAGTCGCTGATGATTATCACCTGGGAATAGAAAGTTTTGAGTATTTAATCAAGGGAACGACGCTTCCCAATATTCTAACGACCTATTTTTCGCATCTTTCGCCCGAAGAGCAAGAAAAACTGGCTGCCGCCAATCGGGCTTTTGAGTTGCAAATGGATATTCTGCCGATTCCCGGCGCTCTGGAATTGTTGGAGAAAGTGAAAAAGGAAGGAATTCAGACAGGATTAGTTACCAGTTCGGATGATGAAAAGCTACAATACGTTTTGAGCAAACTGCCTATCCGTTCTTATTTCGATACGATTGTGTCGGCTAACCGGATCACAGATGGCAAACCGCATCCGATGTGTTTTCTTTTGGCGGCTCAGGATTTGAACGTTTTACTTGAAAATTGTTTTGTATTTGAAGACTCTTTCAATGGAATTCGATCGGGAAATGCCGCCGGAATGCAAGTAATTGGTTTATCTACTACCAATTCGGTCGAAAGTATTCAAAACGATTGCATAAAAGTCATACCCAATTTTCGAAATTTTGATTTTCGCAGTCTTTTTTTATGATCAGCTTTGCAGACGGAGGTGTTTGAGTATTTCCTCTACATTTTCCGGATGAAACCAGGTAATCGCATGGTCGCGCTTGAACCAAGTCATTTGCTTGCGGGCGTAAATGCGGCTGTTTTGCTTTATTTTTTCAATGGCAAAATCCAAAGTGCATTCACCCTCTAAAAAACGGAAAAGTTCTTTGTAACCGACTGTGTTTAGCGCGTTCAAATGGCGGTAGGGATAGAGCGCGCGCGCTTCTTCCAGCAGTCCGGCAGCCATCATTCGGTCTACGCGGAGATTGATTCGTTCGTAGAGTTCTTTGCGTTCGCGCATCAATCCGATTTTGACAATGCGGAAAGGACGCTCTTTTACTGCATGCGTGCGGAGAGAAGAGTAAGGCTGACCGGTCATCAGGCAAATTTCCAAGGCGTGAATGACTCGTTTGGAATTACGGAGATCTACCTGATTGTAAAAAACAGGATCGAGGATTTTTAATTGCCGGCGAATGGGATCCAAACCTTCCTTTTCGAATAAATGAAAAATATCCGCGCGCAAGGCTTCGTCGATAGACGGAATTTCATCGATTCCTTTACATACGGCATCTATATACATCATCGATCCTCCGCACATCAGAACAGTTTCATGCGTTTGATGCAAAACGGCAAGGAGTTGAACGACCTCGTCTTCAAAACGGCTGGCGCTGTAATAATCAGTCAGTTGCAAATTTCCAACAAAATAATGCTTCACCGCTTCCAAATCGTTGGGTGAGGGAGCATCCGTCCCAATGACCAAATCCTGATATAACTGACGGGAATCTGCAGAAATCACCGGCGAGTGAAACTCTTTGGCTAATAGCAAACTCAAAGCCGTTTTGCCAACGCCCGTAGGACCTGTTAGAACAACAAGACGGTTCATGAAACGGATAAGCGAACGGTTTGCATTTCCGCTATTCAATAATCGTTGAAACTTTCTTCGTCGTAATCCTCCAGATTGAAATCATCGTCGAAAAAATCTTCCTCATTGCCTAAATCTAAATCCGCATCCAAATCCACACGAGGAACAAACACATCCAGATCTTCCAGATAAGGAGAAATTTGTTCGGGAGGATTTCCCACCGATTTCACTATTTGTGGTTTATCTTGACTTTTTCCCCATGTGATTTCCCGCAATTCCATAAAGAAACAGCGTTCGGTCAAAGGTTCAAACACATAAATCAATTTTTGTCGTTCATCTTCCAATAGTTCGCTCAGACGGCATTTTTCCATCACATAAACGTCTTCATCCGAATTATGATCCATATCGATCAAGGTGATTTCGGCTTTTTTTGACCAGTCTTCGTCGCAAAGAAAAAAAGAAGTAATCTGATCTTTTGCATAGCCTACAGAATCCAGGATTGTTTCATGCAATTCAAAGAAAGTCGCTTCTGAATCAATCGTAATATCTCTCCTGAAATCGTCTATTTCATCTGAAACTAAAATAAATTTGTAAATCATAATCAATTTTTATTCTAAATAGCCTCTTACAATACCTCTTTGCGAGTTTGTAATAAAATATAAAATCTCTTCTTTTTCTGGTCCCTCGGGAATATTCGCTTCAATACACTTTACGGCTGCCGAATTGTTCATGCCGGATTGGTACAGAATGCGGTAAATTTCCTGGATAGCTGTTATTTGTTCCGAAGTAAATCTTCTTCTTTTCAATCCCACGATGTTGATCCCCGAATAAGTAATGGGATCCCGTCCGACAATGACATAAGGCGGGATATCTTTTCCTACGCGGGAGCCTCCCTGAATCATCACATGTTTGCCAATGCGGGAAAATTGATGTACTAAGGTTCCTCCGCTCAAAATGGCGTAATCGTCAACTTCTACTTCTCCGGCTAATTGCGAAGCATTTCCTATGATGACCTGATTTTTGATGATGCAGTCGTGGGCAATGTGCGAATAAGCCATCACCAAGCAGTCGCTTCCTACAATCGTCTTTCCTTTAGACGCTGTTCCGCGATTGATGGTGACACATTCACGAATCGTTGTGTTGTCGCCGATTTCACAAGTGGTTTCTTCTCCTTTGAATTTCAAATCCTGCGGAATGGCCGATAAAACTGCATTCGGAAATATCCGGCAGTTTTTTCCGATGCGCGCTCCTTCCAATATGACGGCATTGGGATAAATATACGTATTGTCGCCAATGACGACGTTTTTGTCGATAGTGACAAAAGGACTGATGGTCACATTTGCCCCAATGATTGCTTCCGGGTGTACGGACGAGAGTTCTTGTTTCATGATATTCTACTTGTTCTTAATGATTTGCGCCATAAATTCGGCTTCGCATACTAATTTTTCACCCACAAAGCAATAGCCTTTCATATTGGCAATCCCTCGGCGGATTTCCATCGTTAATTCCAAGCGAAAAATCAAAGTGTCTCCTGGAACTACTTTTTGCCGGAATTTAACGGAGTCGATTTTCAGGAAATAAGTAGAATAGCGATGGGGTTCGTCTAACGAGTTCAATATAAGTATACCCCCCGTTTGAGCCATGGATTCGATCAGTAAAACGCCGGGCATAACCGGTTCTTCCGGAAAATGTCCCTGAAAAAATGGTTCGTTGACCGAAACGTTTTTTACCCCCACAATGTGTTTGTCGCCAATTTCAATAATTTTTTCTACCATTAAAAATGGGTAGCGGTGCGGCAATAATTCTTTGATCCGATTGATATTGATTACGGGAGGAAGATTGGGATTGTATAGAGGGGCTTGTACTTCGTTCTGTTTGATCTCTTTACGAATCAGGCGCGCCAGTTTGTTGTTGATTCTGTGCCCCGGACAAGTAGCGATGATTCGTCCCCGTATCGGCCTGCCAATCAATGCGATATCGCCAATGATATCCAGCAGTTTATGACGTGCTGGTTCGTTGGGGTAAGCCAACGGTTTATTCATGATATATCCCAAACGCGTAGCATCTTTGTGGCCTACTTTCATTTTATCGGCCAGTTGATCGAAACGATCCTGACTGATTTGCCGTTCGTAAATCACAATGGCATTGTCCAAGTCGCCGCCTTTAATCAAATTTTTTTCCAGTAAATGTTCTATTTCACGTACAAAAACGAACGTTCGGCTGGCCGCTATTTCATTTTTGAAATCTTCCAATTTATCTAAAGTTGCAAATTGATTGTCCAGAATGAGTGAATCGAAAGCTATTAATGTGTTAACTACAAACTGATTGCATGGAAGGATCACGATGGAAGCGCCCGATTCTTCGTCTTTGACCTCCATTTGGTTTTTGACGATGTAATAATTGCGTTCGGCATCTTGTTCTTTCAACCCGGTCTGTTCGATTGCATTCACATATTCGATCGCGCTGCCGTCTAAAATAGGAAATTCGGGGGCGTCTACTTCAATCAAACAATTGTCGACTTGCAGAGCGTATAAGGCAGCAAGCGCATGCTCCACGGTGCTGATTTGCACGTCATTTTTAACAATAACCGTGCCGCGTTGCGTATTGCCTACATTTTCGGCGACTGCATCGATCACGGGTTGGCCGGGTAAGTCGGTTCTTTTGATTTTATACCCATAGTCGATAGGCGCCGGATTGAATTTGATATTGATTTTTAATCCTGTATGTAAACCCTTTCCTTGTAGCGAAAAACTATCCTTTAGTGTGTGTTGTTTTGTTATCATCTATTTTTTCTTTTTTTAATTTCTCCACTTCTTTTTGCAATTGGAGCATTTCCCTGTATATCTCTGGTAATTTGGGGAAAATAATGCTGGATCGGAAGAATTTGTTGACATCTATCGCCGGACTTCCGATAATGTTTCTGCCGGATTCTATATTGCTGATTATTCCCGCTTGTGCGCCAATGTTTACATGGTCGCCGGTTTTGATATGTCCGCCGAATCCAACCTGTCCTCCAATCATGTTGTTTTTCCCAATTTTCGTTGAACCGGAAATTCCCGCCTGTGCTGCAATGCCGGTATTTTCGCCAATTTCTACATTGTGGGCTATCTGAATGAGATTATCTAATTTGACGCCTTTCCGAATGAGGGTCGAATCCATAATGGCTCGGTCAATGGTGGTATTCGCGCCAATTTCAACATCGTCTTCAATGGTCACAATTCCTAATTGAGGAATCTTTTTATACGTTTCTCCTTCTTTGGCAAATCCGAATCCATCGGCTCCGATAACCGCGCCGGCGTGAATGATGCAATTTTTCCCGATTTTGCATCCTTCATAAATTTTTGCTCCGGCATAAATAATGGTATTTTCTCCGATTTCGACCTGATCGCCAATGTAGGCATGGGGATAAATTGCTACGTTTTCGCCTAAGCAAACATGGTGTCCAATGTAGGCAAAAGCTCCGATATACCGGTTTTCTTCGGGTATCTTTGCTGAAGGACTGATGAAAGAAGGAGTTTCGATCCCTTTCTTTTTGCTTTTGGCTTGGTTTACGATGTCTAACAGTTGCGCCAAAGCCGTATACGCATTGACAACACGAATGAGCGTTAGCGTAGCCGGTAATTTTTTTTCAGGGATAAAATCTTCATTGACTAATGCAATGCTCGCTTGCGTTTCGTATATAAACGAAGTATATTTAGGATTGGCAAGAAAGGTAAGCGTTTTGGATTTTCCTTCTTCTATTTTAGAAAAATCATTTACTGTAATATTCGGATCGCCTTCTATCTTTCCGTTTAAAAATTGGGCTATTTGCAGGGCGCTAAACTCCATGTTGCGTTTCAATTTGTTCTGTTTAAAAAATTTGGACAAAGTACGGAAATTATTTTGAATCTCGCAAAAAACAAAAGTAATACTTCTTGATTTTCTTCGAAAGCAATTGTATATTCAACATATCGGATGCTTCCGCTATGTCTTTTGTTGTTCCGTCTTTGTATAAAATGTCGATGCTATCGTCTGTTTCGTTGTACATATTGGTCGATATTTCGCCGGCAGAAATCAGATAAGAAACGTCTTCGAGAGAAATCGCGTAATACTGGGACCATTTCTTTTTCTTTTCTTCTACATATTGAGCCGCAAACGGTTTTTGCTCGATTTCGATTTTAAACAAATGGCGGTTCAAAAGGCCTTCACTCAATAAGGCCATGATTTTATCGGAATGTTTAGCCCAGACTTTCAATGCCGACCAGATATCGTTGTCGTCTAAATCGACAAAATGAGCCAGCGCTTGCGGGTCGTTCAGCAAAGTTTGCTTGTCGACCGGACGATCTAAAAAATAGTGCAAAGCCGGCGAAGCAAATAAGGCCGTTCCTTGCATGGCCAATTCCTGCGCTCTTTTCAGCACGTTGACCATCATTTTTTCGGCGGCAAATGCTGTTTTATGCGAGTAAACTTGCCAATACATTAGCCGCCGCGCCATTAGAAAGTTTTCAATCGAATAAATTCCTTTGGCTTCGACCACTAAACGTCCGTCCTTCAGGTTCAGCATTTTGATGATACGCGCCGATCCAATGTTTCCTTCAGTCACTCCCGTAAAGAAGCTGTCCCGTCTCAAATAATCCAGCCGGTCGACATCCAATTGTCCGCTGACAAGCTGATGAAGAAATTTTTTGGGGTATTCATCCTGAAAAATGGCAATGGCCTTGTCTAATCGGCCATCCATTTCTTCGTTTATTTTTTTCATCAAGGAAAGGGAAATTTCTTCATGGCGAATATTTTTCACTAAGGTATTTTCCCAAGCATGCGAAAAAGGGCCATGACCCAAATCATGCATCAAAATGCAAGCCAAAGCGGCTTCTTTTTCTTCGGGAGTAATTGCGTGTCCTTTGGATTGCAGATGAACGATTGCTTCGTCCATCAGATACATTGCCCCCAACGAATGGCTCATGCGCGTATGTTGTGCGCCGGGGTAAACAAAATGAGTCAAACCCAACTGTTTAATTCGGTTTAAACGTTGGAAATAGGGATGGTTGATAATGTTGTAAATAAATTCACTCGGTATATTGATGAATCCGAATACAGGGTCGTTAATTATTTTTCGTTTGTTATCCATTTCAAATACATAGCCATTTCTGTCTGCAATTGTTGAGCGTTTTGCCGCGCTGCTTCCGCAAATTTTTCGGTAGGATCGGCATAAATGATCTGGCGGGACGAATTCACCAGCAAACCGCACTGTTTGTTCAGTCCGTACCGTGCCACTTCTTCCAAACTTCCGCCTTGTGCGCCTATTCCGGGAACCAATAGAAAATGATTAGGAACTATCCGGCGGATGTCTTCCAATGTTTTGCTTTGCGTAGCGCCCACTACATACATCAATTGTTCATCGGTTGCCCATTCCTGCGATTTTTTCAATACCTTTTCAAACAGATATTCCCCATTGGCGTCTACCATCCATTGAAAATCCCGTGATCCTTTGTTGGAGGTTAAAGCAAGCAAAATCGTCCATTTATTGGGATAAGCAAGAAATGGTTTCACGCCGTCTTCTCCCATATAGGGAGCTATTGTAACCGCATCGAAATCGGAAGATTCAAAAACTGCGCGAGCATACATCTCGGACGTAGTGTCGATATCGCCTCGTTTGGCGTCGGCGATAATGAACTGGTCGGGATAATTGCGGCGGATATAGGCGACCGTCTTTTCCAGAGCGATCAGTCCTTTTACGCCCAAACTTTCATAGAATGCCAGATTGGGTTTGTAGGCCACGCAATAAGCTTGTGTTGCATCAATAATCGCTTGGTTAAATGCAAAAACAGCATCTTCTTCTTGGAGCAGATGCATGGGAATTTTATTGATATCCGTATCTAATCCTACGCAGAGGAAGGATTGTTTTCGAAGAATATGATGAAATAATTCGTGTTTTGTCATTGGCTTTGTCAATCTATGTTTTACTTTTTATGTAATAAATACCGAATACTTCCGACTGTTTTTATAATTCATTTTCTTTCAATCGTTCAGCATTCTCTGCCACGATGAGTTGGTCAATCGCGCCTTGAATATCTCCGCCGACGAATGCTGGGAGATTATACATCGTATAGTTGATTCGATGATCGGTCACCCGTCCCTGCGGATAATTGTAGGTACGGATTTTTGCCGAACGGTCGCCCGTCGAAACCATCGTTTTCCGTTTATAGGCGATTGCATCCAAATGTGCCTGTAATTTCATGTCGTACAACTTGCTTCGAAGCATTTGCAATGCCATTTCCCGATTGGCTAACTGAGAACGCGCCACTTGACATTGTACCATGATGCCCGTAGGTTTATGCGTGAGTTGTACCTTCGTTTCCACTTTATTGACGTTTTGTCCGCCGGCGCCGCTGGAGCGTGAAGTTTGATATTCCAAATCGGCCGGATTGATTTCCACATCCACTTCCTCCGCTTCGGGAAGTACGGCCACCGTTGCCGCAGAAGTGTGTACTCTGCCTTGTGTTTCGGTTTGCGGTATTCGCTGCACCCGATGCACACCTGATTCATACTTCATTGTGCCATAGACATTTTCACCTGTTACGGTAAAAATAATTTCTTTGTAGCCGCCGATAGTTCCTTCGCTGATATTGGTTACTTCTATTTGCCAGCCTTTGGATTCGCAGTATTTGGAATACATTCGAAATAAATCGCCGGCGAAAAGAGCCGCTTCGTCGCCTCCTGTTCCGCTACGAATTTCCACAATCGCATTTTTTCCGTCTTCCGGATCGGCAGGTATTAAAAGCCACTTGATTTCTTCTTCTACTTGCGGAAGACGTTGCGTACATTCGTCCAATTCTTCCCGAGCCATTTCGCGGAGTTCGGCGTCGGATTCGTTTTCGAGAATGGATTTTGCTTCTTCGATTCCGTTCAATAGTTGCTGATAACGGCTACAAGCTTCTGAAATTTTTCCCAACTCCCGATATTCCTTGTTCAGTTTGATAAAACGTTTCCGGTCGGTAATGACGTCGGGGTCGGTAATCAGTTTTCCTATTTCTTCAAAGCGGATCACCAGAGCCTCTAATTTCTCCAATAGAGTGTTTTGAGTCATTAGGATGCAAAATATTTTTTGTTTAACATCTTGTTGCTATTTTGAATTTGTCGGATTAGTAGTAATTAGTAGATTGTTGTTGATTGATTGTTTCGTATTTTTTAACTCCTTCCTGTAAAAACCGGATATAATCTTGCACATTCCGGTTGTAAGCGCGCCACGGCCCTACGGGCATTCCCCTATCGTCTAACAAAACATAATACGGTTGAGCGTTTGCTCCGAATTTGTATCGTTGCAAATAACTCCATTTATCTCCTATTGTTCTCAATTTAACTGTCTTACCATATTCTTCCACAATTATTGTTTCCGGTAATTTGGTTTTATCATCCACAAAAAGAGAGATTAGAACGTACTGATCGTCTATTATGCTTTTTACTCTGGGATTAGACCAGACCGCCGCTTCCATTTCCCGGCAATTGACGCAACCGTAACCCGTGAAATCGAGCAAAACAGGTTTCTTGTTTTTAGCGGCATAAGCCATTCCTTCCTCGTAATCGTAAAATTTAGGATGTACCTCTCCGTTGTAGAGATTGAAATCTTGAGTATAGAGCGGTGGAGAAAATGCGCTGATGGCTTTCAATGGAGCGCCCCATAATCCGTGTATCATGTAAACGGCAAAGGCAAAGGAGAAGATGGATAAAAACAAACGGGTTACAGAAACGTGCTTCAGGTCGCTGTCGTGGGGCATTTTTATTTTTCCCAACAGATAAAGACCCAACAAGACAAATATGGTAATCCAAAGGACAAGAAATACTTCCCGGTCGAGTATTCGCCATTTATACGCTAAATCGGCTACAGATAGGAACTTCAAAGCTAAAGCTAATTCCAAAAAACCCAATACTACTTTGACCGAATTAAGCCATCCGCCCGATTTAGGAAGATCGTGCAATAACGAAGGAAACAAGGCAAACAAGGCAAAAGGAATGGCCAAAGCCAAGCCGAAACCGAACATGCCGATGGCTGGACCTACAACGCTTCCCATGCTCGCGGCTTGTACCAGCAAACTCCCAATGATGGGACCTGTACAGGAAAACGAAACCAAGACCAAAGTGAAGGCCATAAAGAAAATACTCAGCAATCCGGTAGTCGATTCCGCCTTACTGTCCATTTTATTTACCCAGGAAGCAGGTAAGGTTAAGTCGAATGCTCCGAAAAAGGAAGCGGCAAACACAATCAACAGGGCAAAAAAGATCAGGTTAACTACTGCATTGGTCGATAAATTGTTCAATGCGCTGGCTCCGAAAAGAATGGTGATCAATAAACCCAATGCCAAATAGATCAGAATGATGGACAATCCGTAAGTAAACGCATCGGCTACCGCCTTTTTATGGTCTGATTTAGACCGCTTCAGAAAAAAGCTGATGGTCATGGGGATGATAGGCCATACACAAGGCGTGAGTAAAGCCAAAAATCCGCCTCCGAAGCAAAGGAGGAAAATAAACAACCACGAAGTATTGCGCGCCGTGTTGCCTCCGAAATGATGCAATTCGTCCATCACGGGTTGCCATAAAGTGGAGGGCGACACTACTGCAGACTCTGAATTTTTAAGCTCTGAAACTTTCGAAGAATTGATTGAAGGCTCCACAACTTCTTCAGCCTTAATTTCTTTTATCTCCTTGATTTTCTTTATTTCCGAAAGTTCTACTGGAAGGTCTTTTTGGGAAAAAGAAAATTCCTTTTTACAAGGGATACAATATTCATTGTTGCACGTCATGTAGTCTACATAACCTTCTACGACAAAATGATCCGGATCTTTGATGTTCAACTTCTGTACAAAAGAGGGATTTCCGTCATACCAACCAATATTCATCTCAAACGAATTGTCGAATTCTGTTTTTATTTGGCAAAGAGTTGTAACTTTGCCCACAATTTCTGCTCCTTTTACTTTTTCAAAAATAAAAGTAGTAGGCAAAGGGCCTCCTTCCGGCAAGTCCATTGCATATAGATGCCAACCATGTTGAATAGAAGTAGTAAAAACAAGCTCGCTTGCACTATTTATGGATATTTTCCATTTGACAGGTTCTTGTATCTGCGAAAAAATGGTCGGACATATGCAAAAAAAGAAAAAAAATAGTTTTAAGCGCTTTAACATATCAAAAATTATTTTTGTGCAAAGATAAAAAAGATTGATTAGATGAAGTCACAAGAAAAAGTAAAAAACACAAAACGAATAAAACGCTTAACGATTTTTGGGAAGCGTTTGTTTGGTTCCGTATCGTGTTTATGAGTGTCGGAAAATGGGTATTCACTGAAAACATAAAATAAAACGAAGAAATGCGGCTCGATATTATTACCGTACTTCCTGAAATTTTAGAAAGCCCTTTCAATCATTCTATATTGAAAAGGGCGCAAGACAAAGGTTTGGTTGAAATACAAATTCACAATCTGAGGGATTATTCGTTAGACAAGCGACGAAAAGTCGACGATTATCCTTTTGGAGGACAAGCGGGCATGGTTTTGCAATGCGAACCGATTGACCGCGCGATTTCGTTTTTGAAATCGCAACGCGATTACGACGAAGTGATTTATACTTCGCCCGATGGCGAAACATTAAACCAGCGCATGGCTAATCAGCTTTCTTTGTGCCGAAATCTCATCATTTTGTGCGGACACTACAAAGGCGTTGATTACCGCATCCGCGAATATTTGATCACCCGCGAAATTTCGATAGGCGATTATGTGCTTACCGGCGGCGAGTTGGCGGCGGCTGTGATGTCCGACGCAATAGTCCGTCTGATTCCGGGAGCGATTGGCGACGAACAATCGGCTTTGTCCGATTCTTTTCAGGATAATTTATTGGCTCCTCCGGTTTATACCCGCCCGTCGGACTACAAGGGATGGAAAACTCCAGAGATTTTGCTTTCAGGACACGAGGCCAAAATTAGGGAATGGGAATTGCAGCAATCCATCGAACGAACGCAACGGTTGAGGCCGGATCTGTTATCGGAATCGGAATAAAAGTCAGAAATTATATTTCAATCTCAAATATCCCAAAGCCAGATTGGATAAGGATGTTGTGGAAGCGTCTGCAAAAAATTGTATCATAGCGCTAAACGTAAGATTATTTGAGAGAGAATAATCGACGGAAGGACCCAGATAAAATGCGGGAAGATTCACAAAACTCACCACAGCCAATCCGCCGGTCAGTAGAGGCGTAAAAGAATAAGAGGCTTGAACACATGCTGTCCAATCGGTAATAGAAAGTTGTCGAGGAGTTATCGGCGTTTGGTAAAGCAATAAAAAATTGCCCGAACTGCCGAGTGCTTGTTGATTGTATAAAACGGTACCGGATAACATCAATGAGTTTTTGAAAGTATAATCGGCTCCCAATGAGGTAACCAAGGTATTTTTCAAAGAAGCGCCCGTTTGCGTGGAATGGAAAAAGGATGCTTCGCCCCGCAGATTCACGCCGCTGGCTTCGCCGCTAAAGCCAGCGCCGATGACTCGGTCGTATTGGTTCACAATGCCTCCCAGAACTTGCATATCCCATCCGTTCCGATTGAACCGGTAGAATACGGCGACTGTCGATTGTCCCCAGCGATTGAGCTTGGCTGCCACTTCTACCACCGAAACAGGCGAAGGGTAATAGGATAACCGCACTGCATCACTGCCTGCTTTTTCCGGATAATCGAAGTCGAAGAATGAGTAAGCATTGAAAATATCGTTTGGATTAAACATCAGTGTTTGTGACCAATTAATTCGCTGCCTTCCAACTACAAAACTCCATTTCTTATCGCTAAAGGCAATATTTAGCCTTTCAATGGAGCTATTCAATACAAAACTGTTTTCTTGCAGGATATTCCACGAAAGATTCATCCAGCCATTATCGCCCGTTAACAAGGAAAAATAGTCGGGGCTGAGATTTGAAAAATTACCCCAAATGGCACGGTTTCTGACTTCGGCTGTAAAACTCCATAAATTGTTAGGAGTATATTTGAAATTCAAACGATTATGTATTAGTCCATTATTCAAAAACACATCTTCATCTGTCCAATAGATGGGACTGTATAATCCGCTGGCATATCCGTTGAGCGAGGCCGTTTTTTGCGCCGAAATAGGTAGAATTGTTATTCCTTGCAACAGAAGCGCAAGGAATATTTTAGCGAACAATTTTCCCATCTTCCAGCGTGATTATGCGTCGTGCTTTTTGCATTACTCGCGGATCATGCGTGGAAAAGATGAAGGTCATATTTTCCTCCTCGTTCATTTTTTCCATGATGTCCAACAATGTTTCAGCCGATTTACCATCAAGGTTGGCTGTTGGTTCATCGGCAAGAATAAATTTTGGTTTCGATGCCAACGCCCTGGCTACCGCCACACGTTGCTGCTGTCCGCCCGACAATTTATTTGGACGCGCATTTATGCGGTCGCCCAAACCCACATTTTTCAACAACTTAATGGCGCGAACCGAACTCTGTTGAGTAGGAATACCCTGCAAATCCATTACAAACATCACATTTTCCTTTGCTGTCAAAACAGGAATCAGATTGTAGGCTTGAAATACAAAACCGACATGATCCCTTCGAAAATTGATCAAATCGTCTATAGATAATTTAGTCACATCCATACCATCCACCGCTACAGTTCCTGACGTAGGCTTGTCCAATCCTCCTATCATATTGAGCAGCGTGGTTTTACCAGATCCGGAAGGGCCTACAACAGCCGTAAATTCTCCTTTATTGATGTTTAAGTTTATATTGTCCAAAGCTTTAACCACTTCGGCATCTTCTTGATAAATCTTCGAAAGATTGTTTATTTCAATGATACTATCTTGTTCTTCTTTTGTCATATCCATTTTAATTTTCTTAATAATTCTAAAGTCATGGTAAATCATGGTTTTGTCGCCATTCTTGCCGGAAAAATTGCCGATAGAATACCTATAATGACAACCATAACCGCTATAATCACGAATTGGTTGAAAGTAATTAACGGATGAATAATGGTTGCGATTCCCAATTGCTGATAGGAACCCAAAGAAGCGCTTACATCGATGCCCGTTTTTCCTGTAGCCAGTGCAATGGCAAGACCGATTAACATTCCCCAAAAACCTCCCAATAAGGTCAAAATCGTGCTTTCGGTCACAATCAACTGCATCACTTTTTTGCGATTCATGCCAATCGCCATCAGCATGTTCAATTCTTGTTTACGTTCCAATACAGACATTAAATTAGCGTTTACAATTCCAAAACCCAATGCAAACAGAATAATCGCAACAATAATCATCAACTCAATCTGCATAAATCCGGTATAAACGCCCATAATTGGACTGATTTCTTTCCAATTGCGAATCTCTACCCCGTTTGGAAGCATGGGCGTTATTTGAGTTTGTACTTTTGCAACCGTTTTGTCCTTATTGTTGGTTAGTTGTATGGCCATTTCATGGATACTGTCGGCTTTAATTCCGGTCAATGCACGAGCGTCATTTGCCCGGATAAACATTTTCGCCTCCTCATACGCTGGATTGTTAGTATGAAAAATGCCGCATATCCTGAAAGCCGCGCTGACCTGTTCTTCTTCCAGATTCACAAAAGAGAGAATTATTTTGGAATGGAGTTGAACCTGATACTTTTCTGCAAATTTCCGCCCCACGACAATACTATTCGGTATATTTTCGGAAAAAAAATTTCCCAAACTATCCGGAATACAAGTATAAAGTCGGCTGACCTGTTTTTCCTTTTCAGGATCAATGGCGACCACTTGCGCGCCGCCTGTTTTATGTGACGTAGCCGCCATAACAGTCAATAATATACGCGGACTTACTCCTATCACTTCAGGAATACTACGAATTCGGGATTCTAAAATAGAATCGGCCAATACATCTTCTATTTCATTTTCGTCGATGAACTTTTGGGTGTTGATTTGAAGGTGCGTCATTTCGATGCGAATGGTATCTTCCACTTTTTGATTGATCATGCCATTCATAAAAGCAACCGCAAAAACGCTCGCAGTCAATCCCAGAGTAATGGCCAGAAGAATGACTGCACTGCGCACTTTATTTCTTCCTATATTTTTCCATGCGAATTGTAGAATCATGAGCTTATTTTCTTAATGCGTCGATAATATTCATTTGCTTGATTTTCAAATAAGGATACAGGGTGATAAGAACGGCAATAAAAACGACAATGGCTATTTGACTAACGAAAAGATTGACGCTGACACCGAAAGGGACAATGGGTTCGAAACCGATATCTTCGAATGACTTTCCCATGGCTCCGGTAAGGTGAATCGGAAAATAATGAAAATATAAAATAATGGGAATGGAAATCAATAGGCTGGCTAACAATCCCAGCGTATTTACAAAAAACATCTCGATAAAAAGTCCTTCAATAAGACTTCTTTTTTTCATTCCCAAAGCCGCCATGACGCCAAATTCTTTCCTTCGTTCATTCGTCAACATGATCATTGTACTCAACAACCCAAAGCCAACCACCATGTATAAGATGTAAAAATATATTTCCATTGTTTTTTTGTCAGACGCCGCTCCTGCAGCTGTATCTATAATCAATTCCTGCCAGGGACGGTAAACCCAGTCGTTTTTGCCGTTAATCTGTTTGAATGCCATTAGAGTCTTATCCATTTTATTGGGGTTTTCCAATACGACGGAAACATACGTTTCGCCTTCCGGCATGCTGATAAAATCCTGCGCAACAGTAAGACTTGCATAGGCGCAACCGGCATCTTGCAAAGGATCGAAAGCTTTTACGATGCCTTTTATTACAAAAAGTGCAGCAGCGCTATTGCCATGATACCCTTGTCCGATCAACGCGAGCGTATCTCCCACAGAAAGATTCACCCCTTCGGCATATTTACTTCCAATAATAATTCCGTTCTCGTTTGGCGATAAAAATTTTCCTTTCTGCATGCGGGTATTGAGTCTGGAAAATTGACTTTCACGGGCAGGATCTATTCCAATCAGAGAAATTGGTTTCGTATGGGCGCCATTCCACGACATAGCAAATGCCTCTATTCGGGGAGCAATACGTTTTACGTTGGGAATAGCCTCCCACTTCTTTAGGGTATTTTCATCTACTGTAATGAAATTGTCTACCGTTCGATCGTCCCAATATTCGGAACTCATCACCTGAAAGGTACCCGTTTGCCGTTCAATGGTAGAATCTATAATGTAATTGGTGGAACCATCTGTCAACGATTTCAACAACAGGCACATCAAAGTGACAAAGAACACGGAAGAAATAGCAATCCATGTTCTCCGCTTGTTCCTCCACAAATTTCGCCATGCAATTTTAAGCAATATCCTCATTGAATCGTTTTCAAATTTTGTTGCGAGAAAAAACTTTCCTGAATTGGAATATTGTATTGCGCTTTCGATATAGTAATAACTGTTTTCTGCTCTTTACCCGCAGCCGGAGTCATTTCCCTGCGCGAAGGCAATGTACGGTCGCCAAATTGTTTGAAATCATAATTTTCCAATGTCTGCGCTAAATTAAAATTCTCGTCCAAGTTTTGAGTTCTGATCATGTTGAACGTTTCCTTTTCAATCCAGACGATGACTTTGCCCCACACCACAGCGGCTTCGGGAAGCGGCGTCAGCTCTATTTGGTAACAGTTGAATCCACGAATCTCTTCTTCGCCCGCCATTTTTTGCGTATAATCGGTTACCATGGAACTCTCGCGCACCATATCATCATTCGTAAAGTCGGAACCCATCCACGATTGCCCCATCACCGAAGCGCTCATTTTGATCAACCGATCGATGGAAGGAATCCAATTCCACAATTCTTTGTCGCGTTTCACAAAACCAGTTCCTTTATCTTTAGCGGGAGCGGTAACCTTTATCAACGCAAAATGAGTCCCTTTGGTCCATATTTTCATCGAAATGGAGCGTTGCCAGGTAGGACGCACAATAGTCATGGTCATTTCGGAATAAGAACTTTCTCCGCGCATTTTACTGTCGGCTTTTTTGACAATATCCAGCACCGATAAGGTTTGCGCCGATAGCGTTATGGATAAACCAAGACTGAATAAGCAGAATATTAACCGTTTCATTTTTTTGTATGTTTAGTTCAAAAACAAAGATAGCGCTTATTTTCAAATTATCTCATTTTCAAATTTTCAAGTTATCTAAAAATAATGTACCTTTGTGCGCTTAATAGCAAAAACTTATCAGTGTGGCAGAAACAAAATACATTTTCGTTACGGGAGGAGTAGTCTCTTCATTGGGGAAAGGAATAGTCGCCGCTTCTTTGGGTAAACTATTGCAGGCGAGAGGATACCAAGTGACTATTCAAAAGTTTGATCCTTATATCAATATCGATCCGGGAACGCTTAATCCGTATGAGCATGGAGAGTGTTATGTAACGGAAGACGGCCATGAGGCCGATTTGGATTTAGGACATTACGAGCGTTTTCTGAATATACCTACCTCCAAAGCGAATAATATTACGACAGGACGAATCTATCAAAATGTCATCAATAAAGAGCGGAGAGGCGATTTTCTCGGTAAAACGGTTCAAGTGGTTCCTCACATTACCGACGAAATCAAACGCAATATCATGATTTTGGGTAAAACCGGTAAATACGATTTTGTGATTACCGAAATAGGCGGGACGGTGGGCGATATTGAATCTTTGCCTTTCATAGAAAGTGTCCGCCAATTGCGTTGGGAATTAGGTCAAAATTGTTTGTGCATACACTTAACGTACGTTCCCTACATTGCCGCGGCAAAGGAAGTGAAGACGAAACCTACTCAACATTCCGTTAAAACGTTGCAAGAACAGGGAATTCAACCTAATATTTTGGTACTCCGCACCGAAAATGAATTGTCTAAACAGATTTGCCACAAAGTGGCTCTCTTTTGCAATGTAGATGAAAATGCAGTGATTCAATCGTATGATGTGCCGAGCATTTACGAAGTACCGATTGTTTTGGCCAAACAGGGAATGGACAAAATAGTGCTTCAAAAAATGGGAATGTCTTCCGAAAGAAAATTGGAGTTGACCGCATGGAATAATTTTCTCGAAAACATGCGGACGGCTGAGAAAACGGTGAAAATCGGGATCGTTGGCAAATACGTCGAATTGCCGGATGCTTATAAATCCATTAACGAATCGTTGCTTCAGGCGGCTACGTATCATAAGCGCAAATTGGATTTGCGGTATATTCATTCCGAAAAATTGAATGAAGATAATGTGGTCAAATTATTGGGCGATTTGGATGGAATATTGGTGGCGCCCGGATTTGGACAGCGCGGCGTCGATGGCAAATTTGCGGCATTGAAATATGCGCGTGAAAATGATAAGCCTACTTTCGGCGTTTGTTTGGGAATGCAATGCATGGTCATCGAATTTGCACGGGACGTTTTGGGTTTGACAGAAGCCAATTCGACAGAAATGAACGAATATACTCCCTATAAAGTGATTGACATCATGGAAGGACAAAAAAACCTGACAGTGATGGGCGGATCAATGCGCTTGGGCTCTTACGATTGTAAAATTGAAAAAGGGTCGAAAGCTTATGAAGCCTATAAGAGCGAGTTGATCCGTGAACGCCACCGGCATCGTTACGAATTTAACAACGAATATAAGGAGCTTTTTGAAAGCAACGGAATGAAATGTACCGGAATTAATCCGGATACCGGATTGGTAGAAGTGGTAGAAATACCCGCGCTGAGATGGTATGTCGGAACACAGTTCCATCCCGAATACAATAGTACGGTGGTAAAACCAAATCCTTTATTTATGAGTTTTATAGAAGCGACTACAAATGAAGTTAACAAATGATCAATAATGGATAAAAATACAATTATAGGACTGATACTCATTTTTCTTATCATCATTGGCTTTTCTTATTTGAATCGTCCCTCCCCCGAACAGTTAGAAGCGCGAAAAAGATATCAAGATTCAATCAGTTGGGTAAGGATGCAAGAGGAAGCGGCTCGCGAGGCGGCACAAAAGGAAGAACAATCGCAAGAGGTAAGCGAAACTTCGCTTCCCGATTCGGTAGCGCAAGCCAAACGCATGGATAGGTACGGAAGTTTTAGCGTTTCGATTCAAGGAACGGAAGAGTTTGCAACATTGGAAAACAAATGGATGGAAATCAAACTAAGTTCCAAGGGCGGACGTATTTATTCTGTTCGTTTGAAAGATTATACCGATTATAGGAAAGAACCTTTATTTTTGTTTGACGAAGAAGAATCCGCTTTTGGCGTTACATTTATTACGGCCAACAACCGAGTGCTGAATACAAGCGATTTTTATTTTCAGATCATTCCCGACTCGGCGGAACAACAAGCGACTTTGCGATTGAATGCCGGAGAAGACAAATCGATGGATTTTGTATATACGCTTCATCCGGAAGATTATATGCTGGATTTCAAAATTGTTCCCCATAATCTTCAAACCGAATTTTCACCGGCCATGCGGACGCTGGATGTGCAGTGGATGCAAAAAATCCGACAACAGGAACAAGGCAGGCAATTTGAAGAACGTTATGCCCGCTTGACTTACAAATTTGTTTCAGACGATGTCGAACAGTTGCGGGAAACCAAAGACGATATGAAAAATATATCCAATAAACTGAAATGGATTGGATACAAAGACCAGTTTTTTTCTTCCGTCCTGGTAGCTGGAGAAAATTTCGAATCGGCCAAATTGGATTCAAGGTATTTTGCCGAAGGTAAATACCTTAAGGAATACAATACGTATGCAAGCGTTCCTTTCAATACGGCGAGCGTAGAACCAGTCGAATTCAAATTTATTTTCGGACCAAATGATTATTATTTGTTGAAACGATACGATAAAACGATTTTTGCAGGAGAGAAACCGGAATTAGAAAAATTGGTGCCTCTGGGATGGAGTTTGGTACGGCCCATCAACAAGTATATCGTGCTTCCTGTTTTTGGCTGGCTGACAAGTTGGTGCGGCAGTTTGGGATTGGCTATTTTTTTCCTGACTTTGATTATCCGGGGCGCGTTGTTCCCATTGACTTATAAATCGTTGATTTCTTCGGCTAAAATGCGCGTGCTTAAACCGCAGATTGAAGTCATTACGGCCAAATATCCCGGACAGGAGAATGCCATGGCGCGGCAACAGAAAACGATGGAATTATACCGGCAGGTAGGCGTCAATCCCATGGCTGGTTGCTTGCCGATGCTGATTCAGTTTCCTTTTCTGATCGCTCTGTTTATGCTTTTTCCTTCGGCGATCGAACTGAGGCATCAAAGTTTTCTGTGGGCTGACGATTTGTCTACTTACGATGGCTTGATTCATTGGAGCGCTAATATTCCTTTTATCTCCAAATATTTAGGTAATCATATCAGTATATTTTGCTTGTTAATGACTTTGGTGACTATCTTGAATACCAAATACATGGCCGACCAGCAAAACACGGGGCAGGAACAAATGCCGGGAATGAAAATGATGATGTATTTCATGCCGGTCGTCATGTTCTTTTTCCTCAATTCCTATCCGGCTGGTTTGAATTACTATTACTTGGTATCTACCCTGATCACGATCGGTTTGACCATTTTGTTCCGTTTCACATTGGACGAAAAGAAATTGCTGGCAAAATTGGAAGCGAACAAACATAAAGCGAAACCGGCTAAGAAAAAATCGGGCTTTATGGCACGTTTGGAAGAAGCGCAAAGAAAACAGCAAGCGCTTTTGAAAGAGCAACAAAAGAAAAACAATACGAATAAACGGCGTTGAGGTCTATGATTATCTTAGATCAGCTTCCTATCAATTTCAAGGCCTTTGCATTTTGCAACAATTGAACGGTGTTGTGAGCGCCAAGTTTGACATTCAATTTTTGGCGATAACCGCGTACGGTATGATAGCCCAAACACATTTTGTCTGCTTGTTCCGGCAAGGTATATCCCGCTGATATTAGTTGCAACAGTTCCATTTCGCGACGGGTGAGTTCCAACAAATTGTTCCCGCTTTTTCGAAGCGTTACATTTACTTCTTCGCACAAAAAGCGTCCTCCACATGCGACTGTACGGATGCCTTCGAGAAGTTCTTCCGGCTCCGAGTTTTTCAGTACATAGCCGTCAGCCCCTGCGTCTAAAGCGCGGGCGATAGTGGTAAGTTCGCCATAACTGGTCAACATCAGTATTTTTAACTGCGGATATTTTTTTTTGATTTTCGGACATAAGTCGATACCGCTGCCATCGGGCATGCTAATGTCGAGCAACAATACGTCCGGTTGATTGCTTTCCAACAAATTCCAGCATCCGACAATGGAATAAGCCTTCCCGATCACACAGGCTATTCCGGATTCATTGATCAGACGTTCCAACCCGTCGGTGATGATTTTGTGATCATCAACAACTGCAACATTAATCATATCAATTACGAATTAAAAATTACAAATTACGACTTTTTGTTGTTAATTGTATTTTGCCTAAAATTTTGCATAATTCTTCTGCATCAGTAAGCAGACTTTTGGTTTGTTTATCATCCAAATATTCTGTAGCCGACAATAATTTTATCCAATAGATAGTCTCTCTTGCCTCTTTGTAACTGATGCTTATCTTCGACAGAAAATCCTTATCAGATTGGCCGCCGATAGATTCTTCAATATTTGCACCAATAGATGTTCCACATCGAAGTAGTTGTTTTGACAAAACAAATTCTCTTTTTCCTTCACAGAGATATTGATACAATTTTACAATTCGAATTGCAAAAGCAAACGATTTTTCCTGTATTATATTTTCTTTCTTCATCAGTTCGTAATTTTTAATTCGTAATTCGTAATTCAACATTGACTTCCGTTCCCACTCCGGCCTTTGAATCGATCAACAAATTACCGTTATAGGCTGCTACGCGGGCATAAATATTTGACAGTCCCATGCCGCTGGATTCAGTCGTTTGGTCGAATCCGCAGCCGTCGTCTTGCACGGTAAGAGCTATCTTGTCGTCGTAGCGAACGATTTCGATAAGGATATGTTCCGCTCCAGAATGTTTCAACGCATTGCTCACCAATTCGTGCATGATGCGGTAAATCATCACTTCCAGTTTCGGGTCTAAACGCGTTTCATCGCCATACCAGGCGAACTTTACAGGAGGAACGCTGTTGCAGAAGTCGCTTATCGATTGTTTCAATCCAAAGCTGCTGAGCGAATCGGGCATCAAATGGTGTGCTACGCGGCGCAGTTCGCGCATGGAATCGTCGAGTAAGCTTACCGCTTTGTCGAAACGTTTTGCATCAATCGCTTCCTGACCATACATTTTCTTGATATCCGTTAAATTATATTTAGCCGCAGCGAGTATGCTGCCTAATCCGTCGTGCAAATCGCGGGCGAGGCGGGAGCGTTCTTGCACCTCGCCATCAAGAACAGCTTGCGTAGCGATAAGTTGCTTCTCCTATTGCAGCTGGATTATTTGCTGTTCGGCAATCTGTTTTTGTTTTTCGGCAAGACGTTTTTTCTGTGTCGTCCATCGCCAGAGGAAAAAGGATATTCCGATGGTCAACAAAAACAAAGCCGCTCCAAAAATGGCTAACCAGCGCATTAACTGTTTTTCATTCTTCAACGCTCTTATCTCCACTTCTTTCCGTTCAGTTTCGTAGAGTACCCGCAAGTTATGGATATGATTGACATTTTTAAGATTCAGCGTGCTGTCGGCATAATGGCGGCTCAGGATATAGTTGTCGAGCGCACGGCGAAAATCGCCTTTTTTCTCGAAATAACTGTACTTCGCTTTATAGACAAGGGCTGAATAATCGTTGGAACGAAGCTCTTTAGCGGTAGTTTCTGCACGATCGATGTATGCCGCGGCAGTTTTTAAATCGCCTTTCTCAATGTTTACCCGAATAATCGAAAGGCAGGCTTCCATCCAATGCCAACGGTCAGCGCCTTTATCCATAATATCGTAAGCCGCATGATATTCCCCCAAGGCTTCATTCCAATCGCCCCGCAATTCGGCAAGGCGTCCGAAATGATTATGACATAACGATATGCCCAATGCCGAGTTGGCAAGGCGATTGAGTTTCATGGAATGCTCGTAATACACTCTCGCCGAATCGTACATCTCTTTGCTTTCAAATATAGCGCCGATATTCGCATAATTGATCGCCATTCCGAGATCGCTGCCTAATTGCGTTTCTCCTTCAAGCGCAGCAAGAAATGTAGCGTGGGCGGCATCAAGGTTGTCGAGCATGAGGTAAATATTGCCAATACCGTTGAGCGAGATGACTTTGTTTTTTAAAATAATTTCGGGCGTTGCATCGTACGGTTGCTCGCTATACTGCAACGCTTTGTAATGATAAGTGGCAGCATCTTCGTAAGCTCCTATCCTTCGGTAGTTTGTGCCTATCTGGTTGAGGCAGGATATAATTTCATTGGTATCGTTTATCTCTTCGGCAAGCGACAATGCTCGATTGTGAAATTCGATGGCCTTCACAAGATTGTCCGATTCTCGGCTCAACCTGCCTAATTTTTGGAATATTTTTATTGCTCCCGCCTTATTGCCTGCTTGCTCATACGTTTCTGCTAACACGACAAGCGAATCTATATTCCGCGTTCTTTGCAAAATAGTATCCGCCGGCGCCTCATTGCCTGGCACATCGGGATGTTGCGCAACTTTAAACCGGCACGCTGCCGACATAATCAGTAGGCCTACTGTCGAAATCAAAACTAATTTGTTTGCCCATTGTTTATCCGGTAACATCTCATAAAAAGGTTAATTGTTTTACTGCAAAGATAGTGCATTTTTATATATTTTTTATTTATTTATGGGTTGTAAATAAAAGAATTTCGTACATATTTTTGTTTTAATAATGAAAAAGATTTTGATAGGATAGATACTGAAAATTCAAAACGGAATAAGATCGTTCAGGCATAAGTACTACTGCCTGCATATGCAGGTTTTTTATTATCAGAAAGGCAAATACCTGCATATGCATCTATGACGGAATTTTTTACCTCCTTAATTTTGCAATATCAATTACAAGACAACATTTGACATTATCAACTACGAATTAAAAATTGTAGAAATCATGAAAATCATAAAATTAATATCCGTAATGTTTGCCCTGACGCTTGTATGCAACAGGGTGCAAGGACAAGTAACGCCGGAAGCAATTATTGGGCAATGCCCTGACCTGCCATCGGCAGCGTATTTAGCGGCTGACTCAGACAATCAAGCGGCAAGTGCGGCTATCGAAGCTTTTCATGAGAAGATTCAAAAACTTCGCGAAACCTCAAAGAGTACAGACAACGCAATGTGGGAGGCTGCCAAGCAGGATGCGGAGCGGATTGCCCAGCAGATGACCGGCAAATCCGTTACCCAACTTCAAAACATGAGCGAGGCAGATCAGAAAGCTTTTGCACAACAGATGGTTAACCAAAAACTTTCCGCCTCAGGCCTGGGTAACCTGTCGCTCGCTCAACTGCAAGCGCTCGAAGGCAAAAGCAATGACGAAATTGCGGCAGCTATGACTGCAAGCGGTGCAACATTCGGCGGTCTAACGCCCTCAGAAATTAACGCCATGGAAAACATGACAGAGGAACAGGCAGCAGTCTACCTACAAGAAGGCAACCGCATGCAGCGAATGCAGGCAGCAACCAATTCCCCTCAGGTGAAAAAACAACAGACCCAGACAAAAAAAATCGCATCGCAGGTAGAAATAACTAACGAAATGAAGAAAATTACCGACCGTTGGCAGGAGATTGACCGGCTGAACGAAAGGGAAACGCGGGAAGTCGCAGCCCAATTTCCAGCGCTGTACCAAAAACACGGCATAGACGCAGCATTTGCAGCGGCATCGCCTTGCATGGATGGCAAGGTAGATACGAAAATATATACAAAAACGTACTGCGATGCCGCTGCAAAACGTTTAGCAGCAACTTGGAATGCCTATTATACAGAATGTTATACGCTCTGGCGCAATCAGGTAAGTAAAATGCAAGGACGCATTAAAACCAAGATGGCGGATGTAGCCCGCTATGATGAACTGCTGGCACAATCCATGAACATAGGCGGAATGACCGCTACGGCAAAAGAAATGCCTTCCATCGGATTCAGTATTGCCGGACAGTATCTCGATGCAACATCAAGCGTTACGACATTGCCGAAAACAGAAAATTAGAAATAATTTGGATAATTCATCATTCGTAATTTAAAATTTAAAAAAATGAAAGCTATAAAATTTTTATTCGTCAGTTTAACCTTGTTGCTCGCATGCAACACAACGCATGCATAGTTCGGCAAACGTTTGGGTAAAGCCATAGAGAACACAACCAAAAATGCGATTATCCGCAAGGCGGAACAAAAAACGGACGAAGCGGTAAACAAAACGATCGACAAAGTGACCAATCCAGACACCTACAAAGGCGACGGGAAAGACTCTTCCATAGAGTCAGAATCCAAAAAATCTTCTTCCAGTAACGAAGATTACGCAAACGCAGAGAATAACAATGTTACAACTATTTCCGCAGGAGGGCCAAGTGTCAAAGTAACGGATGATAGAATGGAGATAGCTGTAACCATACGCGATTTCAAAGCTGACGGACTGTTGTTTGAGGGTAGCATAAACGATGGCAAAGGATTAGTGCAGGAAAGGTTGGGCGCAGACAAAAAAACAGTTTATAACCTTTCGCTATGGCAAAGAATGTTTGGCTCGCGAGTTACGCAGAATATGCTGAACGCATTTTTTAATGATGTTCCGGGCGTAAATATGCGTACGGAGAAAGCGCTTATAATGAAACCTGCCGGGAATGGCTATTGGAATATAGACTCTTCGGATGGCAATTCTGCCGGATTTTTCCCTATTGACAATGAACTTTTCGGAAACGAGGGGAATGGACACAATTTCCATTTTTCAATGGAGTTGCATACTACTTTCAAGTATATTCCTGGCGCTACCTTTGAATTTAGAGGCGACGATGATATATGGGTATTCTTTAATGACAGACTAATCATTGATTTAGGAGGCGTTGCTCCCCAAAAGAGCGCAAAGGTGGAACTGGATAAAATCGCTCCGATTTTAGGCATTAAACAGGGCGACATCGTAAGTTTCGATATGTTTTATATGGAACGCCACTTAACAGGTTCAAACCTATATATGAAAACCAATTTCAATTTCTTTGACAAATCCGAAATGCTTTTAGAAAGCGTGATGAACGAAGGGAAATTTATAACCTACGACATTACTTTTGATGTTGGAAAGAGTACCATTAAACCGGAAGCGATGAATGAAATCAACCGTATAACGAAATTGATGAAAGAAAACCCCAATCTGAAATTTTCTGTCGAAGGACATACCGACAGTACGGGTAATGCCGCCTCTAACCAGACGCTCAGTGATGCCCGTTCGAAAGCTGTGGTAGATAAGCTCGTGGAAATGGGTATCTCCGCCGACCGCCTCCAAAGTGCCGGTAAAGGACAAACCTCGCCCATCGCTGATAACAGCACCGACGAAGGTAGAGCGAAAAACAGAAGAGTAGAATTTGTGAAAATCAATTAAAATTTATGAATGTAATTGTGTTTTGCCATAATAATTTATAATTAAAATAACTATGAATGCAAAAGAAGTATTTTCAAAGACGCTTATTTTCGGATGGATAAAGCTGGGGATAGGATTGTTGAACATTTTAATTGCTCTCGCCCTTTTCGCTCTTCTGATAGGAATATCCTATCTATTTAAAAGCGGGGGAGTAGGAGCCATCCTGTTTTTTGTTTGGCTTGGAGTAGTGGGAATTGTGAATTTCTTCATGAACCATTACATCGGGTATTTGGTGAAAGCAGGTCATGTGGCGGTTATTGTCGCTGCTTTTCAAACCAACGCAGTACCAGCCGACCCTGTCCATACTGGTAAGGCGATGGTGAAAGAACGTTTTGGCACATCTAATGTCTATTTCATTATAGACAAACTGATTGCCGGTTCGGTCAAACAATTGCAGCGGACACTGGGGCGCCTTAGCGGCGGATTGTTCGACGCTATTCCCGGTACAAATGGCTTAAAAAATCTCATGAATTTGTTTCTCGATATATCACTGGGTTACATTGACGAGTGCTGTCTGGGTTACACCTTTAATCATCCAGAACAGAATGCGTTCAAAAGTGCGGCTGATGGAGTGGCGATTTATTTCAAAAATTGGAAAACCCTATTGAAAGATGCAGCCAAAACTGCTTTCACGGTCATCATCTCAGTCGCAGTGATTACTCTGATAGCATTCGTACTGTTTGGCGGATTGTTCCGTTTGTTCGAATGGAGTGGTTTTGTAGCATTTGTCATTTCCTTATTGTTGGCGTGGACAGTGAAATATGCTTTCGTGGACAGTTGGATATTGGTAAAAATGATGAGCAGCTATATGCAAATCGCTCCTACAACCCAAATCACATTCGACCTCTACGGCAAACTGTGCGGATGGTCGACAAAATTTAAAGAGTTATGGCAAAAAGGCGGCGGTCAAACATCGCTCACGCCTGTATATCCGCTGGAAGTATCGCCTCCAACAATGGATATCGCCAATGGCGAAGCATCTGTAACACGTTTTTGTCCTGATTGCGGCGCACAATCGAAAGCAACAGCCGCCTTTTGCGGTTCGTGCGGCGCAAAAACGAATTTTGCATAATAATTAAAAAAAATAAAAAATGCCAAATTTATTTGAAGGATTCTATTACAAAATTGGAACTTATGGGTTAAATTTTGCCTCAGTTGATTTTGGATACGACCAAATACTCCTAATTATTTATGATGTCAAAGACACAAATAATTTGGCTGGGTTTGTTTCCGAAAAGTGTGTTGTGCCCATTTCGCCTTTGCCAAACGATTTTAAGCTGCAATAAGATCCCTGCTATTTTATTATTTAAAAAATAATAGTAATTTTATCTCCAAATAAATTGATCTGATTACAACAATTTTAGGTCTAATTTTGTTATTATGTAGCAGTAATGAAAAATAATTAAAAATGAAAGTATTATGAAATTTGAATTAATTCAGCTACCGTATGCTGCGGATGCGTTGGAACCAGTTATTAGCAAACAAACTATTGAGTTTCATCATGGAAAACATCTTCAAGCGTATGTAAACAATTTGAACAACCTCATCCAGGGAACAAAATTTGAAAAAGCCGACCTCGAAACCATTGTGAAGGAATCGGAGGGCGCTATTTTTAATAATGCTGGACAGGTTTTGAACCACAATCTCTACTTTACGCAATTTTCTCCAAAGGGAAGCAGAAAACCTTCCGGAAAATTGGCAGAAGCAATGGATGCAATATGGGGTTCATTTGAAAATTTTCAGAAAGAATTTGAAGCCGCAGGCGTCAGCCTATTCGGTTCCGGATGGGTTTGGCTGTCGGTCGATGACAAAGAAAATCTTTCGATTACCAAAGAATCCAATGCGGGAAATCCAATCACGAAAGGACTTAAACCTTTGTTGACTTTCGATGTTTGGGAACATGCGTATTATCTCGACTATCAGAACCGCCGCGCCGATCAACTGAAAAATTTGTGGACTATCGTGGATTGGCAAGTAGCGGCAAGTAGGTATTGAAGAGAAAAACGCTGTAATTCAGAAATTTTTTTTGGAATGCGGACAACGCGGATGAAACAGGCGAATGCAGATTTTATATTAATTCTTTTATTATTTGCGCTCATCTGTTTCATCTGCGTTATGTGCGTTCTTATCACCACTCTTAATAAACGATAATTCCTTATTCTGCAACGTATCTTCTCTTTTCGGCGAAATAAACCGATTCGGCATCCATATCATCACATTGCAAAAGACATAAAATATTTTTCATCCCTGTTTGTCTACATAAAGAGATAGTTGTAAAAACAGGACTTATGAATGTAATCGAAGTAAACCATTTAGTCAAACGTTATAAAGGAACGAGAACTCCATCGGTGGACAATATCAATTTTAGTGTGGAAAAGGGCGAATTTTTTGCTTTTCTCGGACCTAATGGGGCGGGGAAAACCACAACCATTTCGATATTGACTACAACCCTTTCTAAAACGTCGGGCGAGGTGAAAATTGCAGGATTCGGTATTAATAAAGACGCGCGTAAAGTCAGGGAAAAAGTAGGCATCATTTTCCAAAGGCCGAGCTTAGACCTGCAATTGACGGCAGAAGAAAATATTCGCTTCCACGCTTGTCTTTACGGCGTATGCGGTTATCGTCCCGCTTTCAAGCTAATGCCCGCCGCGTATAAAGAAAAAGTACTTGAACTTGCGGATGTTGTCGGAATAAAGGATGCATTGTTTAAGCCTATGAAAAAGTTATCCGGAGGAATGCAACGAAAACTGGAAATTGTCCGCAGCTTGATACATACGCCGGAGGTTTTGTTTCTTGACGAACCGACGCAGGGACTCGATGCGGTAAGCCGGCGTTCGCTGTGGGAGTATATCAATACCGTGCGCAATCAATACGGTACAACTATATTCTTAACCACGCACTATATCGACGAGGCGGAAGGCGCAGACCGGGTTTGCATTATCAATCATGGGAAAATCGCTGCTTGCTCATCGCCCGACGAACTAAAGACCGTTCTACTGAAACACGAACTGATTTTAGATGCGAAAGACAGAAACGCGCTAACAGCCGAACTCTCGACGCTTGGATTACCCTATACAGTCAATAGTCATATTGCAGTACCCTATGAAGGAACCGCACAAGCGCTTATTTCAAAACTGAATACAGAGTTGACGGTCCTCAAAACCCACGAGCCCACCTTGGAGGATGCATACATAGAATTTTTAAAAAAGACAGGAGGAGATATCCAATGAGTGAACAATTATTGATAAAAAGAAAATCGCGGTTTTTAAGAGAAATGAATGCCGTCATTGCGGTTATGGCACGAGAAATAACGGTGTTTTTCAAATCGCCCGGCACGATAGCGATGAGTCTTGTGATGCCTATTATGTTTATGGGCATGATAGGCGGCAATCTGTCGCAAAATATGGCAAGCGGACTGGAATTCGGCTTTGCAAAATTTATGTTGGTTGGGATGCTGATCAATATGTTATTTATGGTGACGTGTACAGGTATGTCGTCTTTGGTGGATGACCATGAAACCGATTTTAATCAAGAAATGCTTGTGTCGCCTGTTTCGCGTTATTCGCTTGTCGTAGGTAAAATTTTTGGCGCGTCATTCGGCGCGATCGTCAGTATGGCAGGAACGTTGATCGTCGGGCTTATCATGGGAATAACCTTGCCCCTAATCCAGCTTCTTATGATTCTTGCCCTATCTCCGCTGGTGTGCCTTGCAGGCGGAGCGATGTCGATGATTTTAATTGGATTGATCAAAAGCAGAAAGACAGCGAATTTTGCCGTGATATTGATTACCATGCCGCAGATGTTTTTATCGGGCGCTATCGTTCCAATCAACCATTCAACCGGCGTGTTGATGATTCTTAGCCGTCTCATGCCCATGACTTATTGTCTTGATCTCACTCGTGCCGTCGTTTATTCTGGGACGGAGGAATACAAAAGCGTAGTCATGTTCAATCCGATTGTAAATTTTGCAGCCATTGCCTTATTAACGACTGTTTGTTTGATCATAGGAACGTTCTTTTATGCACAGTCGGAGAAAAATAGATAATCAATAATTTATGAAATATTAACTCAATAATTTAATCCCGCAAAACGAGATTCCTCATACAAGACGGTTCCAAATATCAGTTATAAAATTGAATTTAACCGAAAGAAAACGATGTATTATTGAAAAACAATTTGCCTTCTTCGTGAAAATTGTGTAATTTTACATTCACAGTACAAAATTAGGCCAATCAATTTAATCACAAAATTAAAGAAACATTTGAAAAAGATTATGATGCCCAAAAACTTATTTTTAACCTCTTTAATGATAACGGTTATGCTTATTTGCACAGCAAACGACATGGAAGCATACGGTTATTCCAGAGTTAATATCATTTCCACCAAAGGCGAGTATGTGTTTTTGGGGGGATGGGCCTGTATCAAAATGATAAACGGACTGCCTTTTCGCATGAAAAACGTTAAGGAGGGTGTAGATGTACGGGTTATAGCCAGTTCTCCGGAAGGAGATTTGTGGGGCTGGGAGGGATCTTGGTGGAACATAAGCTATTCGGCAGAAGAACTGCCCCCGGACAGCTATTTAATGCGCTATGACGGAAATGAGTGGACAAAATACGCATACCCGATTCTTCCGTGGGGTTTTGGAGTAGATGTGTTTTTTCCTGCGAACGAAACCGTTGCTGTTGTATGCGATACAGTGAGACAAATAATACTCTATCTTTTCGACGGTAATGGCTTTAGAGAATTATCACGCAGCCCTGTAAAATATAATGGCAGCGAACCTCGTGTACATGTATCTGGAGACAAAATTACGTTCGAAGGACAAACCTATTATTCTTATTCCGTTACACAAAATGAGTGGATACAATACGATTCTTGGATTTCAATGCCTAACAATGAAATATGCTGGAAGAATAAATGTTATTCAGCTACTACTCAACCATATACTATCGCCACTCCCGAAGGAAAGACGCTAACGCTCCGTCCCCGTGAATTTTTTGGAGAGCCTACGTTTGACGCCCAAGGAAATATTTATATACAGAGTTATGGGGAAGGGTATGAATCCCAAATATGGACAGACCGCAACGGCGAATGGGAGAGTATAGTCCGCTATAATGGAATTTTTATATGCATTGGGGTATCCGACAATACCGAACATACCATTTGGGGCGCCGACGGCGGATCTTATCTGGCTTTCTTACGCGATGGCAAGTGGATGGAGGTAGCGCTGTTGCCTCCCTTACGCAATGCCGATGATCCTTATACGAATATGGATCCTATGAGGGAGCGGTATGGAAATAACGGCATGAATTTGGCTGTCATAAACGATACTGACGGGTACGTAAATGTGCGTACTCGTCCTTCCATAAGCGCTCCGGTAATAGCTATGGTACTTAAAGATGTTACATTTATGTATGAATCTATTCCCGGGAACCCTTCTTGGGTTAAAGTACTGCTTCCTTCGGGAACCAAAGGTTATCTGTCGAATAATAGATTAAAGCATTTAAAAGAAGAGCCGCTAATAATATACGGAAATGGAGATGAAGATGAATAATTTATGCTGCCCGTTAGCGGTCATTACCTGACGTAAATTAAATGATGGCGAATATAATAGGGAAAAATAACAACTATCAAAAGCGAATATTAATAACTTCGATAATATGCTGTATATATTTATTATTGACAATTTTTTATTATCACATTGACAAATATACAGGTGGAGTGATTTTTTTAATTTTGACGCTTCTTATTCCAATAACATTTATTGCTATGATAGTCTATTGCATCAAAGGACTGATTGATATTTTTCGAAATAGAAAAAACTTGACAATTTGGACTTTTATATCATTTACTATTTGTGCAGTAATATTAATCTATACACTTTTAAGTCCCTATCGACTTACTTCTGAAAAATTGGAAAGTAAAGTTATCATTAGAGCCTGTTTTGAAGGCACACAAAATCAAGCAACATTGAAGTTTAGGGAAGACCAAACTTTTGAACTACATTGGACAGGCGTATTTTTTTATAGTGAATGGTTTTATGGCACATACAAACAAAGAACAGACAGCCTGTTTTTGCATTATTCAACAGCGAAACCACGCTGTTTTGGCGACAGTATTATAATAAAAGATGATCTTTTAATTACTATCAATCAGTATAAACTTGATAGTTCACAATATTTTGCACCTTTCTATCTTGGCTATTGCAAAGGACTAAATTAATTGTATGGAAGAAACAATTTGGAGGCGTTTATGGTATTTTGAACGATCAACTCATATACCCGATTTCACCAGAGTATTGTACAAAGTTCAAGTTCTATCAATTTGAACTTGGATGGCTATTTATTTTTCATAGCGCCTCAATCTTTTTCTTTACCAAAATATGCGTATCTTTGCATAAATATAAAACGTTTATGTCGATATGATTAAATTAATGAAATTAAATCTACTAATTGGAATTATTATGCTTTTTGCCTCTTGTGCAACATCCATGACGCCAATTCAAGTAAATAACACTTTACCCACGCTTACTAAATCAAAATTCATATCCCAAGCACAAGCTGAAGAAGCTGTAAGAACAAATAGATGTAAGTATTTGGTTAAGGGAAGGAATTATACTGTGCCTATAGGACTTACAGTAAAAGATGATTTAAAAAACGGCGCAAAAGGTATAGATGAATGGGTAACGATAGATGGCGGTAATACGTATGTACTTATCAATTACAAATGGATTACTGTTAATAATGATGGCGCGACACAACTTCATATAGAATTTGACACTATGCTATGTGAATAATGGAAAACAAGGAAAAAGAATATTAACTGCCTCAAAGAAATAAGAAATGATATACATACTTTTTATATCCCCGCCATGTTTTAAAAAAACCAAAATTAAGGAATATGGAAAGAAAATGGTTAAGAAAATTCGATTACTTTGACTTAACTTTGCCTCGATGATCGATGCAGCTACCATAGAACGGATTCAATCGGCGGCACAAATATATGATGTGGTGTCGGATTTTATCACTTTGCGGAAAAGCGGGGTCAATTACAAGGGGTTATGTCCTTTCCATGAAGATCGGACGCCTTCGTTCGTTGTTTCTCCGGCTAAAAATATCTGTAAGTGTTTTGCTTGCGGCGAAGGGGGTACGCCTATCCATTTCATTATGAAACACGAACAACTTTCGTACCCGGAAGCCCTGAAATATTTGGCTAAAAAATACGGAATCGAAGTTCGTGAAACGGAAATAACCGACGAGCAAAAGCAAGCCCAAAGCGATCGCGAGGCGATGTTCATTCTGAACGGCTTTGCTCAGAAAACGTTTTCGTCCAATCTTTTCCTGACAGAAGAAGGACAAAACATCGGATTGTCTTATTTCCGCGAAAGAGGTTTCCGAGAAGATATCATCCGGAAATTCCAGTTGGGTTATGCTCTCGACATTCGCAATTCCTTCACCCAAGAAGCTTTGAAAGCCGGATATCAATTAGATTATCTCGAAAAAAGCGGATTGACTATCGTGGGCGACCATCAGAATTTGTACGATCGCTTCCGGGGACGAGTTATTTTTCCTGTTCTCACTTTGTCGGGAAAAGTAGTCGCTTTTGGCGGACGTATTCTGAAAAAAGAAGAAAAAACGGCCAAATACGTCAATTCGCCCGAAAGCGATATTTACCACAAAAGCAACGAACTGTACGGCATTTATTTTGCCCGTCAGGCCATAGTCAAACAGGATTGTTGTTTTTTGGTGGAAGGATATACCGACGTGATTTCCATGCATCAAGCTGGCATTGAAAACGTAGTAGCTTCTTCCGGCACCGCTCTTACTCTTGGTCAAATCCGGTTGATTCGTCGGTTTACGAATAATGTGACAGTCCTTTACGATGGCGATGCCGCCGGAATCAAGGCGGCCGTACGGGGAATCGACTTGTTGCTCGAAGCCGGTTTGAACATCAAGGTGGTTTTGCTTCCCGAAGGAGAAGATCCGGATTCCTTTTCGCAAAAACAATCCGCTTCCGCCTTTCAGGCCTATATCAGTCAACACGAAACGGATTTTGTTCATTTCAAAACCAATTTGTTGCTTCAGGAGGCTGGAAACGATCCGATACAAAAAGTGCGCATCATCACGGAAATTGTCCAAACGATAGCCCTGATACCGGAAGAAATTATCCGCTTGGTGTATGTCAAAGAATGTTCCAGACTGCTCGATATCGACGAACGGGTATTGGTTGCAAGCATTGCCAAAAAACGGCAGGAGCTGCTTTTGCAAAAGAAAAAAACGCTTTATCCCGATCCTGAACAAACCAAAGAAATCAAGGAAACGCTTGCGCCGTTTCCGGCAGAAGAAGCGCCGAATCGTTTTTCCTTGCAAGAAAAAAAAATACAATCGCCTTTCGAAGAGTATGAAAGAAATATTATGTATTATGTGATCCGCTACGGAGAACAATGTTTTGTTTATATGGATGAGGAATCGCAAGAAAAAGTTTCCTTAAATGTGACCGAATTCATTGCGTTCGACTTGAAAGAAGATGAAAGAGAATTTCAAAATCCGTTGTACAACAAAATATTGGAAGAAGCTTGCCGAAAATGCAGAGAGGAAGATTTTGTGTCCGAATCGTATTTCAGAAATCATCCAGATCCGGAGATCAGCCGTTTTGCAGTGGATATCTCCACCGACCGCTATATCATGAGTAAAATTTATTTTAAACATCAAAATCTGGGAAGGGATGAAAAAAGAGAAGAAGAGCGAATCAATATGGAAAGAAATAAAATGTTGTTGGAACAAGTGCCGTATGTGTTGTATAATTACAAAGATGCTATTTTGAGGCAGGAGATGGACGATTTGAATGTACAAATCAAAATGGCGGAAGAAAATAACGATCGAATCGAAGCCGATCGTTTAATCAGGCAATTGATGGAATTGTGGAAAGATTTCAAAAAAGAGATAGCTTTACGTTTGCACGAACGAATTATTACGAAAATATAATTTCAATGAAACGCGAAAAGATCATTATTTACCAAGTTTTGCCGCGATTATTTGGAAACCGGCGCTTGCATCCCGTTTTCAATGGAAGCAAGGAAGAAAACGGCTGCGGCAAATTGTCGGATTTTACCGACAAAGTATTAAACGAAATAAAGACTATGGGATGTACCCATATCTGGTATACTGGTTTGCTGGAACATGCTACGCAGACCGATTATACGGCATGGGGAATACGGAAAGATCATCCGGCAATCGTCAAAGGGAAAGCGGGATCTCCTTATGCCATCAAGGATTATTACGATATTGATCCGGATTTGGCGGAAAATGTTTCGGAAAGAATGGCTGAGTTTGAAGCCTTGGTTGAACGGACTCACCGTACTGGACTGAAAGTGATTATCGATTTTGTTCCCAACCACGTAGCGCGTCAATACCACTCGGATGTTCGACCGGAAGGAATCGAAGATTTGGGCGCATTCGATCGTCCAGAGATGGCTTTTGCTCCAGATAACAATTTTTACTACATTCCGGGGCAAACTTTTGCTCCCGATTTCAGTCTGGAATCGGAAATTGGCGATTATCTGGAATATCCGGCCAAAGCTACCGGAAACGATTGTTTTTCGGCTCATCCTACCCGGAATGACTGGTACGAAACGGTGAAACTTAATTATGGGATTGATTATATCCATGGCGGGCAAACTTATTTTTCTCCCGATTTATCTACTTGGAAAAAAATGCGGGATATTCTGCTTTTCTGGGCCAATAAAGGCGTGGATGGCTTTCGGTGCGATATGGTCGAAATGACCCCAGTGGAATTCTGGGCTTGGGCTATTCCTCAAGTGAAAGAACAACATCCCGCTATCGCGTTTATTGCCGAAGTTTACGATCCGTATCAATACCGGAATTATCTTCATACCGGAAAATTCGATTATCTTTACGACAAAGTGGGACTTTACGACACGCTTCGAGCGGTTGTTGCCGGCGAACAACCAGCTAAAACGCTCACACATTGCTGGCAATCGGTCGGCGACATTCAGACTCAGATGTTGAATTTTTTGGAAAACCACGACGAACAACGAATTGCGTCGGATTTTTTTGCTGGAAATCCTTTCCATGCGCTTCCGGCGCTGATCGTTTCTGCCACCTTGAGCAGCAATCCTTTTATGCTTTATTTTGGACAAGAATTGGGAGAGCGGGGAATGGATACGGAAGGCTTCAGCGGTTGCGACGGACGAACTTCTATTTTTGATTACTGGAGTATTTTCTCTTTTCGGCAAGAACTTACGGAAGATCAGAAAAAACTTCGCCGTTATTATGCAACGATATTGCAGGAATGCAACTGTAGCAAAGCCATCCGGGAAGGTAAATTTTACGATTTGATGTACGTGAATCCGGCAAGCGATCATTTCGATCCGGATAAGCAATTTGCCTATATGCGCTATCACGAAGGTGAATTGTTGTTGATTGTTGCTCATTTCGGCGATACGGATCAAGAAATAAGCATTTTTTTGCCGGAACACGCTTTCGCGTATTTTGGGATAATAGAAGAAAAAAACTTTCATCGAGTAAAAAATTTGATTACCAACAAAAATGAATCTGCCGCTCTCAAACGAGATTCCTTTTATCCGGTTTATTTGCCGGCGCACAATGCCGTGATAATTCAATTTGTGAACTCCTAAATAAGAAATATAAGAACGCAGATGAAATAAAGTGGAGCAGATCAGCGCAGATACAGTATCCAAAGGCCGGATTCGGGCGGCCATCTTTTGTTTGTACTTTTGTATAGGTCTTTGTTTTTCCAGTTGGGCGAGCCGGATTCCCGATATAAAAAGCGCCTTGCAATTAAATGATGCGGGATGGGGAACTATATTGTTAATGATTCCCATTGGACAGATTTGCAGTATGACAATCTCCGGATTAATTGTATCCAAAGTGGGAAGTAAAAAAATACTGCCCTTAGCTCTTTTGTGTTATGTCGTTGTTCTACTGTTTATCGGATTGTCCGCTACCGAATATAGCTTGATAATGAGCCTGATTGCATTCGGTTTTTGCGGTAATTTCTGTAATATATCCGTCAATACGCAGGCAATAAGCCTTGAAGCCGTTTATAATAAACCGATTATGGCTTCTTTTCACGGAGGCTGGAGTCTTGCCGGACTCGCCGGAGCCGCCATCGGATTATTAATGGCATCAATCCATCTGCGTCCTATTTATCATTTTTGTATTGTTGGAACGCTGGTCATTGCGACTTTGATCATAAACCGTCCATACCTTCAACCGGATATCAAAAAGGAGAAAGACCCTGCGGACATCGCGGCAAGAAAGAAACGAAAGCCGGAAACTTTTCTGTTTCTGTTGGGGATGCTCGCATTTTGCAGTCTGGCTGCCGAAGGAGCGATGGCCGACTGGAGCGGTCTCTATCTGATTGATGTGGTAGGAATGCCGAAACACTTGGCTCCAATGGGTTTAGCGGCTTATATGATCACGATGGCTTCAGGACGTTTTATGATCGACAGAGCCACTCAAAAATGGGGAAGGCAACGCATTGTACAAGTCGGAGGAACTCTCATTGGCGCAGGATTGTTTACCGCTGTAATTTTTCCTCATCTTGTTCCGGTTATTATTGCCTTTATGATCACTGGATTTGGAACGGCAGGCATCATACCCACCCTCTACAGCGCTGCTGGACAAAAGACCCGAATATCCCCCAGCCTCGCGCTTACCATTGTATCCAGTATTGGCTTTTTGGGGTTTTTGATGGGGCCGCCTCTGATAGGCTATATTGCCACGGTGACGAATCTCCGTTATTCTTATACTTTTATTGCAATATTAGGAATTTGTATCCTCGCATTGGCTTCAAGCATTTCTGTTTTCGGAAAGGATGAATCGTTAAGAAATGAAAAATAAATAACATATTACGATATTGCGAAATAAATTTTCTCTTTGTTATGAAATCTGACTTAAATTTGCGTAATCTTTGCTCGGTTCTATCGTATCGTTAATCTTTTCCACATTCAGGCTGCGGGCGGCGGCGTCAAATATTTCTTTGTAAGTACCAGCTTGATGGTAAACGTCTTCATGTGTGCCGTATTCCACAACTCGTCCGTTTTTCATTACATAAATCATTTCCGAATCAATGAATTGCGAAATGCTGTGAGAAATGATAATCACTGTTCGATTCTTTTTGATGGCATCCAAACTGTTTTTAATCTGTTCGGTAGCAATAGCGTCCAGACTTGCGGTCGGTTCGTCGAGAAAGATGATGGGCGGTTTTTTCAAAAACATTCGAGCAATGGCAATTCGTTGTTGTTGACCGCCTGAAAGCAACAAGGCCGAAGATTCGTAACCGTAAGGTAGTTTGACGATTTGTTCGTGAATGTAAGCTTGTTTTGCAGCCTCAACCATTTCTTCATACGAAGCGTCAGGATTACCATAAAGAATATTTTCAGCAATTGTACCGCTGAAAATATGGTTTTTTTGCAAAACCAAACCAATATTTTCGCGCAAGAAGTGCGTGTCATATTCATGCAAAGGCACGCCGTCGAGCAGAATTTCGCCTTTGCTCGGTTCGTAGAACTTGTCAAGTAAATTGATGACCGTACTTTTGCCCGCTCCTGAAAGTCCCACCAATGCCGTGATTTTATTCGGGAGAATGGTCATACTTACATCAAACAGCGCTTGCGTACCGTTGGGGTAGGTAAAATCGACATCCCGCAATTCGAATTTTCCAAAAATTTTTTCGGGACGGTAGTTACCGGAACTTTCTTTTTGATGGTCGGCATTCAGAATTTCAAAAAAGCCTTCGGAATAAACGAGCGCATCGTTCATATCGTCGTAAATGCGGTGCAATTGACGAATAGGCGCGGAAACATTGTTAAACAAAAGAATGTGAAACATAATAGCGCCAATGGTCATTTGCCCCGAAAGAACAAGGTAAGCCGTTAATATAATGATAATTACAACGCCGATCTGTTCCACAAAACTTTTCAATCCATCGAAGAAAAAGTTCGTTTTCCGCGTAATCATTTGCGCATCGGTAAGTTGGTTTTGAAGATCCAATTGTTTAGTGGCTTCAATTTTCTCGCTGTTAAATGATTTGATAACCATGATCGACTCCAGAATGTTGAGGATGCCGTGACTTTTGTTTTCGCGGTATTTGCGAATTTCCCGCCGTTTCCCGCCCAGCCTTTTTGCTTGTGTATAAGTAATATAAAAATAGATTGGAACAATACTTAAACCCACCAGTCCAACATAAAAATTGGCCTGAAACATCATGGCCAGAGCTACCACCGACGATGCAAAAAGCGGCAGAATATCGATGAAAAAGTTTTGCACTGTGCGCGTAAGGCTTTCCACGCCTCGGTCGATACGGGTTTGTATTTTTCCCGATTCGTTTTCGCCTGCCGTGAAAAATGCCATTTTATAGGTCATCACTTTTTCTATAATGGTTTGTGCCAAGTCTTTGGCGATAAAAATGCGGATTTTTTCGCCGAAAAATTTCTGCCCGAATTGAATGAAAACATTGACTATTTCTTTGCCCAGCAAGATGGACGAAATAATTATCAATAGCGGCAAACCGTCATGAAGATTTTTTTTTGCTTCTAATAATTTACTGAGGCCGTCCACCGTGTAGCGCAATACCCAGGCATTGACCTGCGCCGTAAAAGAGCCTACAAAAGTTAGAACCAACGCTACAACAACCAACCATTTATAAGGACGGACGTAAGGAGTAATATTTTTAAAGAGCTGGAACAGGGTCATATCATCATGAGTTTAATAAATATCTTCTATTTAGCAAGATAAATATTTTGGGTTATCATTACTTTTTTCTATTGATTGAAAAAGGCAAAGATAACGGTTTTATCCAAAAAAAGAACTATTTGTTATAACGTATTTTCAGAGAAGTCGTGAAGGCATAAAAAAAATTTTGCATCTTTTGTACTGTAATCGAAAATTATTTATGTACATTTACTGCAAAATCTACACAGGAAATTTAAATCAAAAAAATAAAAATATGGAACAAAAGTATTGTCAAAGTTGCGGTATGCCCTTAACCGAATCCAATTTGTTGGGGACAAATAAAGATCAAACACTCAATAATGATTTTTGTATTTACTGTTTCAAAGACGGAGCATTACTCAGGATATGACGATGGATGAGATGATTCTTCATTGCGCTCAATTTGTAGATGAATTCAATCAAGATTCAGAACACAAATTAACAAAAGAAGAGGCCGTTGCTCAAATGAAAGTTTCTTTTCCAAAATTGAAGCGTTGGTCAAAGAGTTGCTAATTAGTAATCTCCTTCCCTTCGAAAAGGGAAGGAGAAAGGGTGAATGCCTAACGTGCAGTTTCTCGCCGCACACGTGAGTTTCGTCGGGAAAAATTTTCTCCAAAAATCCTCGTCCGCTAAATAGTCTGGCTACACAAAAGCTTTACAAATCGGCATAGGAGGGCGAAAAAGTATCTCCGTCGGCAATTTGTCCTGTGGTCGCGCCTTTCTTAAGCCAGCGAACCCGTTGAGCAGAAGTACCGTGGTTGAATGAGTCGGGAACTGTATAACCTTGCGCCTCCATTTGCAGACGGTCGTCTCCAATAGCCGTTGCTGCATTCAGTCCCTTTTCTATATCCCCCTGTTCCAATGATTTAAACATTTTATTGTCATAAAAAGCCCATATACCTGCATAAAAATCGGCTTGTAATTCCACCCGGACACTTAATTGGTTGCTCTCTTTTTTACTCGCTCGGCTTTGCATTTGCTGTACTTTGCCAAGAGTTCCCAAAAGATTTTGCACATGATGTCCTACTTCGTGAGCGATGACATAAGCGTATGCAAAATCTCCGCCTGCCCCCAATTGATTTTTCATTTGATCGAAAAAGGAAAGGTCGATATACAGCGTTTGATCGGTAGGACAATAGAAAGGTCCGGTTTGAGAAGACGCGCTTCCGCAGCCCGAACTTGTAGCGCTTGTGAATAAAACCATTTTGGGAGGAGTGTATTGACGCCCCATTTTTTCAAATTCTTTTTTCCAGACGTCTTCCGTACCCGCTAAAATTTGCGAGGCGAAAGTAGCCATTGCTTCTTCCTCGGCAGACGGCACATATTCCGTCCCTGTTTGCGTGATATTCGATAATTGGCTGGTTAGCACATCCAATGGATTTCCACCCATCACCCAAGCAACCACTACTGCAAGAATGACTCCTCCGATCCCTAAAGTCGCTGCCTTCCCGCCGCTTCCCCGACGGTCGTCTACATTACTACTGGTACGTCTTCCTTCTAATTTCATATTACATGAGTTATTTTTTATTAGTTATAGGAAACTTGCATGCTCGTTTCATACAGCTTATAGTATAATTTTGATATTTGGCTCAAAAATATGAAATTCATTCCGTATTTGCAATCTATTTTCAGTCATTATTGTAATAATATATATAATATTAGCCGATCCAATACAAAAAACATTTTTTTTCATGATTGAGTACGCAAATGACACAGATGAAACGGATTCTTGCAGATAACAAATAGCTAAAAAAAATGATCCGTTTTTTTGTTAATTTCATTGAAATGGACTAACTTAGCCATTTTATTGCATTATGATTTCATTTCCGAACGCTAAAATTAATTTGGGACTGTCCATTGTAGCGAAACGTCCCGACGGTTATCACAATATTGAAACCGTTTTTTATCCCATTTGTCTGTACGATGCCTTGGAAATCGTTCCGGCAACAGACGAAAAAACGACTTTGCTGCAAACAGGCTTTGCTATGGACGGCGATCCGCAAGATAATTTGGTACTGAAGGCTTATCGCTTGTTGAAAACCTGCTATCCTCTTCCTGAAATTGCTATTTATCTTCAAAAAAATATTCCGTTTGGCGCAGGTTTGGGTGGAGGCTCTGCGGATGCTGCATTCATGCTCAAGCTGTTGAACGATTTTTTTACCTTGAATTTATCTGTTCCTGAATTGGAAAAATATGCCGGTTTTCTCGGAGCCGATTGTCCGTTTTTTATTCAAAATCGACCGGTATTTGCCGAAGAAACAGGAAATGTTTTTACTCCCGTAACTATTTCATTGAAAGGATACTATCTTGTATTGGTGAAGCCGGATATTCACGTTTCTACGCAAGAGGCGTATGCAAGAGTAAAAATACAGCCGCATAAAGAGTCTGTTTATAACCTGATTCATTCCCCTCTGGTTCGATGGAAAAAAGAATTAGTGAACGATTTTGAGTACGGCGTATTTGCTCAATATCCTGAAATAGGTGCAATAAAGAAGCGATTGTATGAGACCGGCGCGGTTTATGCCAGCCTCTCTGGATCAGGATCGTCGGTATTCGGAATATTCGAAAAAATTCCAAAAATAAAGGATGAATTCTTCGGTTGTTTGACTTATACTCTTCTGTTGGAATGAGAAAAAATCACAACCAGCTGTTTTCGCGGTACCAGCGAACCGACTCCTCTATTCCGTGCTGCAGATCGTAATCGGCTTCGAAACCCAGTTCGGCGTGGAGAGGGCGCGTATCGCAACTCCAATCGCGTTGTGCCATGATTCTGTATTTATCGCGATTGAGCGTGGAGACTTGTCCTCGAAATCGGGAGAAATCTTCGGCCACGATGGAAATTATTTTTAGCGCAAACAGAGGGATGCGCATAGACAACACCCGCTTTTTCCCCAAAGCATTTTTCGCAATCTCCGTGTATTCGCGGTCGGAATAAACCTGTCCATCGGAAACTAAATAGGTGCGGTTTTCAACCGGACGATCCAATGAAAGGTACACGGCTTTTACCAAATCTTTTACATAGATGAAACTGAGTTTTTGCGGCTCGAATCCGACCGTTATGTCTAATCCCTTCTGGATGGTTTTCAACAAAAGATAATAATCTTTTTCACGAGGTCCATAAACTCCCGTCGGGCAAAGAATGATGAAAGGAAAATTTGATTGCGACCTTAAAAAATGTTCGGCTTTCAATTTACTTCGTCCATACGCTGTATCTCCTTCGCAACAATGAGCGCTCAAACTGCTCATCAGCACAAATTTTTTCGGCGTTTGACCTGTTTCCTGCAAGGCTTCGATTAACTGTTTAGTGAAAAAATAATTGATATGATTAAAATCAGAAGAATCCAAACATTTGGTGACTCCTGCATTATGAATTACGTAATCCCATGACCCATACCGGGCGGCATGCGCAAGAATTTGTTTTTTGAGTTGGTCTTTATGAGCGTAATCCAAATCAATAAAGTGAATCCGAGGGTCTTGCAAATAAACTAAGCTACTGCTTTGGCGGATTCCAGCCCAGGTTTGCCAATTTCTTCTTATCGCTTCTTCGACCAGAAAACTGCCAATAAATCCATTGGCGCCTGTGATTAAAATGTTTAACATCGTCTATTTTTGAAAAATTGTTTTATTAAATGGGCCGCTTCTTCGGCCCTGATTCCGCCCTTCAATTCTGTTTGCGGATGAACAGCGGCAGGAGCAATCTTCAAGAAGCCGCGTTTTTCGTCTCTGGCTCCATATACAATCTGGGATATCTGCGACCATCCCAATGCGCCGGCACACATGGAGCAGGGTTCTATCGTAACATATATTGTGCAGTCTATTAGGTATTTGCCTCCTAATACGGAAGTCGCGGCTGTAATGGCTTGCATTTCCGCATGAGCGGTTGCATCGTTGAGCGTTTCTGTCAGATTGTGAGCGCGGGCAATGATCCGATTCTGGCAAGTAATAATGGCTCCCACGGGAATTTCTCCTCTTTCATACGCTTTTTGCGCTTCCAAAAGGGCTTGCTTCATGAAATAGTTATCGTCGAACAATCCTGTCATCCGGATTGTTTAATCTTTTGTAATTGTGAGAATGCGGATATCAGCTATTGGATAATCTCCGGGACGGGTCGGCAGCGCGGCAATTTTGTCTACTACCTCTAAGCCTTCCACTACTTCGCCAAATACGGTATACTCCTGATCCAGAAACGGAGTTCCTCCCAGCGTTTTATATACATTTCTTTGTTCTTCGTTCCAATGTTTGCCTGTTGCTTGTTCTAAATAATCCAATTCTTCGTCCGAAAATGTTCGTCCCTCTACAATATAAAATTGAGTGAGCGAAGAGCGTTTTTCAGGATTGACCAAATCTCCTGTACGGGCAGCCGCTATCGCTCCTTTTTTGTGAAAATTTTCGGGAACAAATTCAGCCGGAATTGTTGCATCCGCAGTGGTATCCACCGAAGTGCTGGGCTTCGTGCGCAAGTCGCCTGTTTGAATCATAAAACCCTTGATGATCCGGTGAAAGAGAACACTGTCGTAAGCGTGCTTTTCAACTAAATTTTCGAAATTTGCTTTGTGCAGAGGGGTATTATCATACAATATTAGTTTGATATTTCCCAAACTCGTTTCAAGAGTATAGGTCTGAGCATTGGAAGAACAAGATATCATCGTCATAAATAATATAAAAAATAAAGTAAGATATGTTTTTGTTTTCATGTGACTTTTCATTTTATGATCAGCGTACAAAAATACATCCTTCTATTTGAAATAAAAAGAAAAAGATTATATATTTGTATAAAATTTTTTTAACCATGGCCCAACATAATGAATTAGGAAAAGAAGGAGAAGTCGCTGCCGTAGCCTATTTAAAAACAAAAGGATATCAAATTCTCCATGTAAATTGGCATTTTGGACACTTAGAGCTGGATATTGTCGCCCAGACGGACGATGAGTTGGTGATCGTAGAAGTAAAAACTCGTTCCAATGACTGGGAGTTGCCCGAAAACGCCGTGAACAATGCAAAAATCAGAAAAATCATTTCAGCTGCAGATTGTTATATTCGTTTTTTCAATATTGATTTACCCGCCCGTTTCGATATTATTTGGGTGACGGGAAAATTTCCGGGCTTTGAAATAGAGCATATCGAAGACGCTTTTTATCCACCTTTAAATACATACAGAAGATGATAATATGCAGTTTTTCTATTCTGAGGGTGATGTAAAAAGTATGCTCCTAATTTTTTGCTTGAATAGTATCTCTTTCTCCTTGTTCTTTATTTTTTCAACACAAACGCCACGCACTTTGTTTCGTATTCGTTGTTTGAAAGAATAAAACTACGAATGCTTTTTATGGCAGAAGTTTCTATTTTACAAGATTCATAAAATTCATCGTAATGATTCGCATTGATGGTTTCATCTTGTATGAATACCTTATCAATTTCGTCTATACTTTGCACCTTGAATGCCGCAAGTGAATCCAAATATTGACTGAGATCGGAACGGACAAAATATTTTGGATTTTTGTTTATTTGTTCGATATAAACAATGTGGTCGCGTTTATTGATGCCAACGGATTTAATATTATCGGCGTCGAGATACAAAAAAGTGAAATGTTCTATGGGTTCTCCATTCAATAGGAAACGATAATTTCCGCATTCATTCAAAAGCGTTTTACGATTATAGGAAATATTTTCTATCGGTTCGGGTTGTTTGAGATAGCTAATTTTCCCGCTTTCGCTGATCTTAAACTCGTCGGTTATTTTATCCCCATACATCGCGCAGTATTCAAAAAAAAGCGATTCTTTTGTTTTCTTCATTATCAAAGAGGCTGGAAAATAACTTCGAACGCCAAGGTCTTCACCGCTCCAATCTTTGAGTAAAACATTTCGCGCTTCCTCTAATGTAGAAAAACCGCCCAATGCTTGCGCAAATTCCAGTTCCGTATGTTCATCCAATAGATAAGACGGAAGAAATGCTGTATAGCGGGCAATTATGGTTTTTATCGGCATGGGCATTAATTCAATAAGATCGTAGGATACCTTAAAGTCGTATTTTTCTCCATTATCATAAATTAAGTTAGGCGTTGACCAAATGGTAAATTCTTTGTCATTAGGCAGCGGTATTATCATGGTTTTAGCGTGTTTTGCCTGACAACTCCACAAGTATAATATCAAGCAACTGATTAGTAGGCTTTTATTTTTTTTCATTATAATTTTATTCTTGAATTTTTATTGAATTAATGATGCCGTTCATTTGCGTATCTTATCGCACTCCTCACGTAAATATCTACACAAAAATACAATAAATTCTTTCGGCAATAACGCTTTCTTGAAAATATTTATATACAATACTTTTGATCAGATAGATGTAAGCAACAATTTTACTTTTGGGTGATGACGTAAAAAAGTATGCTGGTACAAAAATAGCGCCATTGCTTTCATTCTCAAATTTCTATACCAGCGTGCTTTTGGAACACAACCAATAATTGTTTTCAATAGAGTTTATGTAAATTAGTTTTTGTAATGCCATGGATTGATTTTAATTTTAAAGTTATGTATAGCTGCACAAGTTCTAAAGATTCGATGCACGA
>WRFY01000117.1 GCA_009783445.1 Candidatus Azobacteroides sp. | reverse complement strand
TAACGAAAAAATATTTTTCTGGATTAAAAAATGCTAAAATGCTTATAATAAGCGATTTTAAAAAATATCGTATTAAAATTTATCAGTCATATTTTTTGTATATATATAATACACAATTATTTATTATATTTTTCCTACCTGAGTAGTAACCTTCGTATCCCTATTTTTTTATATTTGTTTTGCAAAAATAATTTTTTTTGGCCAATCTGTCAAACAAAGCCGCAATTCTCAATATATAATTCTTAATTTCGAATAATCGCATCCCATTCGGCATCCAGATTGTTTCCGGTTAGGAAATCATAAAGCGTTATGCTGCGGATATTGTAATAATAAGTCCAATATTGGTACAATTTCTGAATGTGTTTCAATCGGGCTTCATCTTTTGATTTTTGGGCATCGTTAAGATCGAGAATACTGATATTTCCAATCACAAAAGTCTCAATAGAAATATTATAGCGTTTTTCGGCAATGCGGTCGGCCTGTCCGGCGATTTCCAATTGCCCGGCCTGATTGTTGAAATTTTCCACCAGCAGAAAAATATTTTGATTGAAATTCATTTGTTCCTGACGGATTCTCGACAAGACTATCTCGCGATTCGATTCGGCCACTTTCACCGTTCCTTTGCGTTTTCCCCAATCCAGCAACGGAATGCTCACCCCTACTTCCACCGACTGATTCCCCTTGAGTTGTTTGTAGGCGGCATCCAATACCTGATCTTTTCCTGTATAACCCACCGAGGCAAACAAGTTGATCGTTCGTTGGCTTCCTTTGGCAGAAGCAACCGCATAGTCGGCTTCCAGTTGACGACGCAGAATGTTTTTGGCAAACGAATTGTTTTCCTGCGCTTTTTCAAGTACTTCCGGATAGTTTATCCGCATGGAAGGCGTCGATTCGGGAAACGCAGGTTCGATCACCGTTCGTTCGTCCAAGGCAAGAAACGAACGAAGTTGAAACATGCAGGCATTCAGATTTGATTGCGCTTCGGTCACTAAACCTTTGGCCTGCAAGGCCGAGAATTCCAATTGCATCAGGTCGCTTTCAGAAAGATAACCGATTTTCCTTTTGGCTAAAGCTATTTCGTAGAGTTTGTCGCTCTGTTCGCGGTTCTGCAAAGCAATATTGAGATTTTCGCGAGCATACAGCAAATTAAAGAAAGAAGCAATGGCTGCAAGCGCTACGTCTTCTGTATTTTCGACATATGCGGCCTTCGCCTCCTTGTAGCGAAGCGGTTCGATGCGTTGTTTCCATTTTTGATCATTGACGCCAAAAATAGGTTGATTAAGCGTGATCCCGATCGGAACGCTCATGTATTCGTTATAAGCGCCTTTCCCCAATTGACGGGTTAGATCAAGGGAAGAGTTCAGCGAAATTTTTCCTCCGGTCAGAGCAATATTCTGATCAACTGAAATGTTTCCGTTCAACCTCATCCAATTGTTTTGGACATAAGTATACGAACCGTCCGCCTGCTGATAACGACTGTAATTATTGTTATAAGAAGGCAAGAGCCCTGTGAAATTCACTTCCGGCAGCCGGTCGGCCAAATAGGTGCGATACTCCCAGTAAGCCGTTTTCAATTCGTTCAAAGCGACGGCAGCGTCAACCGATTGCAGCTGTGCCAAGCGGATCGCATCGTTCAGATTCAGTCTCAAGGTATCGTTTTGCGCCGATACAAAGGAACTGATTCCTAATAATACAATCCATAGAAAGTGGAAAATTGAAAATCGAAAGTTTTTCATATCACTATGCAATGCAAATGGAGCTGAACAGTTTTTCATTGGATCCTATTTATTACGAAATCTGCCTTCCGTCAAAGAAGCGAATGATGCGATCGGTTTGTTTTGCTTGATTTTCGTTGTGCGTGACCATAACAATGGTACGGCCATCTTCCTTGTTCAATTGATGCAGGATATCCATGATTTCGATACCCATCTTACTGTCGAGATTACCGGTAGGTTCATCCGCCAAAATAATGTTGGGATTGCCGACAATTGCACGGGCGATAGCCACCCGTTGGCACTGTCCTCCGGAAAGTTGCGTCGGGAAATGCCGCATCCGGTGACTAAGGCCGACTTTTTCCAGCACGCTTTGTGCCGCTTTCCTTCGTTCGGACGACGATACTTTGCGGTAAAGCAAAGGCAATTCCACGTTGTCCAGCACATCGAGCGAAGGAATCAGGTGAAAACTCTGAAATACGAAACCCAGCTGCTGATTGCGGAAAGCTGCTTGTTCTTTGTCGTTCATTCCGTCGGTCAATAGGCCGTCGATTTCCACGCGGCCGGTTGTGGGAACATCCAATAAACCCATGATGTTCAACAAAGTCGATTTTCCGCAACCCGAAGGCCCCATAACAGAAAGAAATTCGCCTTTCTTTACTTCCAGATTTACATTTTCTAATGCTACCGTTTCGATTTCTTTTGTACGGTAGATTTTTTCCAGATTTGTCAATTTAATCATCATTCCATTTCTATTTAACTTTGTTCGTAATTATTCATAATGCAGCGCTTCCGCCGGCTTTATCCGGAAGATTTTCTGTACGGGAAACCAGACGCCCAAAGCAATCAGGAAGGCCAGCAAGCCGTACGTTCCTCCAAAAACAAGCAGAAAGCGGCCGACCGTCAATGGCAGACGATCGGCGTCGGGAATACCCATGTAGATCATATTTCCGGCAAAGGCCAGCGTAAACGGCAGAGTCAGCAGCAATAGACACAATCCTTCTCCATACAGGTATTTTCCCAACGTGAAATGATTAGCTCCCAGCGCCATTCGGATGCCTGCTTCGCCTTGCCGTTGCTGTGTTCGCAACCAAAATGTGCCGATAATGCCGAAAAAAACATTGATTAGAAGAAACGTCATCAGCGCTAACTGTTTATTGTTTTCTTCTTTGTAACTGGCCAATTGCTCTTTTCGCATGTCGGCGATGGAGCTTACGCCATAGACGTTGAGGTTGCTCACTCGAAGCCGGTCGCCCATTTCTTCCAACAACTGGAACATTTCATCCTGCGACAGTCCTTTTTTCATTCGCACGCAGAGTTCGGCGTTTTCCACTCCCATATTGTTGATCAATTCTGCATAATCAGCGCCTGCGATTATTTCAAAGAGACAAGGATCGCTTTTACAGTATTCATTGCTGCGAATGGGAGGCGTTACAGCCAAAATTGTTATTTCCGGTCCTTCGTCATGGATGCATATTTTTCTTCCTTTGGCGGATTGTTTCGGAAAAAGTTCTTCTCCCATATCCTGCGACACAAGAATCGGCTCTTCCGATCCTTCAAGCAGCTTAGTCGTTATTGGATTCCCTTGTGAATCTTTTATGCGGAATACTTCAAAATATTCAGGAGAAACGCTGCGTATCTGAAAAACTTTCTGCGCCACTAAACTTGTATCCCCTTCGACAGAAGCGATGTCCCCCCACCTGTTCCCCCATGAATACGGGCAGGAATAGTAGCAAACGCAAACCCCGTCCACCAGCGGATGCTGGCGAATTTGGCTCATCAACTGTTGCAGGTTGGTTGCTTGATCGGATGCAGATTCCTCTTCCGGCACATAAGCCGGCAATTGAGAATTGAGTTTATTTAATTTGAAACGCCATGTATTGGTAATATCATAACCCAAAGGCGAATAGTAAGTACGCAAATCTACATAAAATTTGTCGCCCATAAACCAAAGGGCAGAAACAACAACCAATAGCTCGGCATATATCCAAACATTACTTTTGCGTTGCGCCCAAATCATCTTTAAAATATGCTTAATCATAATCTTCAAAATATTTTCAATTTATAATTCATAACTCTTTAATCGCTCCCTTGCAAAGAGCTTACAATTCGCTGTCCGGCAATATGCATGGCCGGAATGCCGGCGCTGAACAGATTAAGCAACAGTACAAAAAACAATGCGGCGGCAAATAGACCGGGACGAATCAGCATGCCGGCTGTCAATAAGAAATCACTACTTAATTTCAAAAGCAGGAAAGAGAGCGCCAATCCCAACAGGCCGCCAATGAAAGTAGTCAGCAAGTTTTCGTACAATACCTGATAAACAATCGCCCTGCGAGTAGCGCCGAACGCTTTGCGGATGCCCACTTCCGTCTGCCGTTTTTGGATGGACGACAGGATAAACCCTGTCAGGTTCAAGGCCGGGATCAAGAGCATGAATAGCAGGAGGAATCCAGTGCGCAGGAAATAATCGTTCAAGGACGCTTTACGAAAACCGTTCGAACCGCTGGTTATTTCCATACGGGTAATCGGATTTTCCAAAAAATTGACATTCATATCTCGTTTACTTTTGTTGTATTGCACCCGCCTTTGTTCCAGTTCTTTTTTGATCTTGGTAAAATCGGACGAATTGTACGCCAAGAGGACGGTTTGAAAAGGACCGGATATCCCATCATAATACGAATTTTTCATCAAAGCGGGAGAACAGGCGTAAGGAGTCCATATATCGGCATAGGCCTGCTGCGCATTCTCGCTGACGGGCTTCACTATTCCTGCAACGTTATAAGCAATGTCGTCCAGAATAATTGTTTTCCCGATTGCGCTTTCAGCGCCGAACAGCGCCGAAGCTACTTTACTGGTCACCACCGCTTGAGGTATAGCCGATTGAAAATCCGCCTCCGTAAAAGGTTTGCCATTCAAAAATGTGAAATCAAATACGCGCCAAAAATTGGGGTCTGTGTACTTGATGGCATATTCCTTGAATAGACGTTTCGTCGGCAAAGAAACCGGTTTTTGTTCGGCGGCGATGGCGGTTACAGCCTCCGGCGTCTGGAGCGAATAAAAACATTCCTTTACTACTTCGACCGACATATATCCCCTGTTGCGTATTCTGTTTTTTTCGTTAAGAGACAATGCTTCCGTACCTAACACATACAGCATCCGGTTTCGATTAGACTCCGGTTTGTATCCGGAGTTGCTAATCTGAAACATCAATACGACCACTAAAATCATCGCAATCGACAGAGCTGTTCCCAGAATGGAAACAATGCTCACCAACGGGTTTTCCCGCATCAATTGCCAGGCTTGTTTGAAAAATTTATAATTCATAATTAGTCTTTAATCTTTATTTTATTTTTGTTTTGATAGCTCGACAGATCCGATATTACTACTTCGTCGCCTATTTGCAAACCGCTGACGACTTCAACCCATTCGAAATTGCTGTCTCCTAACTGTACTTTACGTTTCAATAATTGATCGCCGCTTACAACAAAAAGTTCGTATTCGCCTTTGCCGTTATAGTACGAACCATTGGCTATGCGCAACACATCTTCCTTGATGGCATTCATCACATACACCTCTGTTTTCAATCCAGAACGAAGACGGGGATAGTTGTCTTCTTCCAATTGCACGGTAAAAGAAATAACTCCGTTTTTCGATAAAGGGGTCATGTTGCTCACCATTCCGTTCAGTTTATCGTTGCCGATTTTGACCACTACCCTACTGCCGACGGCAATTCGGTCGCCGTAAGTATCGGCGATTTCACCTTGTACCTTAAAATGCGAAAGATCGGAAATGATGGCGACGCGGCTGCCTTGCTGAATTTGGGCGCCTATTTCATTGTTGACATACGTAAGAATGGCTTTACGCGGCGAACGGATTTGCGCGTCTTCCAACGTGCGCTTGGCTTCGGTCAATCCTTTTCGAAAAATATTCAATTCCAACTCTTTGACTTTTAGGTCAGCTGCGGATAATTCTTGTTCGTTCTGGTATTTTTGTTCGTCCTCGTTCAGTTGAAGTTGGCCGACGCGATAGCTTAATTCCACCTGACGCACATGATCGGTCGTTCCTGCGCCGAGACTGTCGAGGTAACGTTCATTGCGAAGTTCTACTTCTTTGCGGTTCAATTCCATGCGGGAGACTTTCAACTTCATTTCCATTTCGGAAAGTTTGGCGCGGATAGTTATGCGCAATTGTTCCAGCTGAAGCTTCCGCATCTGTTCTTCATCCAATAGTTTGCGGTAATCGGTATCGGCAGTTTGTAAATCCAATTTCAGAATGGGCGTACCGGCATCCACCGAGTCGCCTCCCTTCCTGTACACCTCAACAATGCGCGACTGAATAGGCGAATTGATAATTTCTTCAAATGCAGGCGCTACTTTTCCCGAAGCGTTTACCGACACTTCGATGGTTCCTCTATCGACGATCGATATCTGTAAATTTTTACGTCGAAGGCTGGTTTGCATCAGGGAGACCAGCAAACCGACCATCACGATGCAGATTGCAACTCCAACGCTTGCCTTAACAATTTGTCTGCACAAAGCTTTTTGTCTTTCCGTTTTTGGTATTTCTCGATCCATATTCATTTTGTTTTCGAAAATTGGAAAGCAAAATTTAAGCCAAAAAATAACTATTTGATTATTAGCATAAAAAAGAAAAATAAGTGTTCGAAATCGAACAGTGTGTTCGGTTTTGACCGGTCAATTCGTTGTTTGTGAAAGAATATTTTCATTTCATATTAAATCTAAATACAGCAATTTTGTTCCGTGCGAACGAGGTAATTTCATTCGTTTAGCGTATCTTTGCAAACTTACAAATCAAACGGAAATGATACTAAAACGCTTTTTAACTCTTCTTCCCGGGCTTCTCCTTTATTTCTCCCTCTTCGCAGACGAAGGGATGTGGATGTTAAATAACTTAACGCAAGAAAATTGGAAAAGAATGCAGGAATTAGGATTAGAGCTTAGTTCGGAAGACCTATATTGCGATTCCCTCCCCTCTTTATATAAGACAGTGGTACAGTTTAATGGAGGGTGTACGGGAATTACCGTTTCGAAAAAAGGATTGATTTTCACAAATCATCATTGCGGTTACGATGCTATTCAATCGCAAAGCAGCATAGAACAGGATTATCTGAAAAATGGCTTCATTGCGCATGCTTTTGAAGAAGAAATTCCGATTCCGAACATGTATGTTCTCTATCCGCGTGGAACAATTAATATTACCCAAAAGGTGATGCATAATCTTTCGCCTAATCTGAGCGAAAAAGAAAGAGAAATTGCAATTGAACAGGCCATCGGCCGCCTGCAAAAACAATTCAATGATTCTTTACCTCACTATGAAGTCGTCATCAATTCGTATTATGGAGGAAACGAGTATTATGCTAATATTTATCAACGATTTTCCGATATCCGTTTGGCGTTTGCACCTCCTTCTTCTGTTGGAAAGTTTGGAGGAGAAACCGACAATTGGATGTGGCCCCGCCATACCGGCGATTTTTGCGTATTCCGCGTATATGCCGACGAAGAAAACAAACCGGCCAATTATCAGGAAACGAATATTCCTTACCAACCCGATCGTTTTGCTCCCATTTCCTTAAACGGATACGAAAACAATTCTTTTGTGATGGCCATGGGTTTTCCGGGGCATACTGACCGTTACTTGTCGTCATGGGGAATAGAAAGAAAAATAGAGAGTTCCAACAACCCTCGAATCAAAGTAGGCAGTATCAAATTAGATATCTGGAAAGATGCCATGTTGAACAACGATGAAATACGCATCCAATATGCCTCCAAATATGCCTTGAATTCCAATTATTGGAAAAATTCCATTGGCATGAATCGAGGAATAGAAAAGTTGCATGTAATCGAACGGAAACAAGAACTCGAAAATCAGTTTTTGCATTGGATGGAACAAAATCCGGAGAAACAAGCCATTTACAGCAATACCCTGAACCTGTTGAGAAACGGGTATATCGGGTCGATGGAGAAAGTGAAAGCCAAAACATTTCTGTCGGAGATTTTTCACGGAGCGGAAATATTGGAAATTGCCCATTACGTCCATGCGGCCGGCTTTTTGCGGGATCATAGCGAACGGGATACGTTTTTTGACGAGGCATTAGCGCCTATTTTGAAAGACTACAACGCTTCTTTGGATGAAAAGGTATTGACGGCCATGCTTGGCATCCTGAAAAATAATCTTCCGCCGCCTTTTCTCCCTTCCGTTTTCAGCGAAATAGATAAAAAATACAAAGGCAATTATGTTCAATATGCAGACGATGTATTCAAAGAAACCGTTCTCGCTCATCCCGACAAATTGCACGCAGCTTTATTGAATCCAAAAAAATTTATGCAAATAAAAAAGGATAGGGCTTACCAACTGTCTCGATCTGTTCGGCGAACTTTAGAATCGATTCACGATTCCCTGCAAGCAGATTCTTACAAAATAAGAGAAGGCGAACGCCTGTTTATAGCCGGATTAAGAGAAATGGAAGCTGGAAAGAATCTGCCTCCAGACGCCAATTTTACTTTGCGTCTGACCTACGGGAGCGTAGGAGGATATGTTCCCAACGACGGCGCCTGGTATGAATATTACACCACAACGAAAGGAATATTTGAAAAACAAGATAGCATCAATCCCGAATTCAACGTCCAACCGGAAGTCATGGCTTTGTTGCATCAGAAAAATTTCGGAAAATACGGAAATCAGAAAGGCGATATGAATCTTAATTTTCTCTCCAATCTGGATATTACGGGTGGAAATTCGGGAAGTCCCGTTTTCGATGCGAAAGGCCGCCTCATCGGTTTGGCTTTCGACGGCAACTGGGAAGCGATCAGCGGCGACTTGCTTTTCGAAAATGAAGTTCAAAAATGTATCGCAGTCGATATCCGGTACGTTTTATTTATGATTGATAAATGGGGAAATAGCCAACGTTTGTTAGATGAATTACAAATCCAATGAAAAAGAATTCGCCTGTGAAAAAGAATTCGCCCAATTTTTCAGCCTTTTGGGCTAATATTCGATTCAAATACAAATTATCTGTTTTGAACGAAAACAGACTTGAAGAAGTATGGTCGTTTCGTTTGTCGTTATTAACCGGAATTCTGGCCTTGCTGGCTTTGGCCGTTTTCTTGATTGCGCTCACCTCGACGGTGATTATTAATACGCCCATTCGTAATTATCTACCAGGGTATATGGATTCGGAAGTACGGATGGAAATCATGGACAATGCGCTGAAAGCGGATTCGCTGGAACAAGTACTTCAACAACAGTCTCAATATTTGAGTAATATTACGTCCATCATGAGCGGCGATCCCTCTGTATCGAAGATATCGCAAATGGTGGATACCGTTTCTGTAGATATTAACGATCTGAATAAAAAATCTGAAACATTGACCCAATTCATCCGTAGTTTTGAAGAAGAAGAGAAATACAATTTGAATGTACTGACAACTTCCAATACCCTTCCTGACAATCTTCTTTTTTATCGCCCAGTGCGGGGACTTATTTCCGATCATTTCGACCCTAAAGAAAAACATTACGGAATAGACATTGCGGCAGCGCCGAAAGAAAGCGTCCTGGCGACTATGAAAGGAAGAGTTTTCTTTGTAGGATTCGACGCTAACGCAGGATATATGATACAGATACAACATGCCAACGGCTTCGTTTCCATATACAAGCACAATGCTTTGCTGTTGAAAAAACAGGGCGATTGGGTAAACGCAGGCGAAGCGATCGCAATCGTAGGAAACACGGGCGAATTGTCCAGCGGCAATCATCTTCATTTTGAAGTCTGGTATAACGGAAAACCGATTGATCCGGAAGAACTGATCGTATTTTAAAGTTTATCCATGAAAAAAAGACAAATTGCTATATTAGGTTCAACAGGTTCGATTGGCTCGCAGGCATTGGATGTTATCCGTCAACATCCCGATCATTTGGAAGTCTATGCCCTTACGGCCAATCATCAAGCAGATTTGCTGATTCGGCAAGCACGCGAATTCAAACCGGAAATGGTAGTCATCGCAGATGAATCCAAATACAGACAAGTAAAAGAAGCGCTGAGCGATAGGCCGGTGAAAGTGTGGTCAGGAAGCGATGCCATCGTGCAGGTGGTGGAAGCCGCTCCCATTGATATGGTGTTGACAGCGATGGTAGGTTATGCAGGATTGAAACCAACTATTCAGGCCATCAAGTCTGGAAAAGCGATTGCCTTAGCCAATAAAGAAACGCTGGTCATCGCCGGCGAACTCATCACCCAATTGGCCGTGGAGCATAAGACGCCTATTTTACCGGTCGATTCCGAACATTCGGCCATATTTCAATGCTTAGCGGGCGAAACGCAAAATCCAATCGACAAAATTATTCTGACAGCCTCCGGCGGGCCTTTTCGAACATTCAGTCCGGAGCAGTTAGAAAAAGCGACTCCACAGGAAGCTTTGAAACATCCCAATTGGAACATGGGAGCCAAAGTCACCATTGATTCGGCCAGCTTGATGAACAAAGGATTCGAAATGATCGAAGCCAAATGGTTGTTTGGCGTAAACCCAGAACAAATCCAAATATTGATTCATCCGCAATCCATTATTCATTCCATGGTTCAATTCGAAGACCGGTCTATCAAAGCCCAATTGGGACTACCCGATATGCGTCTTCCTATTCAATATGCTTTGAATTATCCCAAAAGATTGAAATCTAATTTTGAAGCGCTGGATTTCAATAAATTCAATACTTTAACGTTTGAAGAACCAGATACGAACCGGTTTCGTAATTTGGAGTTCGCTTTCGAGGCGATCCGAAAAGGGGGAAATATGCCTTGCATTCTCAATGCCGCCAACGAAGTGGTAGTGGCCGCTTTTTTGGAAAATAAAATTGGTTTTCTGGAAATGAGCGATCTCATCGAAAAAGCGATGCAAACAATCCCTTGGATTGAATCGCCTGTTTACGAAGATTTTGTAGAAACAGATAAAGCAACAAGAAAGATAATTATTCACGAAATGAAATAAATTTGCATGGAAGCTATTCTCATAAAAACATTACAATTGATTCTCAGTTTATCCATCCTTGTCATTGTTCACGAATGCGGGCATTTTCTTTTTGCCAAAATATTCAAGGTAAGGGTGGAAAAGTTTTATTTGTTCTTTAATCCATGGTTCTCTCTATTCAAGTTTCGACCCAAAGGAAGCGAAACCGAATATGGAATTGGATGGTTGCCATTGGGCGGTTATGTAAAAATTTCAGGGATGATCGACGAAAGCATGGATAAAGAAGCTTTGGCGCAACCTCCTCAATCTTGGGAATTTCGTTCCAAACCGGCAGGACAACGCCTATTGATCATGGTCGGCGGCGTATGCATGAATCTCATTCTGGCATTTTTTATTTATTCTATAATCGTCCTCCGATGGGGCGACAGCTATATTCCAATCGATAAAACTCCTTTGTATTTCAGCGAAGTTGCTCATCACGCAGGATTTCAAGACGGCGATATTCTACTGGCAGCCAACCAAAAACAACTGACGCGCTACGATGAATTGGATTTGTTCCGGATCATCGATGCCAAAACGGTCACCGTATTGCGCAACAATCAACAACAAACAATCGCTTTACCCAAAGATTTCAGATCTCAGTTCATAGCTTCTAAAACTACCTTAGCGGATATCGTACCAGCAGAAATCGACAGTTTGCTGCCGGAAGGCAATGCCATAAAAGCGGGTCTGGAAGTAGGCGATAAGATTGTATCGCTCAACGACACCGAAACGACTGCCTTCAGCTGTTTTGCTTCGCAGTTATCGAAATACAAAGATTCCATCGTTCAATTGGGAGTCATTAGAAACGGAGAAGCAATCGCATTGAAAGTACAGGTCGACTCGGAAGGTAAAATCGGTTTTTCAACAAACAGACAATCCGCCACGATTGTTACTCGATCGGCCAACTTTTTCCAGTCTTTTCCAATGGGCTTTTCTTTGGGTTTGCGAAAACTTTCCTTTTATGTTTTGCAGTTAAAATTATTATTCACTAAAGAAGGCATTCAAAACATTGGCGGATTTGGCGCGATTGGCAGTCTTTTCCCTGAAAAATGGAATTGGATGGCTTTTTGGAACATGACGGCTTTCCTTTCGATCGTTTTAGGCGTGATGAATTTGTTGCCTATTCCTGCTTTGGATGGCGGACATGTGATGTTTCTCCTTTACGAAACCATCTCCGGACGCCAGCCCAATGAGAAATTTTTGGAATATGCTCAAATAGCAGGAATGATTCTACTGATTGTTCTACTGATTTATGCCAACGGGATGGACGTTGTCAGGGCATTTTTCAAATAAAATAAATAAACTATAGAGAGGAACGTCTGATATTTTCGCATTAAATATCATAAAACTATTTGGATTACTTCGGGCCAATCCCCTGCAAGGCTTGGGGTACTGATTTTATGCATAATCGGACCATGAGGAGGCATGAAGTATCTATGCCTATTATTCAGAAATTGCAAAACTTGTTTCCATAGATCAAAACAAATACGATTAAGGCAAATAATACGAAAAAGAAATAGATTGTGCCAAAAAAAGGTATAAAACAATATTAAAAATACTCAAACTGTTTTGCTTGCAACAAAAAAACATACTATATTTGCAAATTATGAACAGAGAGTTTATAGGAATTGAATACTAAGAATTACTATTATGAAAAATTCGATTTTTTTGATATTGTTTTCGTCCTTGTGTTGGTTAATCAATGGTCAGAATTATTTACAGGAAGCAAACAACTGCTTTGAGAAAGGCGACTATGAATGTGCCATGCTGAATTATCATTTTTCTCAGATTTTTAAGGGGAGAGATATGAGCATGCAAATCCAAAAAACGGATGAGTGCTTTAGAAATTTGATTATAGCCGATGAATATTTCAAAGAGAAGGAATACCTGAAAGCGAGAGACCGTTATAAAATAGTGTTGAATCGAAACCCCAAAGACTTGTATGCCAAAAAACAATACGAAGGGTGCGAGGCGCAACTGAGTCCCGGCAATTTTACCGAAACAAGTCATTCTTTGAATCTGGAGATGATTTATGTACAAGGGGGTACGTTTATTATGGGTTGTACTCCGGAACAAGGCGACGATTGCTGCGACAAAGAAAAGCTGGCTCATCAGGTAACGGTTAACAGCTTTTACATCAGTAAATATGAAGTAACGCAGGCGCAATGGGAAACAGTGATGGGAAACAATCCTTCTTCTTTCAAAGGAGACGGTTTGCCGGTAGAAAATGTGAGTTGGCACAATGTACAGGAATTTATCCGCCAGTTGAATATACAAACCGGTAAACAGTACCGCCTTCCCACAGAGGCAGAATGGGAATTCGCCGCCCGCGGAGGGAAAAAGAGCAAAGGGTACAAATACAGCGGCAACGATACCTTGAATATAGTAGCCTGGTACGACGATAACAGCGGCGAAAAAACTCATGCCGTCGGTTCTAAATTACCCAATGAATTAGACATTTACGATATGAGCGGAAATGTGTGGGAATGGTGTAACGATTGGTATGGCGCGTACGCCGGCAATCCGCAAAATCCCACATCCGGCTCTAACCGTGTACTTCGGGGCGGCAGTTGGGTTGCCCTTGCGAGAGCCGCGCGCGTGTCGTTCCGCATTGATTTCGTGCCTGATTATCATTACAACTTTCTTGGCTTCCGCTTGGCCTGCAGTTCAAAATAAATTTAGAACGCAGATGACGCGGAAAGCGTATGAATTGCTGATATTGATCTCATTTATTATCAGCAAAAATTTGTATTATGTGCGTTATTTACATTCTTTGCTTTGCAATTCGGAAAAAATCGCCTAATTTAGTGGCGTAAAACAGGAAAGAAACAAATCTATTTATTATGAAACAAAAACTATCTATTATCGCCATTCTCTGTTTTCTGATGGCTCATCCGGTTAAAGCCGAAGAAATATACTATTGGAATTCTTTGCCGGTGGGAGGCGCTGGTTTTGTTACAGGAATTGTGACTTGCTCTCAGGAAAAAAATCTAATTTATGCTCGAACGGATGTAGGCGGCGCTTATCGTTGGATGGAAGAAACAAAATCGTGGAAACCTATCGCCGATTTTCTTTCGGAATCTACTGTTTCGTATATGGGCGTCGAAAGTATGGCGATCGATCCACAGGAACCGAATAAACTTTATCTGTATTGTGGAACTTCTTATTGGAATGGGGGTCGAAGCGCTATTCTCTATTCCGACGATTATGGCAAAACTTTTGTAGAAAAAGCGATCGTCACCTCTCAATTTCCTGCCCATGGAAACGACAACGGGCGTCAGTCGGGAGAACGTTTGTCCGTAGATCCAAACAAAGGGAACGTCTTGCTTTGCGGTTCACGTACCAGGGGATTGTGGAAAAGCGTAGATGGAGGCGCAAGCTGGACAAGATTGGCTAATGCTATTTTCCCAGATAACCGAAAAGTGGCGTTCGTTCAATACATTCCCAATTCGACTACTCCGGGAAACGCTACCCCCGAAATTTATGTGGGATTGCAATATAGCGGCGGAAATAATTTGTTCGTAAGCTCCGACGGCGGAGATTCGTGGCAAGCGGTCGAAAATCAGACGACTACTTACAGGGCGCACCGTTGCTTGCTTTCGAATGGTAAATTATACATTACTTATACCGATACCGAAGGACCAAGTACAAACGGTAAGGGAGCCGTCAAAAAATATGATTTAGCTGCGAAAACATGGACGGACATATCTCCGGATAATTTTTCATTTGGCGAGGTATCGGTCGATCCTGAAAATCCCGATCGTCTCTTAGTGACTACTCTTTCGGTTTGGCAGGCGCAAACATGGATTACCGGAAATACAACATGGGGCGACCAGATATTTATTTCTACCAATGACGGGATGACTTGGAAAAATTTGTTCAGTCCGCTATCCGTTTCGTATAACGAACCCACTATTGAATGGCTGAAAAAAAGCTCGCAAATGCATTGGACGGGTTCTTCCAAAATAGACCCTTTCAATCGAAACAGGGCTTTTTTCATTTCCGGAAACGGAATTTACCTGACCGAAAATTTGTGGGATGCAAAACCCGTATTCAAAATGGCGGTTACAAATCTGGAAGAAACAGTCCCAAACGAACTGGTAAGCTTGCCCGGAGCGCCTGTAGCGACTGTTGTTGCCGATTACGATGGATTTGTTTATCCAGACATAACAAAATTTCAGGATCGATATAATCCGACTATGGGAACAACAACCGGACTGGGAGTGGCAGGAAAAGCGCCTTATGCAATGGTTCGTACAGGCAGTGATCTCTATTGGAGCGAGAACGGGGGAGAAAGTTGGTCTAAACTTTCCAAGCCTTTTTCTACTGCCTCAAACGGCTGGTGCGCGGTGGGAGCCGATGGACAATGTATCGTTGCAACTCCTTCGGACGCACATCCCTATTACACATTCAACAAAGGAGCAAGTTGGACAGAAATGCCGGGCATAACGGCCAATAATATACGATTCTTTGCTGATTATGAAAAAGAAAACGTTTTTTACGCCAATGTAAACAATACTCTGCGCGCCTACACTTACAACGAAACAGCCGGTGCGTTCGAATATACATCCGTTTCCTTACCGGAAGCATACAATAACCGGTTGACCGTCGTACCCGGAATAAGCGGCGAAATCTGGTATCCCCGCAATACCGGCGGTTTGGGGCGGATAACCGATGCGCATACGGCAAATCCAAGCATTACTATTATTCCTCTGAACGCGGCAACTTGCGTCGGCGTAGGGAAAGCGGCAGGGGGCAAATCCTATCCCTCTTTGTATATTTGGGGAAAACCAGCAAATACCGATCCGATGGGATTATATCGTTCGGATGACGAAGGAGTAAATTGGATCCGCATCAATGATGATTCCCATCAATTTGGAGGGCCGGGCAATGCTCAGTTTGTAAAAGGGGATATGAATGTTTATGGTCGGGTATATATGAGTACCGTGGGAAGAGGAATTATATATGGCGAATTGAAATCCGATGAAACGGCCCTTCCAAAAATGATTCGAACAGGTAAAGCCAAAATATCGAAAGTGGATGATCGGATTATACTTGAAACTTCCGGTATTTGTTCCTACAGAATATATAATGCTTCCGGTATTTTAGTTGAAAAAAACACCTGCGATCAAACCCAAATGATTAATCCAAAACTAACGCCAGGAATTTATATTATCCGTCTTGAAACACAGAGCGGAATTGAAACTATGAAATTTGTAAAATAAGGCGCTTTTGCCAAAACAAATATATTTTTGTAATTACATTTATAAATCAATAAAAAATAATAATTTATGTTTAAAAATCATCCAAAGGGATTATACGCATTGGCCTTGGCTAATACCGGCGAACGGTTTGGCTATTATACCATGCTCGCTATTTTTGTTTTATTTCTACAAGCAAAGTTCGGACTATCTCCTCAGATGACCGGTCAAATTTTTGGCGGGTTTCTGGCTGCGGTCTATTTTTTACCTTTGTTGGGAGGCCTTATTGCCGACAACTGGTTGGGTTACGGAAAAACGGTGACCATAGGCATCGTTGTCATGTTTTTAGGCTATCTGTTGCTTGCTATTCCGGGCATGTCGATGCCTGTTTTGATTGCTGCATTATTTATTATTTCGCTCGGTACGGGACTTTTCAAAGGTAATCTTCAGGTACTGGTGGGAAATTTATACGATTCGCCGGAGTATAAAAATCAGCGCGACCCCGGTTTCAGCCTTTTTTATATGGCAATTAATATCGGCGCTATGTTCGCTCCGACAGCGGCTTCTAAAGTGACCGATTTTTTTATGTCTAAAGCCGGCTTATTTTACGATGCACACATACCGGCATTGGCTCATCAATTTTTGAACGGAACCATCACTACGGAGGGAAACAATGAACTGGCCGGACTGGCGGCTCTTCAACCGGCTGCCATCGGCGACATGGCTGCATTCAGCCAAACGTATATAGACAAATTATCCGAATCGTATAATTACGGTTTCGGCGTTGCTTGCATTTCGCTTATCCTGTCCATGATTATTTATCTTTCCACACGCCGATTGTATCAGCATGCCGATTTTAATTCCAAACAATTAGCGGAACAAAGCAACGGCAAAAAAAATACAACGGAAACAGAACTGACTCCGCAACAAACCCGTCAACGAATTGTAGCGCTTTGTTTAGTATTTGCCGTAGTGATTTTCTTTTGGATGTCGTTTCATCAAAACGGGCTGACCATGACTTGGTTTGCGCGCGATTATACGGCAAAAACGGTTGACGGATTGAATCGCATCGGATTTGATGTGATCAATTTGGCGCTTATTGCCATCGGAATATATGCTTTATTCGGTTTGTTTCAATCGAAGGAAAGCAAAGGTAAATGGATCTCCGGCGGTATTTTGGCTGTTTGTGCAGTCATTTTGGTTGTAAAATACATTTATACGCAATCTTCAATCGTTATTAAGCCTGAAATTTTTCAACAATTCAATCCTTTCTTTGTGGTAGCGTTGACTCCCATTTCCATCGCTTTGTTCGGAGCATTGGCCAAGTCGGGAAAAGAACCTTCTACCCCGCGTAAAATTGGCTTGGGTATGTTTGTGGCGGCCATTGGTTTTTTGATACTGGCTTTTATCTCCACCCATCTTTCCAGTCCCTCCGAATTGAAATCGATGGGCGGGGTAAGCAATTTGCTTGTTTCGCCAAATTGGCTGATTAGTACTTATTTAGTATTAACGTTTGCAGAACTTTTGCTGAGTCCGATGGGAATTTCATTCGTAACCAAAGTGGCGCCTCCCAAATACAAAGGCTTGATGATGGGCGGTTGGTTTGCCGCAACAGCTATCGGTAATTACCTCACTTCTATTCCGGCTTCTTTGTGGGAAAGCAGCCTGCCGCTTTGGGCTGTTTGGGGTATTTTGATTGCTTTATGCCTCGTTTCGGCGCTGTTTATTTTCACTATTATGAAACGGTTGGAAAATGCGACGAAATGATTTGTAAACGATTCTGAACGAGCGTTTATCAATAATAGCGATGGGTACTGCCCATCGCTATTATTGATACAAAATCGAATGTCTCAAAAGCAAGAAGCCGGATTATATTCTTCTTTAGGCGCAGCAATCGCATGAATGATTTGATCAAGATTCAAATCAACAAAACAAGACGGCATCTCGGTTTCTATCGTCTTGTTTTTCGTACTGCGTTCGTTATTTCCGAATAATATGCCGCTAAAGATCATTATGATTTCAAATATTTGATTTATGAGGCAATTTATTTCGGACCCTCATAATCATACTTGAATTGACTGAAAAGCGCAACACCCTCATCTTTCAGTTCGTTGTAACTGAAAAGTCCGAGACGCGCTCCTTTCCAAAAACCAAATACAGTACGAAAATCCTTCCCGAAAGGAACGAAAAGTCGATTGTCTGTACTGTAATAAAAATGATTTACATTGGTCCGAAAATCAAGTTTTACTTTCAAATAAATCACTGGGGTTGCAATAGGCCGCTTTTCAAAATAATTTTTTGAAGTGTCGAAATAGTTAATCCGCACTCTGGTACCATCGGGAAGTTGCTGCGGCTGATTGAACAAGGTTTCATTGTTTTCAAAAAACAAATAATTTTTATCCCCTACCCGACATACGCCAAACAGATTGTACATGGAACCGAAACTGCACAAGCCTGCTTTTTGTCCTTCGGCCATTTGGCTGAGATCGAGCGCAACGACGGCTTCGCCCGACGTCCCCATGATTTTCTGAGTGAGGATGTTTTTCGCTCTCAAAAAACTATCGCTTTTCCGTGCATTCAGACTCAAGTATCCTGGATTCTGGGTAAGCGACCAAGCCATGTTGTCGGGATTGTGGTTGAACTGCCACTGCAAGCCAAGCGTCGACGCACGAAAATCATCATCCGTTTGAGGCGCATGGATAGGAAACGTTTTACCTGTCGCTGGCTTTTTCCATACATACACCGGTTCGCCAATGCCATTGCGATCCATATCCACGCCCATCTGCGGCCAACCATCGATCCACCAAACAGGCTGTAAATGCACTACCCGCCCTACGGCGCCAAATTGCTGGAAATGATAAAACCACCACTCGCCTTCGGGAGTGTCCACTAATGCTCCTTGATGCGGCCCATTAATGGAAGTGCCGCCCGTTTCCAAAACCACTTTCTTTTCATAAGGCCCGTAAATATTTTTAGAACGCAAAACAGTTTGCCAACCCGTACCTACGCCTCCTTCGGGAATACTAATATAGTAATATTCCCCCTGCTTGAACATTTTGGGACCTTCGGCCACCGGCCCTGTATAAACGGTAACGCCATCGTCCAGCAATTGTGTCCCATCTTCGTTCATCTCATGAAGAATGATTGGACCTGCACCGTGTAGGCTGTGTACAAGATAAGCCTTGCCATCGCTATCCCAGAAAGGACACGGGTCTTCCCATTTTTCGACTTTCTTGACCAACGTCATGCTCCAAGGCCCTTCGACTTTTTCGGCGCTGTACATAAACAAGCCTTCGGGGATAGTGCAGAAATACACCCAAAATTTCCCTGCATGGTAACGGATAGCCGGCGCCCATGAACCATTCGAATAGCTGTTTACGTTGTCGTAATCGGGAAAATCCAAGCGTGAATAAATCTGAGCTACAATTTTCCAGTTCACCATATCCTCCGATTCGAGCACAGGCATTCCCATAAACTGAAATTCGGAACATACCATATAATATTTATCGTTTACGCGCACTACATCGGGGTCGGAATAGTCTGCGTTAAGAATAGGATTGATATAGGTGCCGTTCCCCTGATCGCCCCACGAACCTGTTTTAGGCTGTGCACAAACGTTTGTTATACAAAATAAAATCAAGAATAGCGATTTTAGTACATCTTTTAATTTTTCCATAATAGGAGTTATAAGTTATTTTACTTTTGTTTCCAAAAATTTACAATCTCATGGACTGTAGTACCAAAATGAGAAACGATGAAAACCGTCCATTTGTTATTTCTACCTTTGAAGCAAAGGGAGAAAACTATAGTTATAGGATATGGATAATGAAGCGCCTGTTTTATTTATTGATGCTTTTTTCCAATAGGAATGGCAAATCCAAACTGAACGTTGAACGCTTGGCTCGAAGTAGGAATAAACTGGGAATTCACATGAGGAATAGCATAATCACTGGAAATATAAAAACACGGCCCTAAATGCAAGGCAAATCCGATCGTCTGAAAAGAGCTATGGACAAACGAATAACTTAATCCCACTTCTACTCCGCTCAACGGTCGATAGGCTCCTGCAATCGTAAATTCCGAAATGGTTTTGACCGGATTGAAATAAGCTGTATTCAGAAAACCGATATTCAACTGATCTTTCATGAGGGCAAACTCCATTCCCCAATTCAGTTTGGCACCCAAACCGCTGGTGGTTTTAGAGGAAGTAGAAGGATAAAAAGCAACAGCATCTTCTAAATTGTCTCTTATATCTTTAAATAAATTATCTGATTCGTTTATATCAATGGTATGATTTCCTGTTACAATTAATTCTTGGGGATTCGTTGTCAAGGAAATCATTTTGTTTTTATTCCACGATATGAAGCCGATATCCGTTAAAGCTGCCGAAATGGTTAACTTATCCAACCATGCAAAATCGCCTGTGAAGTTGAAAATCCGACTGGGTTTAAACGTAGCGCCTAAATCCAATCCTAAGCCCCAACCATTGACAAAAGAAAAAGAACCGTCGGTATTGAATCTGCGTACTTTTCCTTTTTTATCGTATTCTACTTGTACAGTGGGTATTATCATAACTCCGGAGGCTTGAGTGGATGCCTTCCACACATTGTCGTTAATCTGAATACGCATTTCGTCTAAATTGAAATCGGCATGCGCAACCCCTAACAAGACTTTGATTTTAGCGCCCAGCGTTAAGGAGCTGTCCAGGAAAGGATAGGATCCTCCAAACCCTATTTGAGTGAATGCATTTGCATTTGCTCTGAGATTGCTCAGATTGTAGACTTTTTCGGCCTCTTCGCCCGTTGCAAAACCGGTTTTTGCAAAATCAAAAAGGTCTTTAGGGAGGTTGATGCCTGCATTGGCTCTTGCGCTTATATCAAACGACAAAAATAAATCTTTTACATAGAATCCAGCGCCTAAGATGGTATAGTCGACATTTACTCCCAAATAATTTTTAGAAGAAATGTTTTCCATAAAATCATCATAACTAACATTTTCATTCAAAAACCATCCGGTTTTCCCATTTTCTCCCACACCCGGAAATAAAAAATTATCTAAATTCAATGTATTGGTTTTCAGATCGACAGCCACATTCGTCAAGGCAGGAATCCCCACATAACCTTTTTCGGGACGTTTAGCCGGATTTGTAAACGTCTTTGTAAAAGAAGACGACATAAAATATTCGGTATTAGACGACTGAGCAAATGTGGAATGAAAAGTAAAACAAAGCCCTGCAATGAAAAGGAATGTTTTTATATTTTGAGTAAAAAAATTAACATCATTCATGTTTTTACTGTATAAATAAAATTATAAATTCAATTCATAGTGAATTCCTCCGTCGGATATAAAACGTAAACCCCGAATATCTATATAATCATTTTGAGTAAGGGAGCCTTTTCCTTCCACTGTAAATTCAATGTTTAAATACCTTGCATTTTGCATGTTATCCAAATCTTGCTTGGAAAAATCGATGGCAAACGTATCTTTGTTTAATCCATGCGCTAATGCGACCGATTTTTTGCTGATCTCTATCGCCTGTTGTTCAGCATCTAAGAATTGGAGCGTAGCCGTTATCAGAAGCGGATTGATTTTTTCCGCAGAAATAATGACCGTATCCGCCTGAATCGTAATTGCATCTTTTACATAGTGAAAAAACTTGCCGTATACATCTTCTCCCAGATTGATCGGCGGTATTCTTACATGAATTTTTAAGTCTTCGAAATCGAACGGAAGCGTAAACTTGTAATTTCCTTGCAGAATCAAATTGCTATATGCCAAGATAGCATTCGGTTCGTCGACATTCATCGAAAATTCATAACTGATTTTTTCCGGAATAGAGGAAAACAGTTCATCCAAAGCCAACTTTTTCCCCGTAGCGCCAGCAGGAGCGCCCTGGTCAGGTAAGGGAGCTATAAAGTACGAAGTTGTTTTTTGAGTATTTAAGCTGGTTGGTTTTGTAAACAGTAAACCGTCGTTTTTATCCAAAGATATAGACTGTCCGTTGTGAGCGTCTATTTTATCAATATTCAAATAAAAATTTGCACCTAAATTGGTTGTCACATTCAAAAATAAAGATGGATTTTCAAACTGCAATTTAGCGTCTTCTCCAAACGAGCTCTTTAAGGCTTCAAAGCCGTTTATTTCACCTTGAATAGATTCTTTTCCAGTCACTTGACCATTTACAGATTGAATGGCTATGCGGTCGTTGTCCGTGATAAACGTCAATTGAAACGACGGATTGTTTACATTCCCTTTGAATCCATTGATTGCTCCAAAATCCAGATCAAAGCGAATATCGGAGCGTCCATTGGCTGGATATTTATACGATTTGACTTCTATTCCTTTGGGCAGGCTATAGGTGTTGCTCGTTTTATTAAAATCAATAGTTCGGATAATTCTTCCTTTTGCATCCAAGGTTTCGCCTTCTATTTCAAAATTATCGGGAAAGGTTAGGTAGAGATTTACTTTGGCGCTGCCATTTACATTGCTAAATCCCTGCAAAATAAATTTTAGGTTAATCGTAAAAGAGTCGAAAATGATTTGATTGGGATTGATCGTCCAATTTTCGCTTTCAAATATAGGTTTAGTCACTTCATATCCGATTGTTTCTCCTTCCAGCAGAGGAACATTACCAGAAAAAGAAGAAAAGTCGAAAATAGTTGAAATTCCTGTAGGAAGTTGAATGGAAATATTGCTTGTATTTATCGGATCAATGGAATCAATGTTGTAATTGGGTACTTTGAATTGTTTGTTGTCCAAATCACCCTCATATTCAATATAAAGCGATCCATCGCCCGCCACTCGGATATCGTCGTAACCGATTTTCTCATAAATAAAAATTTTTTCTACATTACCGAAAGGCATATTCATTCCCTCAGGGCTCACTACCACATTTTTATCAATGGTATCATTGTCTAAATCGTAATCGTGGTTGATACAGGATGAATAAAAAATGGCAAAAAATAAGAAGAAAAGTGATGTTTGTTTTTTCATTTTTTACTTTCTGATAAATTAGCTTAATTAACAAATATGCTTTTGCATTCCCCTGCAAAAGCAGAATAAAAGTATAATTTTGGCAAAAAGAATGTTTTTTTATTCCATGTATCGAATTAATTTACTTAGGTATTTTCCTATAATATCAAATTCCAAATTCACTACGGTTCCTTCTTTGATTTGATGAAAATTCGTATTCTCATAAGTATAAGGAATAATCGCCACTTGAAAGCTATTATCTTTTGAGTTCACTACCGTTAAGCTAACTCCATTGACGCAAACAGAACCTTTTTCAACAGTCATGTAACCCTGTTTGGCCATTTCTTTATTAAAAGTGTATTCGAAAGTAAAATACCAGCTTCCATCGCTTTCTTCCACTTTGGTACAAACAGCGGTCTGATCTACGTGTCCTTGAACAATATGACCATCCAATCGCCCGTTGATCTTCATGCTGCGCTCCAGATTTACTTTATCGCCAATATGCAATAAGCCCAAATTGGTTTTGTCCAGCGTTTCTTTGATAGCCGTTACCGTGTACGTATCGTCTTTTAAATCGACTACCGTCAAGCAAACGCCATTGTGAGAAAGACTTTGATCTATTTTTAATTCATTTACAAATGAACATTTCAACGACAGGTGCAAATTCCCCTGTTCACTTATACGATTAACAACCGTTGCCGCTTCTTCAACTATTCCTGAAAACATAATACAATAAAATTTTATATCTGAAAATCTATTCTTCTTGAGGAAAGAAAAAGGGTAAGCTTACTACATCGCGCCGCTACGACCAGCTACCCTTGCTGCGATCAAGCCCTGGGGGATTTGCTGGGAGCTGACCGTGTAGGACTTACCCAGCACAAAAGTAAAGTTTTTTTTTGAATTATAAACAAAAATAGAATGAATAGTTCATACAAGGATGATATAAATAATTTATAATCAATTAAATATTTTTATTTTCTTACGTTTGAATCGCCTGCATCCCAGCCCGTCTTACAGAGGCTTCGAAAAAAAAAATCGAATAGGAATGAAAAAAAAATCGAAATCCATGTTATATTTTTTATTCTGAATTGTCTTAATAATGTCTTAAGATTATTCATGGAGCAGGAACAATTTAAAAGGGAAATACTTCCGCTAAGGGGAAAATTGACGTTTTATGCACAGCAACTTTTAGGAAATGAAAGTGAAGCTGAAGATGTCATTCAGGAAGTCTTTTTAAAATTGTGGTATATGCGCGAGGACTTGAAGAACTACCACAATATTCCTGCTCTTTCATATAAGATGACAAAGCATTTGTGTCTGAATTTGCTGAAGGGAAGTCAACGAAAGAACGAAGAGTTAAATGAAAGTATTTTAGTATACGAAACTCTTTCTCCTGAGAGTCAGTTAGAACAAAAAGACGAAGTAGAACGGGTAATGCTAATAATTGATCAGCTGCCTGATTTACAAAAAACAATGCTGCGTATGAAACATGTGGATGGATTTGAGATAGATGAAATTGCTGGAATTACAGGAAGCACTCCGGAAGCAGTGAGGATGAATTTGTCCCGCGCCAGAAAAAAGGTGAGAGAATTATTTTTTAGAAAAAAAATATACTGATGAATCCGAAAAATGACTTTATAGAAGAACTGATTAACCGTTATTTTGAAGGTTTAAGTTCGGCTGAAGAAGAAGACACGCTATACGCCTTCTTTATGCGGGAAAACGTTCCCGATGATCTGTTGAAATACAAACCGGTTTTTCATTATTTTGCAACCGGAATTGTAGATGAGTTCAAAGTTGCCGACACGATGCAAAAAAGGAAAAATGTGCGTCGAAAAAAGCAACACGTTGCTTGGTGGATGGCTGCGGCCGCTTCCATCCTTTTGGTACTGTCGATTACTGTTTGGAAAACATTACAAACGCCAGATTTTGATCCTTACGAAGGAAGTTGTATTATTCGTAACGGCGTGCGAATAACCGATCTAAATGTCATACGAGGGGAATTAGATAAGACGGTAGAATTGGCAATGGCTCAACGAAAAGAATATCAACAACTTATTCAGCAAGCGAATGAAGACAACGCTTATGTTAAAGTAATGAAGAAAGTAGAAGAACAAAAAAATGAAATAGCGAATAAATTTGTAGATGAAAACGCAAAAAAAAAAGTTAGGAAAATTTTAAATATGAGAATTTAATTATCAAAATCATGAAAACTAAGAATGTGTTTGTTGCAGTGCTTCTTTTAGTAATGGGAAGCTTTTCGATGAAGATTGTGGCGCAGGAAAACCTTGCAGCAATGGTGAAAAAATGTGAATCTATTGAATCAGTTGATATGAATATTGTACGTCAAAAGAATCCGCACACAAAAAAGACGGAATCAATTATAACGAGCGTTACTATTCGATCAAATCCTGCTTTGGTAAGTGAATTTTTGACTGCTTTTAGAAAAGATGAAGACAATGCGTATCAAGTAGTTGAAAATAAGCAAGGCGGTAAAATAGTTCCTTCTTTTTGCCAATTTAAAGGAGTATCGTATGCCTTTACAATGCAGGGTGAGGGAAATGCAACGGTGACAGAAATTCGCGAACCTATTAAATAGAAATAATGAAGGCATATAACAAATAAAAGTACGTATATTTTCCCAATTCTGTTTCCTTAATAAATGTGGAAAACCTCCTTCGCTAACCAAACGGCGAGGAGGTTTTTCATTTTTGTTTGAATAAAACAATTATCTTTGCACGAAGTAATTTTGATAAACGCATGTGTACTGATGACTCAGTCAACTCTTAGAGAAAAAACGGCCAATGGTCTTTATTGGGGGAGTATAAGCAGCAGCTTGCAACAAATTCTGTCGATCGGTTTTAGTATCCTGATAGCCAGAATATTGACACAAGAAGATTATGGATTGATTGGCGTTTTATCTATTTTCACAGCTATCGCTTCCACTATCCAGGAGGGCGGATTCACAGCCGGATTAATCAATCGAAAAAAAATCGTACACGAAGATTACAATGCGGTCTTTTGGTTTACTTTTGGAATGGCGGCAAGCATTTATCTTCTTTTTTTCTTTAGCGCCCCTTGGATTGCCGCTTTTTACAAGGCGCCGGAATTAAAGAATCTTTCACGGATATTATTTTTGGGATTTCTTTCAGGCAGTTTGGGCATAGCGCCTAATGCACTCCTGCAAAAAGAATTGAAAGTAAAGGAAAGGACAATCGTCGATATTTGCTCGGTGATTGTTTCTTTAAGCATAGGCCTCGCTCTGGCGTTGTTGGGATATGGATATTGGGGATTGGTCTCCCAAACAGTTGCCTACAGCGTGTGCGGAACTATTCTGCGATGGCATTATTCTTCGTGGCGTCCGAATTTTCAATTCAACTTTCAACCGCTCAAAGAAATGTTTCCTTTCAGTATTCGATTGATGTTGAATGGATTATTTAATCAGATCAACAGCAATATCCCTTCTGTATTTTTGGGTCGTTTTTATACAAAAAGTGAAGTTGGGGATTATACACAAGGGTACAAATGGGCTTCATTGAGTTCGTTTTTCATCAACAATATTATTCAGGGAATAGCTCAACCCGTTTTGGTTGAAGCCAATTACAACCCCAATTATCAACAAAAAGTTTTCAGAAAATTACTGCGTTTCATTGCGTTCATTTCTTTTCCTTCCATGCTGGGATTGGCGTTGGCAACTCCTGAATTAATCGTCATTCTCATAACAGACAAATGGTTAGCTAGCATTCAAATCATGCAATTGGTCTGTATCTGGGGCGCTTTTTTACCTGTCAGCACTTTATATATTCAATTAATTATTGCGCACGGAAAATCTAATATTTGTCTTGGGAATACAATTGTTTTGGGATTATTACAAACCGGTATACTGATTTGCATCCATTCATTGGGAATTCTTCCCATGGTGACCGCTTTTTTGAGCGTCAATTTTCTCTGGTTAGGCGTTTGGCATTACTGGGGAAAAAAATTGATCAGCCTGCGAACAAGAGACGTTTTAAAAGATATTCTGCCGTATTTGGCTATCACCCTTGCTTGCTTGTTTACAGCATGGATCGTAACGAAAAACATTGGAAACATCTATTGGTTGTTTGTCTCAAAAACGGCGCTATTTGCCGCTTTGTATATCTTTATCATGAAAGTTAGCCGTTCGGTGATTTTTCAAGAAAGTATGGATTACTTGATGAATTCTATACGGAAAAAACGGTAATATGCGTTTTATAAATTATTATTATTTTACAGCAGATTAAATGATCCTACTTTTTAGAATGCCGTCGAATACTTTTTTGGCTGCCGACTTTTTCTACACGGCGTCGCCCCCCAATTGACATCCGCAGCCTTTGCAGAAATAATTTTGCTGACGCGACGATTTTTTGCCGTTTTTCTTTATATTTGCGCTTGGACAATAGGGGGCAGTGAAGCTATCTGATTATTTTCATAAAACAAAAATGGTATAAGATAAAAATTTTAGAGTGCAAAAATAATGCCATTGTTCTTATTTTCAATTTTTTATATCAGCATACTTTTTAAAACGCCACCCAAACATAGATTATAGATTAAGAAAGAGTTTTTATGAGTAAATCGAAGTTAGCGGATAAAGTAGCCGTCATAACCGGTGGAAACAGCGGAATCGGTCTTGCAACAGTCCGTCTGTTTAAGGAGCATGGAGCGAGCGTCGTTATTGTCGGGCGCAATCCGAAATCGCTTGAAAAAGCAAAAAGAGAACTGGGGGAAAATACGCTTGCCTTGCAGGCGGACGTTTCCAAGGTAGATCAGATTGACGATGTGATGTCGCAGACTAAAGAGGTATTTGGCAGGATTGATGTGCTGTTCGCCAATGCAGGCGTATCCGATTGCCCGCCGATTCAGAAAACAGAGGAAGCTTTTTTTGATTTTATCATGGGGATTAACGTAAAAGGCGTATTCTTTACCTTTATCCGTGCGCTTCCGCTTTTATCGAGAGGGGCTTCCGTAATCTTTACAAGTTCGGTCGCCAATAACAGGGGCAGTCTCGGCGACCCGCTATATGCTGCAACCAAGGCCGCCGTGAGGAGTTTGGCCAGAACGCTTGCGGCCGATGATGAAGTTCTCGAAAAAGGGATTCGTGTGAATTGTGTAAGCCCCGGCTGCATTCAGACGCCGCTGACGGTTCAGGACACGCCAGAAATGCAGGCAGCCATAAATAAATATATCGAATCTGCCGTCCCCATGAAAAGATGGGGGCAGCCTGAGGATGTTGCAAAGGCAGCGCTTTATCTGGCTTGCGCTGATTCAGCCTACCTGACGGGCAGTGAAATTGCGGTAGACGGCGGACTTGGGCAAATATAGTTTTCCATAGCGATCTGTAGAGCCAATGCATCGATGGGAGAATCTTGTGCCGCTAAGATTCAGCAAGGCTTCCGCCCGATGCAGCGGGTGAAGCGGCACGACGGCAATATTGCCCTGTCAAGCTCCATATATTTTCCAAAGCCCATAATGCCGTCAACCTAAATACCTCATCCGTTGAGTTGTTTTTACTCTGCAGGAACTTTTATCACTTTTATTTTCTCGATGCATGCTCGTTTGCAAATTGTTGGATAATTTACAAACCTTATTCTCTTATGTAACAGCCATTCAAACCGCCTCTCTCAATTTATTTAAATATTTCTCTAAGTTTTTGATTTTTTGCAATTTATACTTTTCTTGATAGTTGATTAAAGCTTGGGGATTGTATGCTTGTTTAGAAGTCATCATTCGGTAATAAATCACGGCCATTTTTCTGGCCGCGGCTACAATTGCTTTAGGAGATCCGGTCGCTGTCTATATTCTACGGTAGTAATCGCCTAAGGGTCCTTACATACGCTCATGGTTTAAAAAACTTTAAAAAATCGGATGTTCCGTAAGGGAATTACAGCCTGTGGAGGTTTTATATATATTCTTCATTGAAGATAGCATACAAAACTTTATTTTTTTACGGAATCATGAAAAAGAACAAAAGACACATTCTGAGAATTATTTTATTCTTATCCATGCTCGCAATTAGCGGGAAAGCATTTTCCCAAACGGACTTAGAAAATAAAAAAAACGTAAATGGGATAGTGCTGGACGAAAAAGGAGAACCGTTGATTGGAGCAAGCATAATCGTTAAAGGAAGCGCTTCCGGAACCGTGACGGATATCGACGGAAATTTTACCCTGAATGTCCCGATCCATGCAACTTTAATGATTAAATATTTCGGATACCTTTCACAGGAAATAAAAGTAGACAACCAGTCCAGTTTGAATATCAGCCTGAAAGAGGATATGCAAAATCTGGAAGAAGTGGTAGTGGTGGGATACACTACTCAAAGGAAAGCCGATTTGACAGGCGCTGTTTCCTTCGTAAAAATGGCAAATATCAATGATATGTCTGTTACGGGAATAAACAGCGCTTTACAGGGACGGATGTCCGGGGTCACAGTCCTTCAGAGCAGTGGAGCGCCCGGAGCCGGAACTTCGATCCGCATTCGCGGGATGGGTACCTTTGGCAATAACGAACCGTTGTATGTGATCGACGGAATGCCTGCCGGCAATATGAACGACATCAATCCGAGCGACATCGAACGCATTGATGTACTGAAAGATGCGGCCTCTGCTGCCATTTACGGTTCGCGCGCGGCGAATGGCGTTGTGATTATCCAGACCAAAAAAGGGGTTAAGTCGGACAAGATTAATGTTGCTTTTAATACGCATCACGGATTTTCGACTATGCAGAAAAAGATTGATCTTTTGAATGCAGAACAGCGGAATCAAATTCATCTGGAAGCGTATAATAATGCTATTCAATACGATGGCTACACTGGAATGCCTTCCCAGTATTATGAGTCGGATTATGCCAAAGCAACAAGAACCCACTGGCAGAATGAAATTTTTTCCGATGCCGCTTATCAGGGCCATTACGACCTCTCTCTTTCGGGCGGCAACGATAAATTCAAATACAATGTTCTGGGAGGACATCTTATTCAGGATGGAATATTGAAAAATTCAAGCTACAAACGTGCGACTTTCCGTATAAATACAGAGTACGATTTATTCAAGAATTTCAAAGTTGGAGAAAACTTAATGCTTACCCATTCAAAACAAGGGATTGTTCCCGAAATGGGCGCTAACGGCGCTATTGCTCCGGCTTTGCAATACGATCCTTCGGTACCCGTGTACAAAGACAAAGCGAAAAAAATTTACAACGGCAGCGGAGAACTTGGAGCTGACTTGCGTAACCCCGTAGCAACGGTAGACCGCGCCGATCGCAAACGGACTCGCGACCGTATTTTCGGAAATGTATATGTCGAATGGAAATTATTGAACGACTTTACATTAAAAACCGATCTGGGATACGACTGGACAAATTGGGAAGATAAATGGTTTGTGACGCGCGTACCCGAAGCCGGCAGGGCATCCAATTCCAACGAGTTGACTCAAAGAGAGTGGATTGATGCCAAATGGATCACTACGACCACATTGAGATACGACAAGACTTTAGGCTTTCATAAGCTGATGTTATTGGGAGGTACTTCTTATGAATTATACAATACGGAATATACAAACGCTCGCGGCACAGGATTTATTTCCGAAGACCAGTCGCAGCGTTATTTGTCGGCTGCTACCGGAATTGCTTGGTTGCAGGGAGGCCGCGAAGAATGGGCTATGCAGTCTTATTTTGGCCGTTTAGACTATTCATTTGCAGATAGATATTTAGCATCGGCCAGTTTCCGTGTCGACGGTTCCTCTAAATTTAGGAAGCACAACCGATGGGGCAGTTTTCCCTCGGTATCGGGAGGGTGGCGCATATCGGAAGAATCATTTTTCGAAACGCTGAAAGACAAAGCAATCCAAAATCTGAAACTCCGAGCAAGCTGGGGACAGCTCGGCAACCAAGATGTGAGAAGCTTTTACCCAACCAAAGTAATTGTAGCCAATACAACGGACGACGACGGACACAATACAATATTTGGCGCAAGCGAAAATGTTTCTTTTGGTCGTTATGAATCCACCTTGGAAAATCCGGATTTGAAATGGGAGGTAACTACCCAGACAGACCTCGGATTCGATATTAGTTTCTTGAACAAATTCGATTTTGGATTCGATTATTTCATCAAAAATTCGTCGGATGTATTATTTGAAGCTCCTGTTCCATCTTTAGCGGGTATCGACGGAGGTAAATGGATGAATGTGGCCGGAGTACGCAACAAAGGCTTCGACATGAATCTTTCGTACAATACCAAAATAAATGACTTCTCCATTAGCGCTTACGGAAATTTCAGCAAGGTAAAAAATGAAGTAACAGCAATGGGTACCGGCAATGCAAACATGTTCACAAGCGCTTATAGAAGTACCAATATCACTCGTACCCGAGTGGGAGAGCCTATTGCACACTTTTACGGATACAAAAGCGGAGGCGTTTTCAAAACGCAGGAGGCAATAGATTCGTATGTGAACAGCGAAGGCAAAAAAATACAGCCGGCAGCTAAAATAGGCGACTTGAAATTTCTGGATGTGAACGGAGATGGCGTCTTAGATTCGAAAGATCAAACCAACATTGGAAACGGATTCCCCGACTTTACTTACGGTTTCGGTTCGGATGCCGTTTATAAAGGTTTTGATCTTGGCTTTTTCTTGCAGGGCGTGGCCGGTTATGAAATCTTCAATGCGCTGAAATACGAAGGGATGTTCGTTGACGCCCGTTACAATCAGTTTGCAGCGATCCTGAATCGGTATCATCCGACGAATAATCCGAATGGCAACGGACCTCGCGTGACTGTCAGCGATAAAAATAATAACCGCAGATTTTCGGATTATTATATAGACCAGGGAGATTATCTACGATTAAAGACGCTGACATTGGGATATGCATTCGACAAAAATTTAACAAAAAAACTGAAAGCTGAAAAGTTGAGACTATATGTGACGATGCAGAATTTATGGACATTCACCCGATATAAAGGCTTCGATCCAGAGCTGGGAGAAACGTATGCAAATGAAATCGATCAGGCTATCGGCGTTCGAGAAATAGGAGTGGATCGCGGACAGTTTCCTCAGCCGAGAACATTTATAATGGGACTTAATATTCATTTTTAAGGTCGTAGACCTGCTTATAATTTAACACGTAATTTAACACGATTTAAAATAAAGAAAAAATCTTATGAAACAATATTCATTATTAGGTATATTACTGTTGGCATTATCCTTTTCGGCTTGCGACTTGGATAAAGAACCTTATGGCATATCCAACTTCTGGAATACCGAAGCAGACGTACAGTTAGCCATCAATTCGGCATACGCGCCTTTTTATGACGAAGAAGGATTCGGTCGAGGACACTGGTGGGCAGGGCCTGCAAGCGATGATATGGTGATCAATCGAAATAAGGAAGACGACGCAGCGCTTACCGAATTTCGTACGACAGTTAACGCATCCGGCGGACAGTTTTCCAACTGGAAACTGATGTACAAAGTGATCCGGCGGGCAAACGATGTGATAAAGCATGCCGCTTCAATCGAAATGCCGGAAGAAAATCGGAATTTGTTTTTAGGGGAAGCCAACTTTATCTGCGCTTATGCTTATTTTTATCTGGCCAAAAGATATGGCGGACTTCCATTCTACGACTACAATCGTCCGGAAGAAATCAACAAGCCCCGCGAAACGAAAACGGAAACCTACAATCGTATAGAGGCATACCTGAAAACGGCTATTGCTTATTACGAAAAACAGGATGCTTGGACTTTGGAAAATGCCAATCTGGGACGGCCAAATCTGGGAGCTGCCTATGGTTTACTGGCGAAAGTATATGCTCATTGGGGTAAATACGCCGAAGCGAAAGCCGCTGCGGAAAAAGTTATAAACTCGGGTCTATATTCTTTGGACCTTACGGATAACAACGGATATGCACACTTATTCTCGCCGGATGGAGAAAAACACAAAGAGGTTTTGTTTAATTTAGTGAACAAACCGATCCGAAATCAGGGAACCGTCACTTCGGTAGTCCTGTTGTCCGCTACCCTGTCGAGCGGTACGGGATGGTACTACTTTGCTCCTACCAAAAGTCTTTACGAAGCATTCGAACCGGGTGATTTAAGAAGAAAAGCGACCTTAGTCGGCGCGGGCGATGAAGTCCATTTTCTTGGAAAAGCGCAAGTTCTTACAGAAGCGGATATCAAAGATATGACTACCGGCTATATGGGAACAAAATATTTAGCGGCTTATAATAAACTATCCGGTTGGAACTGGGAAAGCGGGGAAGACATTCCTTTACTTCGCTATGCCGATGTATTGCTGATCCATGCAGAAGCTGAAATCTTTTTGGCAGGAGGAGGCGCAAACAATAGAACATTAGGCGTACCTGCAGCGGCTCAGTCTTTCAATGAAGTAAGAGTAAGAGCCTTCGGAGGCGACGCAAGCAAAGCGATTGTTGCGCCGACATTCAACGATTTGGTAAACGAACGCCGTTGCGAACTGGCTTATGAAGACGAACGTCATTACGATTTAGTACGATGGGGATTGGCGCAAGAAGTGTATGCTGCCGCTACTTCAGCAACGGACCCTCGCGGGCCGAGAACGTTCGATCCGGCAAAAGACGCTCATTTTCCTATCCCTCAACGGGAAATCGAGAATACCGACTACCTGTTGGCAAATAATCCTTTAGACGGTTATTCCAACTTTAAGTAATAAGAATGCAAAATAAATACCGATTGCAATGGCACGGCGCTTTTGGGACAGCCCTCGGCAGTCAAAATCACGAAAAATGAAACTATTTTTTCTTTTACTTCCATTTATTCTTTTATTCAGCGATTGTTCTGTCGGTCTGAAAGAACCAATCGACTATGTAGATCCCTTTATTGGTACTGGTTTTCACGGACATACCTACCCCGGAGCTACTATTCCATACGGAGCCGTACAATTGAGTCCCGATACTCGTACAGGCGACTGGGACGCTTGTTCAGGTTATCACTACAACGATTCTTCCATATTGGGATTCTCCCACACTCATTTGAGCGGTACCGGTTGTGCCGATTTGGGCGATATTTTGTTTCACCCTACTTCTAAAGAGATAAAACTAAATCCGGAAGGTTCTATTTTTGAACCGCTTGTTTTTTCCCATAAAAAAGAAAAAGCGGCCCCCGGATATTATTCCGTATTTTTTGAAGAAGAAGATATAAAAGTCGAGTTGACGGCTACTACCTATACCGGCGTCCATCGTTATACTTTCGGGAAAGGAAAAAACGAGTCGATAATCATCGATATGGCGCATTTGCTGGCTAATGAGACCATCGATTCGCTGGTTATTAGGCAAACCGCAAAGAATGAAATAACAGGAATGCGCCGTTCACAGGGATGGGTAAGCAACCAATACCTATTTTTCGCAGCTCGATTTTCAAAAGATTTTCAATCGGTAGAGCATATCTGCGACGGCGCTATTTTAGATAGAAATGAGAATCCGAAAAGCAGTAATCAGCAAATGATCGCAAAATTCGGAGTATCGACGGGAGAACCTATTGTTGTGAAAGTGGGAATATCGGTTGTCAGCGAATCCAATGCAAGGGAAAATTTAGATCGGGAGGCGGAAGGATTTGACTTTGACGCAGTACATAATCAGGCTCGCAATTTATGGATCAAAGCTCTTTCCGGCATCACAGTAGAAGGAGGTAACAAAGCGGATTTGAAAAATTTTTATACGGCTGTTTACCATTCGATGATCGTTCCGAATACGATGAGCGATCTGAATGGAGAGTATCGCCGCCATGACAGTACCATAGGCCGGCAAACCGCCGGTCGAAAATATTATTCAACTTTTTCCATCTGGGATACATTCCGGGCTTGGAATCCCTTGCTTACGCTTACCGATACGACCCTTGTAACCGATATGATTCAGTCGTATCTGGAGATGTACGATGCTTCGGGCGAACTTCCAATTTGGCCGCTGTCGGCAGGAGAGACCCGTACCATGATAGGCTATCATTCCGTCTCGGTAATTACAGACGTTTACAGGAAAGGAATCAGAGGGTTCGATATACAGAAGGCTTACGAAACAATGAAAGTATCGTCTAATAAAAATACAAAAGGTTTAGATTACTACGTAAAGTATGGCTTTATTCCTTCCAATATCAAAAAAGAGTCGGTATCCTGTTTGCTCGAATATGCGTATGACGACTGGTGCATAGCACAGATTGCCAAAGAACTGGGAAAAGAAGACGAATCGAAACAATATACCGAACGGGCATTATCTTATATTCGGGTATTCGATGGATGCACTCGATTTTTCAGAGGAAAACGGATGGACGGCAACTGGGATACGCCCTTCAATCCATTGGAACCGGCCCGCGCCTATACCGAAGCAACCGCTTGGCAATACCGCTTTTTCGTTCCTCACGACGTAAACGGAATGATCGAACTTTTTGGCGGAAAAGAGGTTTTTATTGAGCAATTGGACAGTCTGTTTGTCGTTGATGCGCGAATAGACGGAAAAATGGCGGACATTACGGGTCTGATCGGACAATATGCGCACGGGAATGAACCGAGCCATCACATAGCGTATCTGTATAACTATGCGGGACAGCCGTGGAAAACCCAAGCAATGACGCGCCGCATACTTTCCGAAATGTATCAACCAACTCCTGAAGGAATTTGCGGAAACGAAGACTGCGGACAAATGTCGGCATGGTATATCCTCAGCAGTTTGGGCTTTTATTCCGTATGTCCTGGATCGAATCAATTCGTGCTGACAACGCCTTTATTTGAAAAATCAACCGTAAAGCTGGCTAACGGAAAACGGTTGACAATCAGGGCGAACAATCCTCAAAAAAACGGTTATATCGACCGAGTAATCCTGAACGGGAAAGAAATTACGAAAAATTACATCACTTATCAGGACTTGATGCAAGGCGGGCTCCTGCAATTTGTATTACGACCGACTCCCAATAAAAGCAGAGGAGTGAATGAGGCTGATCGTCCTTATTCTCTGACGCAAGGAAAAGCGGCATCTATTCCCTACACAACAAAAGACTTAAATCTCTTTATCGACAGCATAGAAGTGGATTTGGCTTCAACAACCCAAGACGCAGTTATCTATTATACGCTGAACGGAAAAGACCCGGATGAAACATCCCTGTTGTATGCCCATCCGATTCTATTGACCAACAGCTCAATTCTTAAAGCCAGAGCATATAAGGAAGGATATGCTCCCAGCCGTATTTTTGAGATTCAAGCAACAAAGGCCCAATTTCACAGGCCGCAGACGATTCAGGCTTTAGAAAATGGAACCCGCTACTGTTATTTTGAGGGAAAGTATCGCTTGGTTGAGCAGATTGAAAAGTCTTCGCTCTCAGCCAAAGGAATCATGCCGGAACCCTCTATCAGAGAAGCCAAACGGACAGACCACTTTGCCTATATATTTACAGGCCTTCTTTTTGCTCCTCAGGATGGAGTGTATGAGTTTATGACTAAATCAGACGATGGAAGCGCATTGTATATAGACAATGAAAAAATTGTCGATAATGACGGCTCACATGCTGCGGTTATGGCAACTAGACGTACGGCTTTGAAAAAGGGATACCATTTTTACAAGCTTTTATATTTTGAAAATTATGAGGAAGAAGAATTAAGCTGGGCCTGGAAAATACCCGGTTCATCGCAGTTTGAGCCGATTCCAGCAGCAAACTTGTTTGTGAAATAAATGCAATACAAATGAATAAGAAGAAATTTTTTTATATTTTATTAATGGCTCTTGCTTTTGCTTCGTGTAACAGTAAACCATTGGAGTTGAATGTGATGAGCTTCAACATCCGTTACGATAACCCAGAAGACAGCCTCAACAATTGGCAATATCGGAAGGAAATAGCCGCTCAGACCATTCAAGATCAGAATACAGATGTAGTCGGGATTCAGGAAGCGCTTGTAAACCAACTGAACGATTTCAAATGGTTGCTTTCTGACTACAATAGCATTGGGGTAGGACGGGAAGACGGAGTAGAAAAAGGAGAATACAGCGCCATTTTATACCAAAGAGAACGTTTCAAAGAGATAAAATCAGGATATTTCTGGTTGAGCGAAACGCCCGATCGGGCAGGCTCAAGAGGTTGGGACGGCGCTTGCGAGCGTATCGCTACCTGGGCGATATTCATGGAGAAAAAAACCAAAAAACAATTTTTCTTCATCAATACGCATCTCGATCATGTAGGGAAACAGGCCCGTCGGGAAGGCGTAAATCTCCTTCTAAGCCAAACAAAGAGATTAAGCGAAGGATTGCCGGTAATAATAACCGGAGATTTTAATGCTTCTCCCGAATCGGAAGTCATCCAGCCTATCATCGAATCGGACGAATGGATGCATACAAGGGATATCGCTGAATCCAAAGAGGGTCCGCAATGGACTTTTCACGGCTTTGGCAGAGTTCCCGAAGAAAAACGGGAGTTTATTGATTACGTCTTTGTAAGCAAGGGTATAAAAACGATGGAACATAAAGTATTACCCGCAAAACAAAACGACCGGTATATTTCAGATCATTCGGTTGTATATACTCGTCTGAAAATTCGGTAGAAATCGAATAAGAAATGAAAAAGCCTAAGAAGATATCAAGCTCCGATTTAATTAGAAATTGAAAATTAAAAATAAATAACCCATCTCAATTCAGAGAAAAAATTGTATTTTTGTTGAAAATAGACAGGGATGAAATCTACAAGGATGCTTTTTGCAAATAAGATTAAAGAATTAAGAGAAAACAAACAGATATTTAACATCATGTGCCTGAGGATTTTGAGAGAGACGATGATCTACTGCAAAATAGAACGCGATGGCTGATGGGCAAAAAAAAATTGATAAAAGTTAAATATAAATCCTTGACTATTGAAAGGCGACATTAACCAACAACAAAAGAATAATCTATTCAAAATTGCAAAAAATGAAAAAAGAGTTTACGCCAATAGAAGAGCAACAAAAAGTATTAGACCTTAAAGAAGGCATCCATTTGGCGCTTGCACCTCCGGGAAGCGGAAAAACGGAATTGCTTGCGCAGCGAGTTTTCGACGCTAAAAACAGCGGCCTGCCAGAAAACAACATTATCTGCCTTACATTTACCAATAGGGCTGCAAAAGGGATGAAAGAGCGGATAGAGGATAAATATCCGAATAGCGATATAATCATCGGCAATGTTCACCGTTTTTGTTCTTTGTTTTTGTTTCAAAATAATCTAATACCATTAAATACCAGCATTTTAGACGAAGAGGATACAAACCAAATGTTTGAAGAATTAAAAAGGGAATTGAACTATCCCTCTGTTTATAATCCAGACCTTCTTAAATTGGCGACTTATCTTAAACAAAAAGAGTTGGGATTTTCCGAAGATTTGTTTTTGAAACCAAAAGGTTCGGATATTCCTGACCTTTGGACGGCAAAAGCGCTTTGTGAAGCATATAACAAAGGGAAGCAGAAAAATAATTATTTGGATTTTGATGATTTATTGACATTAACGTATTATCATTTAACGCATACAGATAAAAAACAACTTTTGTTATCACAATTCACCTGGCTGCAAGTAGATGAAGTGCAGGATTTGAATCCCTTGCAGTGGGCAATTATTCACGAAATAACAGCCCCAAACGCACTTGTTGTATATTTTGGCGATTACGAACAGGCAATATTTTCGTTTATGGGCGCAAAATTAGATTCTTTACATCATATTGAAAAGATATGCAAAAGTAATCCTAAAAACAGTGTTTTGAATTTATGTAAAAATTTTCGTTCTCCTTCTTATTTATTAGACATCTACATAAAATATGCTGAAACCCATTGGACGCCGACTTGGAAACAAAGACCTTTTTCCCATGCAACCGAACAACCGCCTGAAAAGGCTTTATGTTTATTTGAAATAAAAGGGACGATAATGAATGAAGCAAATTATATTTCAAAAAATATTCTTCCGCCACTACTTTTCAATGAGGATAAAACTGCCATTATTGTACGATTCAATAAATCGGCGGATAGTGTTAGCGACTCCTTGAAACGGCAAGGTATTCCGCATTTCAAAATTTCAGGTTTTGATCTTTTTCGTAGAAAATCGGTGAAAGGATTAATGGCATTATTCTCTATTTTTCAGAATGAATACGATCGGTTATCTTGGGCGAGAATTTTTTATGAGTTTGATATAATAAAGACTTTAAAAGAATGCAGAGCATTTATAAATAATCTGAATAACAAAGGGATGACGCCAATTGATATTTTGAAATACCACGAAACATCTTCTCGATTGAACGAATTTTTTACTATTTTTTCAAACAAAGAGATGATTGTTTTTGACACAGAAACAACAGGACTTAATACAGAAAACGATGATATTATCCAAATTGCCGCAGTAAAAATAGCAAATGGACAAATTAAAGATACTTTTGAGGTTTACATCAATACCGAAAAAGATGTCACGGAATCTGAAAAGATACACCATATATCACAAGCATATTTGAATTCTTACGCAGTTTCACACGAAAAAGGACTGTTGGAATTTATGCAATTTATGGGTGAAAATGCGGTATTGGTTGCACATAATATAGGATACGATTATAGTATATTGGAACATAATCTTCAGCGTTATTGCAAAAAATCTCTTTCTGACTACTGCGAACATCAATTTGATTCAATAAATATAACCAAACTGATTTATCCAAATTTAGCTTCTTATAAATTGAGCAATTTGTTGGACTTCTTAAACGTAGAAGGCGTAAATTCTCACAACGCACTGGATGATGTTAAAGCAACCGTTGCGTTGATAGAAAAATTAAATCTCGATTTTTACAACGGCCTCAAACAATCTCAAAATAATTATTTATCAGATTTACAGAACAAGTTAATTTTTAATAAATTCATTGTAAAATTCAAACCTCTTTTTTCTCTTATTCAACAAGAATTAAATAGTTGCGAGCAATTATCGAAAATTATTTGCCAGTATTTTGATTACAATCCATACAGTGACGACGAAATGAAAGAAATAGATAAATTACTCAAACACATTGACTTTTATACAGATAAAGGCGCCAAACTGAACTTGCGGCAAAAAATAGATAAATATTTGCCGGAATACAGAATGTTCAAAGAATCTGATTTGTATCTTGGAACAGAAAAAGTTGTTGTTTCAACCGTTTATAAGGCAAAAGGATTAGAATTTGATAACGTGATTGTTGCCGAAGCGACAAATGATATTTATCCCTATGTATGGATGTTGGAAAAAAATTATAGGAATGCTCGTTCTGAAGAAGAAAAAATGAAAATTCTCAAGCAAATTCAGGAACGGACATTGGAAGATGCAAGAGCCTTTTATGTAGCCATGACAAGATCGAAGAAAAAATTGTACATCACTTTGCATACTCAGTCTCCTTGGGGACATGCCAAGTCGCAAACTAATTTTATTGATTGCATTGCAAATTTTTTTGAAAGGAAAAGAGTGACAACGATATAGGAAAAATCAGGATACTTGCCCGCAACGATAAAGCTTTCGTTACAGGAAAGACTCGAATAATGAAAATACAATTGTTAGATAAAACACACATGAAAAAAATAGCGCTTATCATAGAACTTTGTGTTATTGTTGCGGGATTTTTTGCAATGAATTATCTTGTGGAAAACGTGTTAGACCCTGATTATACTGCCGAATGGCAGATACGTGAAGGAAGAGAGGAATTGCCCGGAAAGGGAGAAGAGAGTGGAATTTGGGTTTCGCAGTACATTAAAAAAACATATTGGTCTGGTATAATGCGCGATAGAAAAACAGACCGCTTTGTATCTTTCGCCTTATTCAGTGTTCTTATCGCTGGATATTATTGCGCGAAAGCGGCTGCTAACGAAGTGCGCCGCAGAGGCGTAATAATTCCGGCAGATGAAACAAAAAATCTTGACGTTTCCACTATAGCAAGCAATCGGATCATAGTTTTGATGAGATTTCTGTCGATTTTGTTGTTTATGGGATTTGCGCTTTCCATGACAGGCTTTATACTTGGACATCCGATGCCGAATAGTGATCAAACAGGACATCTTCTTTGCGTTAATACAAACCCATATTTCAGTTATTTCTGTGATCATAGAATAAGCATGTTGCTGGTTGGAATATATATGCCGATAATGTTCTTCTTAGCTCCGTACTTTGTATTCAGAAAGATTACAAATGCATTTACCTTAAAATACTGTTTAACTCTATTTGCGGCCATTACTTTAGCTATGAGCATCTGCGTTCTACTGAGTCTTCCCCTACAAATTGCCGGCTGTATTGCCTGCTTTGGAGTATTTGCATCTTTCAATGGGAAGATGAATCGTGTGGCTAAGACGCTTGGAATGTGATTAGTCGATAAAATACCCCTGTTAGTCGAAAAACCCTTTTTCGCTATCGTTTTTTTATTTTTTTATGGAAGGAGGCAGATTAATTTTGTATCGTAATCTGTGTTTAAACTTTTTTTAACGAAAATAAAACAGAAAAACTTTTTTTGTTTCAAAAGTTTTCATTTCCTTTGCAGTCGATTTTTGACAACCCTGCGGAACATGCGTTTCAACAGAATAAAATAGCCCCAAGAACACGAATAGGAAAACATGAATTTAAGAGACAAAATCGTCGAGAAGGCTTCCTTACTCTTTTTTCACAATGGAGTGAAAAGTATGACCATGTCCGATATAGCCAATGAATTGGGTATTTCCAAACGAACGTTGTATGAAGTTTTTCGCGACAAGGAAGAACTTTTGGAAGCATGCATCAGCGCACGCATGTCTAAAGCAGATGAAGAAATGAGAGCTTTAGCGAATAACTCGGAAGATGTGATCGACACGATGATGCACGTTTATGCCCAACAGATGAATGAAATGCGAAACTTGAACAGATCGGTACTGCACGATTTGAAAAAATACTATTCGCATATTTTCAAAAAAATGGAGTGCAAGCAAAAAGAAGATATTCATTATTTATTACCCTTGTTGAATAAAGGCGTACAACAAGGTTTGATACGACCGGACGTTAATTTTGATATTATATTATGGTTGGTAAGAAGTCAGTTCAAAGCCATGATGGACGACGATTATCTTCCAATGGATAAATATTCGACGCGGGAATTCGTACAAGCAATTATACTCAGTTTTATACGAGGAATTGCTACTTCCGCTGGAAACGAAAAAGTGGATATGATTATGGAAAATTTGAAAAAGAAAGAAGATGGACGGGAAGAGGAGTAAAAGAGGCTCAAAAATTTAAAATGTATTTTCTGCAGGATTGTCTACAAAATTAGAATATAACTTAATTAATTAGTGTATGAGTGCAAGTTTAGGCAAAAAGTTAAGTATTGCATTAGCAGTGATTTTGATTCCTTGGGTAGCAAAAGCCCAAAATAAGCCAGCCCCTGTTGAACTAACGTTGGAGAAGGCAATCGAAATTGCTTTGAGTGAAAATCCCACTGTAAAAGTGGCTGATTTGGAAATTGAGAAAAAAAAATATGCAAAAAAATCAGCGCAATCGGCTTTGTATCCACAAATTGACGCCATAGGACAGTATAGCCGTACCGTGAAAAAGCAAGTCATGTACATGGATGGAGCATTTGATGTGGGCAGTATGATGCAACCAATACTGGAAGCCTCTTTTGCAGCCTCCGTAGAGGGTTATACTCCCGGAACGGTAACAGAGGCTCTCAAAAAAGCGGCAGAAGAAAGTGCAGCCGCTGCTCCGGTGGATGAAGGGTTTGAGATTGGCCGCAGCAATAACTGGACCGGCGGTTTCGAATTGAATTGGCCGGTAGTAGTCCCTACCTTGTGGAAAAGTCTGGAAATATCGAGCTTGGATGTAGAATTGGCGGTGGAAAGTGCACGCGCTTCCAAAATCGACATGGTCAATTCGATCCGGAAAGCCTATTACGGGGTGTTGCTGGCAAAAGACGCTCTTCAGGTACTGCAAGAAAGCTACGACAATGCCCTTCTGAGTTACAACGATATAAACAATAAATTCAAGCAGGGAATTGTCTCCGAATTCGATTTGATTCGCGCAGATGTTAACGCCAAGAATATCAAACCCAACTTAGTTCAAGCCCACAATGCTTACAATATAGCGCTTTTATCCTTGAAAGCTTTGATGGGAATTGATATTGATCAGGAAATCCAGTTGAACGGCAGCTTGCTGGATTACGAAAATAGTCTTTACGATGAAGTCGTGAAAACAGATCAATCGCTGGACTTCAATTCCGATTTGAAAAAAATAGATATTCAAACCGAGCAGTTGCAAAAATCATTGGAATTATATAAAGCACAGTATTATCCAAGCATCTCCATTTCTGGAAACTACTTGTATATGTCGATGAGCAACGATTTTAAATTCGGCGACTACCGGTGGAATCCGACCTCCACAGTCAGTTTAAACATTTCGATTCCTATTTTTGACGGATTTAAAAAGTCAAGCGATATTCGCCAAACAAAAATCTCTTTGGAGCAAATGAAATGGCAGCGCGAAGATGTTGTCCGCAATCTTAAATTGGCGATAAGCAATAATATCAACAATATGACTAATTATGTGGAACAGGTATTTTCTACCAAAGACGTGGTAGCTCAGGCAAAAAAGGGATATGAAATTTCCCAGAAATTGTACGATACCGGAATGGGGACTTTGCTTGATTTGAACAATGCCCAATTGGGATTGACTCAGGCCAGCTTGGCCTTCAATCAGGCTATTTATAACTTTTTGGCTTCCAAAGCCGATTTGGATAAACTATTAGGCATAGAAATAAACAAGGTACGTTGAAAAAGAATCCCCTACGCTCTTTCTTTTGCGTATTTTGAAAAGTAAAACAGTAAATATTAAAATACATCATGTTGAAAATGAAGAATTGGTTCAAATTACTACCTCTTGTAGGTTTAGGAATTTTAATCTCTTGCGGACAAAAAGAAAAACAAGAGGCAAAAGCTCAAGAAGAAGCCGCCGAATCGAAAGTAAAAGTCAACACAACGATTGCAACACTTCAAGCGGTAGATAATATTGTTACTTACACCACCAATGTGCAAGCCGATATTGTTAATCAAATTACGCCGGCCCTGCCGGGACGCATTGAAAAAATTTACGTAGATGTCGGCGACAAAGTATATAAAGATCAACTGCTGGTACAAATGGAATCGTCCAATCTGCAACAGCAATCGGCGCAATTAGCCAATCTAGAACGGGACTATGAACGTTACAACGAATTATTGAAAGTAGGCGGTATTGCACAGCAGACTGTAGATCAGGTAAAAACACAGATCGACGTATTAAAAGCCAATATGAAAAACGTGCAAGATAATACGCAATTGCGGAGTCCGATCAATGGCGTTGTTACAGCCCGGAATTACGATAATGGAAACGTTTTTGGTCAACTGCCGATTCTGACGGTTCAACAGTTGAGTTCTTTGAAAGCGATTATCAATGTCTCGGAATCCTATTTTACCAATGTAAAAGCGGGAATGCCTGCCGAAATCCAATTAGACGTTTATGGAGAAGAAAAATTTATGGGAAAGGTCAAATTGATTTATCCGACAATCGACGCGACCAGTCATACTTTTGGCGTAGAAATCGCCATCAACAATTCAAGCAATCGCGTCCGTCCCGGAATGTACGGCCGAGTAACTTTGAACTTCGGAGTGAACGACCATATTGTAATCCCGGATGCAGCCGTACAGAAGCAAGTGGGTTCGAACGATCGCTATGTCTATGTGGTGGAAAAAGGAGTTTCCAAATATTATAGAGTAGAGTTGGGTCAACGTTTGGGAGACCAATACGAGATTATTAGCGGTCTTACGGCGGGTCAGGAAATTGTTACCGCCGGACAAACCCGATTGAATGACGGAACTCCAGTAGAAGTGATGAACAGTAAAAATTAATTCATAATTCATAAAAATATGAGTTTATACGAATCAGCGGTAAAAAAACCAATCACTACCACGCTAATATTCATAGGGGTTGCTATTGTCGGTCTATACTCTTTGACTCGTTTGTCTGTCGATTTATTTCCCAAGATAGAAACGAATCAATTGACAGTGATCACGGCTTATGCCGGTGCCAGCGCTTCGGATATCGAAACCAATGTGACGCGCCCCATGGAAGATGTGTTGAATACAGTTGAAAACCTGAAGAAAATCACCTCCCAATCCCGCGATAATATGTCGTTGGTAACTTTGGAATTCAATTATGGATCAAATATCGATGTCGCCACCAACGATGTGCGAGATAAAATAGATATGGTCCGATCGTCTTTACCGGACGAAATAAGCAATCCAATTATATTTAAGTTTACCACCGACATGATGCCGGTGGTGATCTATTCAGCGACCGCCAAAGAAAGCGTCAATGCCTTGTACAAAATATTGGACGAAAGGTTGGCAAATCCTTTGAATCGTATCGAAGGAGTAGGCGCCGTTTCCATTGTTGGGGCGCCCCAACGCGAAATACAAGTGAATGTTTCTCCGGAAAAATTGGAAGCTTATCAGCTGACAGTCGAACAAATCGCGCAAATCATCCAAGCGGAAAACTTGAATGTGCCGGCCGGCAGTTTCGACGTCGGCACGGCTACTTATACTTTGCGTATTGAAGGAGAATTTAGCGAAAGCGGACAATTGTTGAATATCGTAGTGGGCAGCAGAAACGGAAGAAACGTTTACTTGCACGATGTAGCGTCTGTTTCCGATACCATCCAAAGCCGTATTCAGGAAACCTATACCAACGAAGTAAAAGGCGCGACCATCGTAGTACAAAAACAATCGGGAGCCAATACCGTTTCCATTGCCAAAAAAGTGAACGAAATGCTGCCGGAAATACAAAGAAGTCTTCCGCCGGACGTTCAATTGTCTCTGATCATGGATACTTCGGATTTTATCCAGCAATCGATCGATTCGTTGAGAGAAACCATTTTCTTTGCAATCCTTTTTGTGGTGATTGTGGTATTGTTTTTCCTTGGACGGTGGAGAGCAACATTTATCATCATTCTGGCTATTCCGATTTCGTTGATCAGTTCGTTCATTTATTTGATGGCGACCGGGAGTTCGCTCAACATCATCTCGCTTTCCTCCATTTCCATTGCCATCGGGATGGTAGTGGACGACGCGATTGTGGTGCTGGAAAACGTAACGAAACATATTGAGCGGGGCAGTACGCCGAAAGAAGCAGCCGTCTATGCAACCAACGAAGTAGGGGTCGCCGTGATCGCATCTACATTGACGATTATCGCCGTATTTCTTCCGCTCACAATGACCACCGGTTTAGTCGGCGTGATGTTCAGGGAATTGGGATGGATGGTCACTATCATGATCAGCGTATCGGTTATTGTCGCTTTGTCGCTAACGCCGATGCTCTGTTCCCAGATGTTGCGTTTGACCAATACGCAAGGCAAATTTTTCGACCGAATCTACGCTCCGATTCGTAAAGGCTTGGATAAACTGGATTTCCAATATGCGCGCATGGTGGATTTTTGCGTAAGGCATCGCTGGAGAACGTTGGGCATCTGTTTTATGCTTTTTGTCCTAATCATGGTGCCAACTTGCAACATTGTAAAAATGGACTTTATGCCTGCATCCGACAACAGCATGATTACCATGGAAGCGTATCTTCCAACCGGTACGCGAATGGAAGTGGCGCGGGCAGCGGCCATGAAAATAGACAGCATTATCCGCGTAAATTACGGCGAGGAAGTGCGTATCCGTTCGTTTGCGGTAGGACAAGCCGACGAAAATAATACTTGGGCCGCCATGCAAGACAATGCCACTAACCTGATTTCGTACCGCCTTCGTTGCGTAGACATGGATCAAAGGAAACGTTCGATTTACGATATTTCAGAAGGGCTGCGTAAAGAGTTGGATAATATGCCCGAACTTTACAAATATTCGGTAACCCCCGGAGGAAGCGGAGGAATGATGGGAATGGGCGCGAGTACCTTAGACGTGGAAATTTACGGCTACGATTTGGCGGTTACCGACACGATTGCCGCCGAAATGAAAGCCCGTATGGAAAAGATCAAGGGGTTGAAAGATCCGCAAATCAGTCGTCAAGATTACCGCATCGAATATCAAATTGATTTCGACCGTGAAAAATTAGCGGAAAGAGGCTTGAACTCGGCGACGGTAGCAAACTTTGTGCGCGATCGCATCAATGGTTCGTTCACTTCCAAATACCGTGAAGACGGCGATGAGTACGATATTGTAGTCCGCTACGACGAACAGTTCCGTCAATCGGTTGAAGATATTGAAAATATCACGGTTTATGGGACCAACGAGCTGCAACAACCGGTTCCGATCAAGATTCGCGAATTGGGAAAAGTAGTTGAAAGTTCTTCGCTTCCGCAAATCGACCGGCAAAATCGCGAGAGAGTCGTGAAAGTACAAAGTTCGCTTTACAAAGCCGCCTTAAGTGAAGTGGTGAATGAAGTAGATAAGCAAATAGACGAAATGCGGCAAGAAGGAAAAATTCCATCCAGTATAGGTATCCGTATCGGAGGTTCATTGGAAGATCAACAGGAAGCCAATCAAGGTCTGTTTCTGATTATGATCCTTTGCGTCTTGCTGGTATATATTGTTATGGCTTCGCAATTCGAATCATTGACCTATCCGTTTATTATTGTACTGTCGTTGACCTTCGGAATCGCCGGAGTTATGTTGGCCTTGCTGATCACAGGAAAGCCGCTGAGCTTGATGGCCATGATCGGTATTGTGATGTTGATCGGCATTGTGGTGAAAAACGGTATTGTATTTATTGACTACGCCAATCTGAACCGCGAACGCGGCATGTCGATTGACAAAGCAATTGTTTCTGCCGGTCGTTCCCGTTTGCGTCCGATTTTGATGACCACCTCAACCACGGTTTTAGGGATGATTCCTTTAGCCATACCGCGAGGAACCGGTTCGGAAATGTGGCAGCCCATGGGGATTTCCATTGTGGGCGGTTTAACTTTATCCACAATACTAACGCTGCTCTATGTCCCTGCTTTGTATTCCATTTTCGGATCCAACGGCGTGAAACGCAGCCGGAAGAAATACAAAAAACAATATTTAAATCAGTCAAAAGCATGAAAGCAGTTTTTATACCATACAATCAAGCCTATAAAGATCGTTTGATTGACATTTTAGACAAAATGAGCATTCGCGGTTTCACAATGTGGGATCAAGTACAAGGTCGGGGAAGCGAGACGGGAGAACCTCATTACGGCAACCATGCTTGGCCTACCATGAATTCTTCCATTCTGACGATCGTTCCCGAAGAAAAAGTGGATGCGCTGTTGGATCGGATTCATAAGATGGATCTAAAAACAGAAATGCAAGGAATCCACGCCTTTGTGTGGGATATAGAAAAAATAGTGTGATTTTTTTATAAGTTAATGAGTGGAGATTCAAGCGGAGAGTTGGCTTGCATAAAAAGTGAGCCAACTCTTGCTTGAATGTAACGCGCCAAAGGAACGCAAATAATGCCGATATTCCTGATCAACATAGATAAAAATAAAAATCTGCCTTCATCTGCATTATCCGCTTCCTCTGCGTTCCTGCTGCGGAATGATGCGCTTTTTACAAATCGGTAATTTCCTGGCGCTTGGGAACGAGCGCTTTCATAACGACCCAACCGATCAGATAAGCTACCGCACAGACGCAGAAAACGATAAAGTATCCGGCCGATTTGCTTTCAAATCCCAGGAAGCTCAGGGGTTGACGAACAAATTCGGCTCCTGCGCTCAATAAATTTTTCGTCATTTCTACTTCTTTTCCATCCAGCATCGTTGTTCCAGAAGAATAGGTAAACAATTTTCCTGCTCCTTTCTGGATAATGAACGAACCGATACCGCCGGCCATACCGCCGATTCCGGTAATGGTGGCGATGGCTTTTTTAGGGAACATATCGCCTATGGTCGAAAATATATTGGCCGACCACGACTGGTGGGCTGCTCCTGCAATCCCTAAAACAACCACCGGAATCCAATACGAATATTGGCCCAAGGGTTGCGCCAACAAGGCGAACAAGGGGAAGAAAGCAAATATCAACATGGCTTGCATGCGGGCGGCATACGGATCTTTACCCGTTTTGTTGATAATAATGGTCGGCAATTTTCCGCCGTACAGCGAAAGCATCACAATGGCATAAAGAACCGTAAGAGGCAATATATGCGTTTTGGGGTCTGTCAGTCCGCATACTTCCAAATATTTTGGCAACCAAAACAAGAGAAACCACCACACGCCGTCGGTCATAAATTTTCCAAAAGCAAACGACCATGTTTGTTTATATTTGAAGCACTGAAGAAACGGCGCTTTTTCTTTGACTACTACTTGTTCCGGTTCTTTGTCGGAAAGAATATATTCCAGTTCCGTCTGATTGACGCGCGGATTTTCTTCCGGTTTTTTATAGAAAAATACCCAAAATCCCATCCAGATGAATCCCAAAGTTCCGATCAAAAGAAAAGCCCATTCCCAACCGACGCTTATGCCCAACGGAATAATACATACCGGCGCAACCATGGCGCCAACCGTTGCGCCGGAATTAAAAATACTGGTGGCGTATGCCCTATCCTTTCGGGGAAAATATTCGGCGGTCGCCTTGATGGCGGCGGGAAAATTTCCCGACTCGCCAAGCGCTAATATGGCGCGGGCAAACATAAATAATCCCATCGAGGTACTTGCTACCAAGGTAGTAGCGGATATCCCTTGAAGGATTTCTTTCGATCGGGCAAAGCTGACAAACCAATTCCCCGTCATAACCCCGGCAGTCGCTATGCCGCAATAGGCATGCAAACAAGCTCCTACCGACCATATTCCGATAGCCCATAGAAAGCCTTTTCTTGTTTTCATCCAATCGACAAAGCGGCCTGCAAAAAGCATGCATACCGCATAAAATAGCGAAAAATACCCCGCAATTGTTCCATACGTATCGTCGCTCCAATGAAATTCGGCCTGAATTCCATGATCGCCCGGTACGAGCAACGATAAGACTTGCCGGTCTAAATAGTTGATTGTTGTCGCGAAGAATAGTAATGCACAAATTACCCATCTGTAATTTGTCATTTTTTGATTGTTTAAAATAGCCATAAGTATTTGATTTAAGCCAATAATTTAACTTTTACAAGTCTTCCACTTGTTGGAAAAAAATAAAAAAAACAGCCATTTATTGAATATCTCATTCAGAATGAAAAACATTGCGGTGCAAAAAACAAAATTCAAACAAATGTTGCCGAGCAAATGTAAGACAATTATTTTATACCTGCAAGGCCTAAAACAAAACAACCTCAAATATTTGCAGAAAAATGAAACAGACCAACAAATTTATTTGTTATAAAGTGGATAATTTGGACAAAAAAGCGTAAATTTGCAAATGCTATAAACAAAAAGACTGTACTTATGAATTTAAAAATGAAATATGCATTATTTGCATATTTTAGAGAACATATTTTGGGGAAAAGGCGTTAATTTTTATTCTCGCATCTGAAACTACCGCAATTTTAGAGCGCTGCCTAAGAGTAAAGTTGAAACGCTCACGTAGCAATACGTGGGTTTTACTCGCTTTATTTGGCAGGCGGTTGTGGTAGACCTCAGAGCGGATAAAAGTAAAGTTCCACGTTTTTTTTTATTAATCATCGCCTGTTGGGAACGTAGGGCAAGATATTATTATTTTTATGAAAAATATTTATTTGTTTCTGATGCAAACGTTAGTAGCTCTATATTTAATGTTTGCTATTGTTTGTAGCAAAAATGCCGTTAATCCATCAAGCGCAGAAAGTTCTAATCTGATTAGTTTTTCCGAGGGAATAATTCCGAATGCATGGCTGTCTACAGAATGGACGATAGATAATACAAGTGGATATGACGATCTGTATTCGCTAAAAACAACCACAAATCATGCCGTCGTTATGACTGATAAGACCTTCAATTCCAATATTAACTTTGTAGAATTTTTTCTGAAAGGAAGTGGAATTGTTGATTTTCATGTAAACGGTTCCAAACGAAAAGTATGTACATTGACCGACAAGTGGGTCAGGCATGCTTTTTATTTTGAAAAAGGGCCGCATACGCTCAAATGGGAATTGAGGGGCGATTCTGCCAGTTTGGATGCCGTCCGTTTCAAAAAAGAAGCGCAATTAGGCGTCGGAACGTACTATCGGGGAGGAATAATCGTTTATATTGACGATGCAAATCGACATGGCTTGATTGCTGCTCCGGAAGATCAAAGTACTGGAATACAATGGCATAATGGAGAATACATGAACATTGGAGCGATAGGGAGGAATATGGGAACCGGAAAATTGAATACGCAAAAAATAGTACAAGTGCAAGGAATGGGCAATTATGCCGCTAAAATTTGCGACGATCTGGTGCTCAACGGTTATGACGATTGGTATTTACCAAGTAAAGACGAATTGGATATGATTTATCAAAACAAAGATGCAATTGGCGGATTTAAGAACATTTCCACAACATCTGCCTTTAATTATTGGAGTTCGTCTGAAGATACAAGAACGGTTGCCTGGTGCCAACGTTTTGATAACGGCAAAGCAGAAAGCCATTATAAGAACGAGACGTTTGGCGTTCGCGCGGTAAGAATTTTTTAACTATACTAAGCGTCTCAAATAAATACGCACCTATAAATTTAAAATAATGATAATAAAATGAATAAACCTTAAATCCGCAAATAAAAAATTATAAAAGAGACAAAGCGTTGTAAATAAATTATATACAACGCTTTGCAGTTTGAAAAAAATCACTTAATTTAG
>WRFY01000116.1 GCA_009783445.1 Candidatus Azobacteroides sp. | reverse complement strand
GTCTCAAATAAATACGCACCTATAAATTTAAAATAATGATAATAAAATGAATAAATATAAATATTAAAATTTATCAGTAAATATTAATGACGTTTATAATATTATAAGATATACAATTTTGTGGAATATAGCGTAACTGAAATATCTTTATGACTAACTTCGCCGCTATCGATTTTGAAACGGCCAACTACTATCCTTCAAGCGTTTGCAGCGTAGGGATAGTAATTGTGCGCAACAAGCAAATTGTCGAAAAAATCTATCGCCTCATTCGTCCGGAGCCGGAATGGTATTCTCGCTTTAACAGCCGGATTCACGGACTAACGGCAGCCGATACCGCAAACGAAAAAGTTTTTCCTTACGTATGGGAGGAGATTGCGCCTCAAATCGAAGGTTTACCTTTGGTCGCGCACAATAGTCCTTTCGACGAAGGTTGTTTGCGTGCAGTGTATCGGGTTTATCAAATGGATTATCCCGATTATAAATTTTATTGTACTTGCAGAGCGTCGCGAAGAATGTTTGGAAAAACCTTGCCAAACCATCAGCTTCATACAGTAGCGAAACGTTGCGGATACGATTTAACAAACCATCACCATGCTCTTGCCGACGCCGAAGCCTGTGCATGGATCGCTTTGAAAACGCTCTGAACGCAGATGACGCAAATAGCGCAGATAAATGCAGATTTTATATTGGCCTAATCTGCGAAAATCCGCACTATTTGCGTCAAGCGCGTTTCATTGTTTTTTAATAGGCCTGTGTGGCTAAGCGTTTGTAACCGTTGTAACGCCAGAAGGCGTTTGCTTGCGTTACTTTGAACAATTCCTTCGCTTCTTCCGGATATTGCTTCATTAAAGTCGAAAAGCGCACTTCGTTTTTCAGGAAATCTTGAAATTTCGTCCAGTCCGGTTCTTTCGAATCTAACTGGAAGGGATTTTTTCCTTCGGTTTCCAAACGAGGATCATAACGCCAAAGGCTCCAGTATCCGCATTCGACGGCCGATTTTTGTTCGCCTTGCGCTTGACTCATACCCGCCTTTAAGCCATGAGCGATACAAGGCGAGTAGGCAATAATCACAGAAGGACCATTGTATGCCTCAGCTTCCCGAATGGCTTTCAGCGTTTGCGCCTGATTAGCGCCCATTGCGATTTGCGCCACATATACATAACCGTAAGTCGTTGCAATCATACCCAAATCTTTCTTACGGACCCGTTTGCCGGCTGCCGCAAATTTAGCTACCGCTCCTGCCGGAGTAGATTTGGACGATTGACCGCCGGTGTTGGAATATACTTCGGTATCGACTACCAAGATGTTCACATTTCGACCGGAAGCAATAACGTGGTCTAATCCGCCGAAGCCGATGTCGTAAGCCCAACCATCGCCGCCAATAATCCATTGCGAATGTTTCACAAAGTAATGTTTCAATTCCAAAAGTTCCTTGCATAAAGTACAAGCAGGACAGTCGCAAGAGGTTGCGCCAGCCGCTTTTTTGGCCTTTACTTCTGCCAGTTTTTCGGCATATTCTTCGCCTCCGCTTTCTAACCATCCTATCGTGTCGTCAATGGATTGAATACCCCATTCAAGAGCGGCCACGTATTCGTCAACGGCTTTTCTACCAGCCGCGCTGCCGTCATCCTTGTGGTCGAGCCATGCTTGAGCGGCATCTTTAACTCTTTGCTGCGTCCATTCAATTGCTATTAATGCATTCGTTTTCTCAACAACTCTTTCTCTCATTTTCTCTGTTGCAATCTGCATTCCAAGACCGTATTCGGCATTGTCTTCGAACAGCGAGTTCGCCCATGCCGGACCGCGTCCTTGCTCGTTTTTGGTATACGGAGTAGAAGGCGCTGAACCGGAATAGATGGACGTACAACCGGTTGCGTTGGCAATTAACTGACGGTCGCCAAACAACTGGCTGACCAATTTTATATAAGGCGTTTCGCCGCAACCCGAACAGGCGCCGGAAAACTCAAACAAAGGAGTCGCAAATTGCGAATTTTTCACGCTGGAGGAAACGTCAATCATTTGTTGTTTGCTTTTGACTTCCTGGATGGAGAAATCCCAATTAGCTTGATTATCATATTGTGTTTCAATCGGAACCATTTGCAAGGCGTTGCCGTTTTTGTTGCCCGGACAAACGTTGGCGCAGTTGTCGCAACCCATACAGTCCAATACATCGACCTGAATGCGGAATTGCAAGCCGCTGAACTGTTTGGCAGGAATAGCGGAAAGTGTTTCGTAACTTGCCGGCGCTTTGGCCTTTTCTTCTGCATCCAGCAGGAAGGGGCGAATGGCGGCGTGGGGACAAACGTATGCACATTGATTGCATTGGATGCAATTTTCTGCGATCCAAACAGGAACATTCGTAGCAACTCCCCGTTTTTCGAAAGCGGCAGTCCCTTGATCCCAAGTTCCATCTTCACGACCGGTGAAAGCCGAAACAGGAAGGTCGTCGCCTTTTTGTGCGTTGATCGGACGAACGACATTCGCAATGAATTCCGGTACTCGAACATCCGGTTCTTCCGTTTCTATCTGGATATTGGCCCATTCGGCAGGAACTTCTACCCGAATGACCTGACCGCCGCGATCAACCGCCGCATTGTTTTTGTTTACAATATCTTCTCCTTTCTTACCATAGGATTTTACAATGAATTTTTTCATTTGTTCTACCGCCAGATCATACGGAATGACGCCGGTAATCTTGAAAAATGCCGATTGCAAAATGGTATTCGTACGATTTCCTAAACCAATTTCGCCTGCAATACCGGTTGCATTGATGATATAGAAATGAATATTGTTTTTCGCCAAATATTTTTTCACAGGATCGGGAAGATGTTCTTTTACCTGATTTTCGTCCCAAATGGTATTCAACAAAAATGTTCCGTTCTTTTTCAGTCCTTTGGTTACATCATACAAACGCAAATAAGCTTGTACATGGCAGGCTACAAAATCGGGAGTATTCACTAAATAAGTCGATCGGATGGGTTTGTCGCCGAAGCGCAAATGCGAACAAGTAAAACCGCCCGATTTTTTGGAGTCGTAAGCGAAATAGGCCTGACAATATTTGTCGGTATTATCGCCAATGATCTTAATGGAGTTTTTGTTAGCTCCCACTGTTCCGTCAGCGCCTAAGCCGTAGAATTTGGCTTCATAAGGCCCGCCGTCGAAAGCCAATTCTTCTTTTTGCGGAAGCGAAGTGAATGTCACATCGTCCACGATGCCGATGGTAAAACCGCTTTTCGGAGAAGGCAATGAGAGGTTTTCGTATACAGCCAAGATTTGCGCCGGCGTCGTATCTTTGGACGATAGACCGTAACGACCGCCCACGATAATCGGACTGCTGTTGGAATTTTGCGCAAAAGCTTCAACGATGTCCATGTAAAGCGGCTCTCCGCTTGCGCCCGGTTCTTTGGTGCGGTCTAAAACGGCGATGCGTTTGACTGTTTCGGGAATAGCGTTCAACAGATGTTTGGCCGAGAACGGACGGAAAAGATGTACGGCTACCAAACCCACTTTTTCGCCTTTAGACATTAAATAATCAATCGTTTCGCGAATAGCTTCGGTTACCGATCCCATTGCGATAATAATCCGTTCAGCATCTGGAGCGCCATAGTAATCGAACAAATGATACGAACGTCCCGTCAGTTCGGAAAGTTGGTTTACATAGTCTTCCACAATATCCACTACTTTATTGTAGTAAACATTCGATGCTTCGCGAGCCTGAAAGTAAATATCCGGATTTTGCGCCGTGCCGCGGGTGACCGGATTTTCAGGGTTTAATGCGCGTTGACGGAAAGCGGCCAATGCTTTCCAATCAATCAATGGAGCTAAATCTTCGTTTCTCAAAGCTTCTATTTTTTGAACTTCGTGCGAAGTGCGGAATCCGTCAAAAAAATGCACAAAAGGAACGCGCGATTGAATCGCCGCTAAATGAGCTACAGCCGCCAAATCCATGACTTCTTGTACGGAACCGGTGGCAAACATGGCGCATCCGGTTTGACGAACCGCCATCACGTCTTGATGATCGCCGAAAATCGAAAGAGCGTGAGAAGCGATCGCACGTGCCGAAACATGATAAACGCCCGGAAGCAATTCGCCGGCCACTTTATACATGTTGGGAATCATCAGCAGCAATCCTTGTGAGGCTGTGAATGTGGTCGAGAGCGCTCCGGCTTGCAAGGCTCCATGCATGGCGCCGGCAGCTCCAGCTTCCGACTGCATTTCGTCTACGCGAACGGTTTCGCCGAAGATGTTTTTGCGGCCGGCAGCCGCCCATTCATCTACGTATTCCGCCATGGTCGACGAAGGAGTGATCGGATAAATCGAAGCTGTTTCGCTGAACATATAGGCAATGTGCGATGCCGCTTGATTTCCGTCACAGGTAAGAAAAATTTTTTGCTTTGCCATAAAATTTTAATTTAAAATCAATTAATCAACTTGATTTGATAGTTATTTATTTTTGTTTTTTTGTTTTCGAGGTTTATAGGCTTTACCGTTTAAATCAACTAAATAGGGTGTTTTTTTATTCTCGTGTACCACAAAATAAACTTTTTGCGTTTCAGGAGTCAAACCGACAAAAACGCCGCCGTCGTATTTAATTTTTGTTTGCGGTTTAAATGTCCATTTCAAATTCTTTGTATCAAACACACCCGATAAATTATCTTTGTTTTGAATGCTGTAAAATCTCGATTCAGAGCCGCCGAATGGAGGTTCTAAAAATTGATTCAAACATTTTATTTCTCCTTGCAAATTGATGCAACCCGTATTTCCGTTGTCGCGTTCAAAATAAAGCCATAAAGTATCGTTACTACTGGCATTTTTGATATACATCATATCTTTATATAGAAAATCAAAAGGTTCAAGTATATTGCCTTCCGGATCGATTACTCCATATTTACTGGTCGATTTTAATTGAGCTACTGCATATGTCTTTCCCTTGTAAACAAATGGATAGAGTCTGTTTCCATAAATTGCAGAATATGAAACAAGTTGATTTTCAGTATTTACAGTAAAACCTTGTTCCAAATTTTCATCTTCTTCGCGGTCAATAGATGCGACAGAAATATTGTTTATGCGCTCTTCCATGCTGTAATCTTTTCCATGAATGGTAAACACATAACGTCCGCAAAGAATTGCGGCATCGGGATTAAAAGCAAGAGAGCTTGGATAAAAATCGATCGGGTTGGTCAGAATTTTTCCGTCTCTTGACATATATCCCCAATTATCTCCCTGTCCATCAGGTTCATAGTACATTAACAACTCCTCTGGAGAATAATTTTTGATTTTGTCGACAATCTCTGCTTTCACAATAGAATCGCAATTCTGTGCCGCTGCTTTCGCTGTGCATAACAGAAGTAAAAACAATAGAAGTAAAAACAAAGTTGCTCTTTTCATAATCATTTTTATTTTATAGCATTTATATATTGAATCATTTTATTGGTTGTCTGCTCTGTTGCATATCAATACAAAAAACCAAACAGCCAAAGCGGAATGACTTTTCGTTCTCCCGATTCGATTCCGTCAATAGCATAATAAACATTCGGATCAAATTTTCCTTTGATTCGGTCGCCCACGTTGAAAAGATATTGCCCGTCAATCAGAAACTGAGCGTTTCCTGCGCCCGTATTCACCTTATAATCTTTTTGCAACTGATTGTAAAAAAAAGTTTCCCTCAGCAGTTGCGTCTCCCCGCGAATCGTCCGCATTGCATGCAGCAAATTGGAATTTTGCATATACAACTGTACCGGCTTTTTCGGAAAATCTTCTCCTTCCGGATAAAGCAAATTGATCAAACGCGCATCTTTCAAGTATTGGATATAATTCATGACCGTCGCTCGCGAAGTTTCAATATCAATACTCAACTGACTGATATTCGGTCCTCCAGGAGTGGCGGTAGACAACAGATACAACAATTTTCGTAATTTGGGAAGATAACTCAATTCTATTTGATAAATAGATACCACATCCACTTCCAACATCATATTCATCGTTTGCAACAAATTTTCTGAAAAATTGTAGTCTTCCAGATAAAAAGGGTAAAAGCCATGGTGAAAATAGGCTTCCTGATAGGCCAACGGCCGTATTTGAGAAGTGATTTCGTTTGCAATATCTTGATGGTGATGAATCAGGTCGTCTAAAGAATAAACGTTGAATTGGCATTGGGTTTGCAATTCAAGAAATTCTCGAAACGAGAATCCGCACAAATTATACGATACTACTTTATTGACAATCGGCGAAAATTCGTCTTTTAAACGAAGAACCGAAGACCCCGCAAAAATAATTTGTAAATCAGGATAGTGATCATAGCAATAAGCCAATTCCGAAGCCCAATCGGGATATTTAGATATTTGGTCGATTAACAAAACTTTTCCTCCTTTTAATTGAAATTCATTGGCAAAATCTTTGATGGCTTTGACCGTAAAATAAAAATTATTCAAATTGATATACAAACATTCTTTATCGTCGGAAAAAAATTTTTCTTTTGCATACTGAATGAGAAAACTGGTTTTACCTACCCCCCGCGACCCTTTGATGCCAATTAAACGATCTTCCCAACAGATATCATCCATTAATTTTCTCCGAAGAGGAAAGTCGAGATGTTCTACCAAATATTGATGGGTTTTATAGAAAGATTCCATAGCAACTTACCTGCATAAAAGGGCAAAAGTAAAAAAAATAATTCCAAATTGCAAACTCTGGATAGCAATTTCTCTCATTTTTTATTTTTTAGACTTACCAATTGGGTCCATAAATGAATCCTTTTTCAAATGTATGACAAAATAATATACCACATCGTACTGGTAATAAATCCCAGAATGATTCCCATACCCACCACCAATGAACAATATCGGGGATGAAGGTCGTATTGGCTGGCCAACAAGCTGGCTGTGACGTGGGAAGACATTCCAGCTTCGAAAACGCTGATTTTAGCCATATTCCCCGTAGAATGCAAAACAAGGGCCAAAACCAAAGCCAAGGCAGGAGCCAACAAAAGTTTATAGCAAAGTCCAGCGGTGAGCAGTTTCCATTCTTCCCTGACGGCTCCCCACTTCAATTGCAAGCCAATCGAGAACAGCGCCATAGGCGACATCGTTGCTACTAATTTATCTAATAGTGAATTGATGGGAGAGATATCGATAAAAAGCGGTACAATCAAAGCCGTCAGGCACGCTAAAAAAGGAGGAAAACGGGATATCTTTTTGATTATAAGAGCAGGAATATTTTGCGATTGTCCGGCAGATGTCCGCAAGATGGTCATTACGCCTATCGTAGCAAAAAGGATAAAAGTCATCTGATCGACGACAATGGCATGATGGACTTCCGACTCTCCGTAGTAAGCGGCAATCATTGGAAAGCCAATGAAAGCCGTATTTCCAAGCCCGCAAGTCACCAACAAGGCTGTACGCGAACCGGAAGATAACTGTTTTTTTCGATCGTATAACCAGACAAAACACCAGGCGCCGCACCAAACGACTATGGGCGTCAATGCTGGCATAATCAATTGCAAACCCCACTGAATATCTGGAACAAACCGCAAGGAAAATGCTGGTAAAGCTATATATAATACCCATGCATTCAAACTCTTATGAGCATCGGAAGGTAATATCCGCAATTTTGAAAAAATAATTCCGGTAGAAATGCAAAGAAAAATCAGAATGAAATTGACCATAATTAAGCTTCAACCTTGTTAATTCAGGGAGCAAAGATACAGCTTTGTTTTCAATATTACACAAAAAACAAAAAATGTGCAATTGATAACCGAATACTTCCCCCTGTCATTCGACCTCTGTGTATTTATCAAAGGAGTTATAAAAAGGTATGAAACAGTAGAACGTAGTTTTTGACCCCCCCAATTATATGCCAATCGAATCATTTTATTTTTTTAAAATCATTTTTTATCTATTTTTTGTTAATTCAAAGAGGGGTATATACACTCCAAAAAATAAGCGTTAAAAAATACAAATTCGAAATATTTTTTTAATCAAATAAATTGTAAAATCATAAAAGAAACACAAACTTTGTGGCGGAAAATATAATATTTAATTTTTTTTTGCCTATGGTATAGAAAGCGTAGATAATACGCACATTTAATGACATATAGTGAATAAGCGTTTAGCTTTTATTCTTAATTTCTGGAATCTCGACAATTTCAAGGAACGATTAAGAACAAAAAGGTAAACGCTCACGTTTCATAGAAAAGCGTGAGCATTACTTTTTTATTTGATCGTTCGGGTAGTCGAGAACCTCAGAAAATAAATAAAGAAGTTTTGTCCACGCTTTTTTTATGTGTTTAAGTGAACCCTTGGAGCGCAAAAAATGACAGTCATCGAATAATCTGTAATAAAAGTCACAAAAATAAAGGAAACAGTCGTATGAAAAATGTAAAATTAACAGTTATTGGCATAGCTTTAGGCTTCGCCCTGCTCTTGGCATGTTCTTCGCCGGAAGCAATACCTGCAATCACCTCAATCGTACAAATTGGCTTAGAGACCAACGCTACACTAACAATCATTGGGTTGTTGTAACGTTTTCGTTGCTGGTTTATAGAGAAATGAAAAAAACAGTTTATAAATAATTTTAAAAGTTGCGCCCGACACGAATTAGGGATAAAGAAATGAAACAGTTCAAAATATTTACAATTTTTGCTTTTGTAATGAGCGCCTTTGTGTTGGCCGGATGTGAAAAGAACGACGACAACGGCAAGGTAAAAGTAGATGCCCAAGGTTTAACACAAAATATTCGAGATTTGATTCCGAACGATATTCTTCAAGGAATTGAAGATTTGGGAATGCCAATTTATGGTGGCGATCTTTTTCTTTTATTGATTAAATTTATATGAGATGAAACAAAAACTTATAATGATCCTGTTTCTCAACTGCTTATTGGTTTGTGTTTATAGTCAACAATATAAACATATAACAGCCAAAGAGTTGAATATTCGTAAAGGAGCAAGCAATAATTATGGTATAATTGGCAAACTTAATAATGCAGATTCTGTATATGTAATTTCGGAAACAAACGGTTGGGCTAAAATTCGGCTGAATAGCGGGCGATATGGATTTGTATCTTCAACATATTTGTCTAGTAAAGAAAGCTTAGATGCAAAAACGCAAAATATAGGCGCTGAAATAGGCAAAATGAAGCGCAATCATAATATAGTAATGATTATTGTTGGAGTTATTGCATCGTTAATTTTTTTGAAACTTCCCGAAGAACAACGAAAAACAATAATGAGAGTATTTGTTGTAATAATTAGCATTTGTTTGTTTATAGTCACATTAGGAATATTTCGTGGAATTGATACTTGGAATAATGATCGATAAAATTTACAGACCGATTCGCCTTGCAAGTATATTGATATTGCCTATATTGCTGTTTTTCGTTCCTATTGACTGCTTGAATGGGGAACACACTATCTGCCTGTTCAAGAATCTGACGGGGCGCGAATGTTATGGCTGCGGCATGACCCGTGCAATAATATCGGCTATACAATTTGATTTTGAAACAGCATTTCACTATAACAAATTGATTGTTATAGTGTTTCCACTACTGCTTTATGAATGGATGAAAACAATCAAGGTATTATTTTATGAAATTTTTTTAAAATCATCTTCTGACACGCATTAGAGATGAAAATATTACTAACATAAATTCAATGACAAAATGGAAAAGACAAAAATTGATATGTTCATTGGCATGAATATCGAAAATTTTACTCAACTAGACCTTATGGTCATTAAAGAAAAGTTGGAACAAATAGATGATAATCGATTTTATTTGATTCAAGGCACAGAACTTTAAAAGCCTTCAACCATCTTATTAATTGCAATATTTCTTGGATGGGAGCGGTTTTGGCTCGATGATATAGCTTTAGGCATCATAAAAATTATCACAGCTTACGGTTGTGGAATTTGGTGGTTAATTGACATTTTTACAGCCAGAGAACGTGCTCAGAAATATAATTTCAGAAAAATCATCCAAGCTATGTCGCTTATCTAAGGAAATAATGCTCATGGAATATGAACAACTCCCGTTAGACAAAAGATAATTTTTCCAATAGAAGTTGTTTGTTGAAATATTAATAATTGCACATAATATTTTATATGAAGAATTTGTATCTTTTAGCTTTATTTGTCTTATTGACAATACTTTTTTGCACAGGTTGCCAGGGTAAGGGCAGAAATGAAGACAACAGAGATGGACTCGATTCGACAAAAATCTCACAAACAAAAATAAAGCCCGCTATTAACGTTTACATTGAAAATTCGGGTAGTATGGATGGATATATAAAAGGTGTAACCGAATTTGAACAAACTGTATACAATTATTTGAGCGATATTCTCATTTCGCATACGATTGACAGTTTAAACTTGTTTTACATCAATAGTGAAGTAAAGCCATGCAATTTGGCTCTTGAAGATTTTATTCAGAAACTTGAGCCGACAACATTTAGACAATATGGTGGAAATAGAGGCGCTTCCGATATTGCTAATGTATTGGGTATTGTACTTGAAAAAAATGGTAAAAATCAAATTTCTATTTTGATAACAGACGGAATATTTTCTCCCGGACGAAGAGAAGATGCTGAACAATATCTTATCAGTCAACAAATAGGAATAAAAAGGAGATTTGCCAATTATTTGGAAAAGAATAAAGACGCAGCCGTTATTGTTTATCAACTTTCATCAAATTTCAATGGAATCTATTATAATAAAGTAGATGCAAAAATTATAATCAACGAACAACGACCTTATTATATATGGATAATTGGCGAAGCGAAACAAGTGAGCGAACTGCGAAAGCAGGTTCCCGACAGCAAATTTATTGACACTGGAGTACAAAATATATTTACAGCCATTGCAGGCAACCATTCGGTTAAATATGCTGTCATTCCAAGCAGCGGCAAATTTAAACCATCCAGGAGAGATGCTCATACAATTGAAGATTTAAAAAAAGACAGCCGAACAGGGAAAGTAAAATTTGCCATCAATGCAGATTTTTCGGATTTGCTTTTGGACGACACTTATTTGTTGGATGCAAATAATTATGAAAATAGCAGTAAATACCACTTGGACATAAAACCAAGCGTTACAAAAAACAATGGTTATTCCCATATATTGACTTTCAGTTCCGATAAGGTTTATCAGGGAACTGTTTCGGTAAAACTGAAAGTGAAACTGCCAGCGTGGATAGAAGTAGTGAATGATGATGAAGGAAGCGCCGCAGTGAAAGGAAAGACTTATGGCATTAAATATCAGATAGGCGGTGTTTTCGATGCTTTTACATTCAACAACAATTATTACACGGAAATCAAAGTCAGTATTAAATAATAAGTAAAAATTTAACAAAATTATGAACCCTTTTGAAGTAATTTATCGTTTGCTTGTCTCATTTTTTGGAGACGATTTGGCAGATTATCTGTCGGGTTATGTGTGTCCTTCTGAAGAATCGGAGGGCGGTTTTTTAGGTAGCAACCATTTTGTCATGTACAGCATTATTGCCCTTGTCGTTGCTTTGGTTGTTATGCTGGTATATTACTATGCAATTAACTCTCCAAAATTTAACACTTGGAAATCGTGGTTGCTTATGTTACTATTGGTTGGCATGTCTAATCTTTTAGTTGGCGCGTTGAATACGAGTGGCAATTTAGCGGCAGGCGAAATCGGAGAATGTTTGGTTAACGGCGGAAACGGCGGTATTTATGCTTATAACTGCTGGATGTTCGGGTTTGCCAATTTCCTCGTATCGGCAATCTTTTTTATTATTTTTTCTTTTGCATTCAAATGGAAAAGTACAAATTGTAAATATTCACCCTTTTAATCGTCATCCATAAATTTAAAATCAAAAAATGAGTAAATTATATGTATTTGGAATAGGCGGGACAGGTTCCCGCGTATTGAAATCGCTAACAATGTTGTTGGCGGCGGGAGTAAAAATTAATACAAACGAGATCGTTCCTGTTATCATCGACCCTGATCTTGCAGCGGCTGACCTCACACGCACAATAAAATTGATAAATGATTATGTAAAAGTAAGGGAACATATTGATGTAAGTATGCAATCTACAGATAGTTTTTTCAGCACTAAAATCAATAATGAAATTCTACCTTCGTATAGAATACCGGTACAAAACACTACAGATGTGAGTTTTAAGGAGTATATCGGTTTGTCGCAAATGGAAGCCCGAAGTGGTAACTATGCATTGACTTCGATGTTATTTTCTGAAAAGAACCTCAATTCCACAATGGATGTAGGATTCAAGGGCAATCCAAATATCGGTAGTATTGTATTGAATCAGTTTGCGTTTTCAAAAGAATTTCAGGCAGTTGTCAAATCTGTGGATAGTGATGACCGAATTTTTGTTATTTCTTCTATTTTTGGTGGAACAGGCGCTGCAGGTTTTCCTTTGTTGGTGAAAGAACTTCGCAGAGAGAAGGACAGAACAGAAAATGAACTTGTACGCACGGTACCAATTGGAGCGATAACTGTGTTACCTTATTTTAAAGTGGAGTCGATAAACGAAACGGAAAGCGAAATAGACTCTACTACTTTTATTTCAAAGGCAAAGGCCGCTTTGTCCTATTACGAGGTCAATTTGAACGAAGTTAATTCGCTGTATTATATCGCAGACAACCGCAACAAAACCTACAAAAATTCCGAAGGTGGCGAAACGCAGCGCAATAATGCACATTTTGTAGAACTGGCCGCCGCATTGGCTATCATTGATTTTGCAAAAGAACCTGCAAGTAATTTCAAAACCGAAATAAGGAACGACAAAGTTGTAGTAGAAGGTACTATCTATAGAGAATTTGGTATTAAATATGATGCAGAACGAATTATTTTCAACAGTTTACACGACCGAACAAACCGAACCATCAAAGAACCGTTGACGCAATTTTTGTTGTTCTGTAAATATTTAGACGAAAGAATGGTGAAATCCTACTCACGTCAGCCTTGGGCAATAGACCACAAAATCAATGATGCATTTGTACGCAGTTCGTATTTTTCATCCGATTTGGCAGGCGTAAAAAGTGCATATATAGAATGGCTTGAAGAAATGGCAGACAATATCCGCTCATTTGCACCTTTAGACTATAAAACGCCCGAAAACGACTTGTACAACAATCTGATTTTGAATGAAAGACCAAGGAAATCCATATTGGGTATAATCAAAGAAAATTACGATTTGTTTGACGACTATTTGAATGGTTTGCAAAGCAATATTGCAAGCAGCAATACGAAAGAGCTCCATTATTTTTTGGAACTTTTTTCGCAAGGAACAAAAAAATTAATAAAGAAAAAATTCAATTTCTAAAAAAATATCAGTTATGAGCGATTATATATTCAGATTACATAGACAAGCTAATGGCAACTGTGCTGATTGGCAGGGTGATGTCAACACCAAATATACTTCCAGAACGATAGAAGAAATGCAAGACAGTTCGCCCAAGAGTGAAATAACTTCTATCCCTTCGCCGTTTGCAAGAATAGATTTGCTGAAAACTGCCTTTAAAAGAGTAGTAAATGTCGGATTGGAAGGCAGCAGTATTCAACACAAAATGGTGTCGGATTGTTTCGACATCGGACAACTTTTTTTTGAGTTCGACAGACACCGAGACAAACTCGAAATTCTTGTATGGGACAAACAAACCGACCTGTACGATTTACTCAAAGAAGACAACAGAAACAATTTGTCTGTAGAACATCTGCAACTATTCAGCGCCTATAAAATTTTTTTGGAACAGGATGGCGCGACCTACAATTTCGATCAAATGAAGCAAATGTATTTTCTCAACTATCTGCAGGGCGATGCAAAGGTAAATATCATCGGCGCTACATCGCCCGCTACGCTGTTTTTCTCTTCGGCAAACGATTTGAGCGACGTTTCGGAAGCTATCCGCTTTGGTAACGACCATCCTTTCGATTCTACTAAACCCTTATTTGAGCGTGATTTGGAGTATCAGAAATATTGGTATTGGATGCTGGAAAAAGAATCGAATTTCCGCAACAATTTCAAAGAGGTAGCGGTCTATCTTGACGAGAGTTTTAAAATATTAGCTAAAAAAAACAAGGAAAAACACACAGCCCTAAAAACAGCCAGAGAAAACGAATCGCTTGACAAATACAGCGATATAACGGTAGGCGACCACATCGGCCACAAAGTAGAAGTGATAAATGGTTTGGTATTGAAAAAATGGAAAGAAAACCCAGACGATATAGAAAAAAATAGCGGATTTGTGATTGATTCTGAATATAAACCCGACGGACAGCACAGGCCGTTGGTATTGCCGATAGATACATACAATACAAGAACAATTTACACACAAGACCAATGGGACAGTAGTTTTAATGCGCCATATTTCGACAGTCGTAGTATGCAAGACCGCACTTTGCCCAACGATGGTTCAAAATATCCTTATTTGACTATCAGCGACTTTCTGACTGATACCATTGTACAAATGTCTGACGAGATCAACAAAGAAAGTTTCTTCGACGGAAATTTAGACAAGTCAGTTGATAGTAATGGTAATAAACTCAGTTATTTGTTACCGCTCAAAGACGAATTTTTCAAGTATTTCTCTACTGAACAACTGCGCGGTACGTTGAAAGATGGTAAAAAAATGTTTGAGTTGAAAAAAATCGCAGGTGGGGTTAAGGCGCTTCTGCGCATTCCGATTACGGACGACAAACATATTGAATACAGTAGAAGTTATTTTGAAGGTTTATTAAAAGGGAATAAAATTGAAAAAACCAATGATGGATGGTTAGTCAAGCACAACTTTGTATTTGCATTATTCCCCAATATCAAGTTTAAATCTGATAAAGAGGCTTTTTATCGTTTTGGAATAATTCCATATGAATTTGATGCTAATAATTATAAGGTAAAATATGCAAATGCTCGGGTAAGTACAGTCGAAAATGTCCGTAGTGAAGCATATAATACTTATTTGCAATGTAAAAACTTTATTCTCGAAGAATCCAATTTTAATTATCTTAACATAACTTGTCCTGATGGAATTTCTGGTTGTATTATTCCAATATTTAAGGATTGTTCTGGAAAAAATGCTGGTAAAGAGCAATTTATATTTGCAATAGATTTTGGCACCACCAATACGCATATAGAATATCGTAGAGGTAATCAAAAATCATCAGAAGCGTTTAATATAGATGATGATAAACAAATTCATGCAATGACTATAAGTAAAGATTCTGTGTATCGCATGATATATGATCTTGATTTTATCCCTGAAAAAATCAATAATAGAAGCGAGTGCAAATTTCCTACACGCACGGCTTTATCTGCGGCAAAGAATCATAACTTTAAGAATGGAGCGTTGCCTTTTGTTCAAGGAAATATTGCGTTTTGGCATGAAAAAAGAAAAAATTTTGATTACAATGAGACTATTACGGAACTAAAATGGCCAACAAGCGACGAACAACAAGATGAAAAAGACAATGAAAATAAGGTAAAGTGTTTTATTGATTCATTATGTATGATATTACGAAATAAAGTTGTTTTGAACAATGGCGATTTAAGTAATACAAAACTTATTTGGTTGTACCCTATTAGTATGAATGGAAATCGCCTTAATCTGTTCAAACAAAAATGGCAAGATGCATATAAAAAATACTTTGGAGACAATTTGGATAATTTAATATCACTAATGGAATCTGTTGCTCCATATATTTACTATAAAGACAATGATGAAAATTCGACTATTTCCGATATTGTTTCTATTGATATTGGCGGAGGTACTACCGATATGGTTGTTGTGGTTAACGAGCATATAAAATTTGTTACTTCTTTCCGGTTTGCAGCTAATGCTATTTTTGGTAATGGCTATGCAGGAAACAAAATTAATGGTATAATCCAACAATTCAAAACAGATATTGAACAGGTAATCAAAGATGCCAATTTACGTAAAGTACAAGACATTTATGATGATATTTGTAAAGAAAAAAATTCTGCCAACATCGCTTCCTTTTTTTTCTCATTAAAAAACAATTGGGATATTAGAGAGGCTGATAAAAAGGATAATACAAAACGATCTGAACAGTTGGATTTTCAAGCAATACTGAGCGCTAATAGTTCGCACAAAATTATATTTGCACTTTTCTATGCTGCTATTATTTATCATTTGGCAAATGTGATGAAATCTCAAAATTTGGGTATGCCCCGCCATATTGCTTTTAGCGGCAATGGTTCCAAGACAATACAAATACTGTCAAGTGAAAATACCATTTTAGAATATTTTACCAAATTGATTTTTAAGAAAGTTAATGAAAATTATGAAGAAAGAAAACTCACCATTATTCAAAACGACGATAATCCCAAAGAAGTAACCAGCAAAGGCGCAATTTTGTACGACCCTGATCCCAAAGAAATAACCAACAAAGACACAATTTTGGATGACCCTCACAAAATAAATTATAATACATTGAAAAAGGTGATTTTACAGGGAACTGACGATTGTTCTGTTTTTTCAAAAGAAGAAAAATATATAGATATAGATCAGGATGATTATCTGAACAAAGCCGTAGAGGAAGTAAAGCGCTTCCTTAAAATATTCATAGAGTTATTGAATGAAAATTCTATTTTCATGAGAGACTTTGGAATAAGTTACGATTCGTTAGAAGTTGTTGAAGAAGAATGTTTCAGTGAGGATTTGAAAACTTTTGCGACGAAAGGGTTAAATCAAAAATTGAAGGAAGTAAATCCAAAGCAACCCATTGAAGAAACTTTTTTCTTTTATCCGCTTGTCGGCTTGCTTAACTCCTTAAGCAATGAAATTACTAAAAAGACTGTCGCAAAATAGCATTTGATTATATGAGAAAAATATTCATAATACTAAGTTTTATTTTTCTGTGCGGTACACAAAATACCGCACAGAAAACGATCACAAAAACAGATTTTGATGTTTTGGTAGATTATGCCAATTGCAAATATATTATGGCTTTTATTGAAAAACATAATAAAGGAAAATCAAATACAGCAACGACTAACAATTCGTTAATAAAGCAAAGATTGTCTGTTGTCTCATTGGATAACCCGAACGATGTGCTAAAATATGATGAACTTGTCGAATTATTGTCAGATAATAATACTGCCCAAAATCTTGCAAAGGCAATTAACGATAAAAAATCCAAATTTGATGAATATTCAAATGACAAGAGTTTAATCAATGTTTTAGAAGCAGTTAAGTGGGTTGATGTTGATTTAAGCCAAGTGTCGACAGATATTCAAAAAGATATATTATTAAAATACAATTTGGAAAATAATACTGAAATGGATACCGTAGACGCTTCCAAAAACGAAGATGTGAAAATGCAAATAGACAAAATTTCAAAAGATGTAAAGAATATGCAGACAATGCTTGGCAAATTGCAACAACAATGTGACAGTCTAAAAAAAGACATAAAAATTTTTGATGATCAGGATTCATTAAAGAATTTAGAATTGGTAGCTATTATATTGGGTTTGCTGCTTGTTTTCTTTTTTATTACTATTTGGTACATCAAACTATGGAAAGACACTGATAAAAAATGGAAAAACAATCGTGCAAAAAAGTTTACTTTTTGGGGTATTAAGCGATGGAAAAATTCTGATGAAAAACAAAAAGACAGTACAGAAATATATAATAATGAAAGTGGAAATGATGATGAAAGAATAGATGAAAATATTACTGATCAGTTACAAAAGAGGGTAGAGTCATTAGAAGAAAATACTGTCAGAATAAAAGATATTGTTAGGATGGAAACAAAAGATTTGCAAAAGCAAGTAGGAATTTTAGAAAATAGGAGTAATGATAATAACAATGGCGATGAAAAACTTTTCGCCCCTGTTGTGGAACCGGTCAACTCTGATGTAAAATATTTGAATGCTAGAGAAGGGATAGTATTATACAAGGTGACTTCAAAAGAGAATGCTTATTATGAAATATTTGATATTCAAGGAAAAAAAGCTAAATATAAATTTAGCGGAAATGAGGAACGAGCATTGGTATATTACGATGCCGTATTGAAAGATGTGTTTGATGATAGTAAATCATATTTTCCAAACGCAAAACACATAAACTCTATTGAGGCAGGTACTGTAATAGAGCGAGAAAATGGAAAATGGGAAATACAAACTCTTGCCAAGATCAATTTTTCATAATACAAAATGAGATAATAGTTATTTATTGGAGAATTATGCCTGTCAGCAAACTGCTTTGTTATTTGCCACTATGACAAAACAGCAAATCAGCTCTGCTATGAAAACGTAGAAGACAGTAGTAAGCTGTCATATCGTATTGCATGTTGGAAATGAAAATGATGTGAATAAAATAATTATTAGCATTATGGTAAAAAACGAATAATTATGGAATGTCCTAACCCTCAATGTAGAAATCCATATGACGAGAAAGAGAGAACCGAAATTCCCTCCGATGCCAATTATTGTTTGGTTTGCGGTTGTGCTGTTTCTGTAAAAGCGAAGGAAGAACAGAAAAAAGCAAAAGAAAAACAGAGAAAAGAAAGAACCAGAGCGAAAAGTCCAAAAGTATTGTCGCTTGAAAAAGAAAATAGAGATTTAGTATTAAAATTAGAAAATGCAAATAAAGAAAAACAAGAATTAGAAAGACAATTACAAAATAAGCAATGTAAAAGCAAAGAACTTAAAAACAAACAAGAGAACAACGATGAGGATGAAAACTATTTGTCTATTATCTTAATAATAATTTTTTTCATCATTATGGTTTTTATTATTTATAACATATTTTTTAAATAAAGTTTTATGAAGAATTTAAAATTAATCGAAATAAAATATAAAATGCTAATAACAATATTCATATGTATTGTATTAATCTGTCTTTTTTATAAAGTCATTATGGGAGCATACAAGTATCCACTTATGCAACAAATTATTTATAGTATTTTAATTGGTGGATCATTTGGTATATCTTTTTATTTGTTATGGACGCCTTCATGGTCTGTTAAAACTAGCATAATAGGTGATATAATATCTATTCTTTTATCGGCATTTTTTTGTGTTCTTCCTCGGTTTGAGGCTGATTGGAGCAAAGAAAATAATGGCGAAAATTCTGATATTAAGAAAGGTGATATTGAAAAAGAATTTAAGGACCCAAATGAAAAAAAACATTGCACTATTTTTATACTTGATAGAACAATGGAGACTGCATATACCCCAGTTCTTTCTTCAAATCTAATAGAATTATATGAATATTATTGCATAAAAAAATCTGCTAACTGTCCCTGTAACCCAGAAAATATATCATACATAGACCTCTGCAGAGCAATGTTATGTTCAAAATTGTTAGATTTAAATTCCGATAGTTTGAAAGGAAAATTTGTTATTTATACTTTAGATACAGAGGTAAAGCGACTTTATGAAGGCGACATCGCTGATAAGAACGCGATAGACAAAGCAATAATAAAATTAGTCACAGATACGATAATTATTGACAAGGGAACCGAATCAAATTTTTATAGTTTATATGATACTATAATCAACTCAATGAATCCATTAATGCATGATCATGATCGAAATGCTTTTAACCAATACACACTATATATTTATAGCGATTTTATATACGATAAAAAGAAATCTCATGATTATAATGAAACTAAATTTAAAAAAAATATATCAGAAATTTATAATAGTCAAAAAGAACTTGAAAAAAAAAGTATTATACAAAACATCTTTGTTATTCCGAATAAACTCAAAGATTACAAACTAAAAAATAATTTTTGTGAATTTATACTTGATACAAGTATAGATAAACAATTTTATAAAAATATTACGAAGTTAGAAACAATGGATATTGAAGAAATACCTTTAGAATACTATAAAAATAAATATTCAAGATTATCAATACCTGTTTATTCTGCAGATTGCAATAATAATCTATCCAGGTTGCATAGTCTATATTTTCCTTCTGAAAATTTTTGGATAAAACTAAAGAAGACGAATATGTTAGAAACACCAAATGGCGACGAACTGCAATTTATTCTGAGATTCAATAATGATGATTCAATGGTATTAGATGGAAAATTTCAAAAGATAATGGCCGATTCTTGTGTAATTTTTTTTAATGGTACTTTTCCACAGAACAATGATATGATACTTTTAGATATAAAGGATGAAAAAGATTCTCATATTTTTGTTCAATTAGTAAAATCGGATTATATATCAAAATACATTAAATATCTATTACATTTTTGTCTGCTTTCTGTTGGTTTCTTTTCCTTTATATGCGTAGCGGAGCAACTTAATCAATTCTTCAAGAGAAAGGTAAGAAAAAATGACACTACAAGTAGTAAATTAAAAACGAAATATTATGTCTAAAAAATGTCCAAAATGTGGAGAAGATAGACCTGAGGTAGCAAACTATTGTTTAATTTGCAGGACTTGTTTGGTGAATGAAAGCAAACTTGACACAGACACTTTACGTCGAGAGCATAAAAATCATCCTAATGCGCGTGAAGCAAAATATTGTATATACTGTGGAATCCCTCTTGTTGATGAACCAGCTCTTCCTCCAAACGGAGGCGAAGTATCCTCCAAGGCAGAATTATATCAACAACATTTGACTGCTGGTAACAAGTATTTGGAAAACAAAAATTTGATAAAAGCGCTTGAGGAGTACCGATTTGCGAAAGATATTGATGGGACAAGCGAAATTGTTCAAAAAACAGAAAATATAGGACAATTGCTTGCAGAATACAATAAACACAAATGCAACGGCAATGACTATTTTGAGAATGGTGATTTCAAAAAAGCGGTAGAAGAATACGAAGTCGCCGTAGAAATTGACAACACCGACAGCGAAATTATACAGAAACTCGAAAAAACAAAAAAATTATCCGAGAAACAAAAAGAAGCAGACAATGTTATCTTTCAAGTGAATCAAAAGCTGAACGAAAACTTGACTGATGGCTCAAGGAGGGCATTAAAGAATGCTCTGAAAAAACTGAATGCCATTCGTAATGAAAAAGATATAGATGCTATTGATATTGCAATTTCAGAGTGCAAAACAGTTATTGAGAAAGCAGAAAAAAAACGCTATTCTATTTTTATAGGATTCTGTTTGGTAGCAACACTTATTTTTTTTACCTTTATAATAATAAATGGCAGACAAGAATATCCAGTCAAAGCGATGGAAGCGGAAAATAAAGCCAATGCTGCTTTTGATGATGGTAGAAACGAAGAGGCCTTCAAATTCTATACAGAAGCCGCGAGTTATCATTATCAGGGCGACCGCAGTGACTCTATCAAAAAAGTGGCGGCGCTGAAATTTCAAGGAAAAGCTAAGGAAATTATTAAAAGTATTGGTGAATGTGATCAACTGTCAAAAATGTTATTGGAGCATGCAAAGGATTTATATCCTTCAGAAGAAATTCAAAATTTATTAGATAAATGCGATAAAAATGAAAATAATGAGTAAACTATTAATTCTTTTTGCCCTGTTGTTTAGCGCTAATATGGCATACAGTCAATGTGAAAATAATCTGAATAATTGTGACTGCTATCTAAATAAAGGGGACAATCTGTTTTTACAAAAAAAATACGATGATGCCAAAAAACAGTATTTGGCATACAAGGGATGTAGGCCCAATGCAAACATAGACGAGAAAATTAACATGTGCGACTGTGAAAACTATTTGAATAAAGGAGACAGTCTGTTTTCGCAAAAAAAGTATGAAGAGGCTCAAAAAAAGTATTTGTCCTACAAAATATGTAAGCCAAGTGCAACAGGAATAGACAAGAAAATTGCCGCGTGCAAAAAACAATTAGAACCAATTTCCGAACAGAAGAAACCAGAATTGGTTTCCTCCGTTTCCCCAAGTGAATCTTCAGAATCGGTACCTCTTCCTTCTCTCTCTGCGGCGTGGTGGTACAACGAAGGCTTGAAATACAAGGTAGGCCGCAACTATTCAGAAGCAATCCAATGCTATCGAAAAGCGCTGGATATAGATTCTTCTTTGCTGGAAGTTTGGAACGATTTAGCGCATGCCTACGCTTACCAGGGAAATTATGCCGAAGCAATTAATTGTTACGCAAAAGTGGCGGCCGACAATCCTTCGGAAATCGTGTGGAGCAACATGGGCATTTGCTATCAACATTTGAAGGAGTACGACCAGGCCATCGACTGTTTTCAAAAAAGCAATGATATTGTCAGCAACGGTTCGGCTTGGTACGGTATGGGAATATGCTATTCCAATAAAGAAGATCTTTCTACCTCTAAAAAACTTTCAAAATCTAAGGAATGCCTTATAAAAGCGGCAGAATTGGGACACGAAGAGGCTCAAAAACGTTTGGATAAAATGAAAATAAAGTGGCAGGAAAAATGACGATCCATTAACTTTAGCCTAAAGTTTCTGACAAATTGGACAAAAATAGATTGCCCCGCCGAGATAGGTTTCTTTCACAATACGGTTGCCGCAATGGGGACACGGTCGATCGACCGTATTTTTCGATAGAATCGTTGGATATCGACCGTTTTGTCCAAAGAAATCTTTTTCGGTATCGCGTCCGCCGTTCTTTGTCATGGCGGCGAGGGTTGTTTTCAGACAATGAAACAGTTCTCCTTTCTCACAATCCGACAGGGTCGATTTTTTCCGTTTGGGATGAAGTCCGGCATTAAATAAAATATCTTGCAGCGTTCCGTTGCCTAATCCCGGAATGCGTTGCTCAATAGCAAGCAAGGCTTTCAGAGAAATATCTTGGGTTGCGCTCTGAAAAATTTTTTCAAAAACAGATTCATCAAATGCATCCTCCAAAGGAGAAATACTGTGAAGGCTTCTTTGATAATAGGCATTTTGAAATTCCTCCCGGCAGGCCCATATTCCGCCGTACATGGCAACCGTAAAAACGATGCAACTGTCGTCGTCGAAGATCACTTGCAACTGGAATTTTTCGGGACATTTTTCCCGTGAAGGATAATACCGGATATTCGTTCCTTCCCCGCCAATAAGAAACGTATGGTCTTCGCAACATATATCGACAAACATTCCATGTCCGTGGGAAGATAAAATCTGTTTTCCGGAAAGAAGCGAATCGTATTCTTGTGGATCGCCGTTATATCCGACAAATTTATGCGGACTTGTGGCATTCTTGACTTCAACGATTCTTTTTCCGCTCAAAACTTCTTCGATTTGCTGGCTCATGACTTTCGATTCGGGAATTTCTAACATAATTTTGATTTTTGGGTATTATTCGCTAAAAACTCAACAAAAATACAGAAGATTTAGCGATTGCAGAAAAGAAACCAACCCGTTTTTCGTGATTTCGCTTCAAAATACGTATTTTTGTATGTTCTATTTTTAGAACAAGATGAATGATCAACCTTACGCGATTCTCTGTCATTTGTTCTTTTAAAAATTGACAAAAAATCTTTTGAAGTATTAAAATAAATTGTACAAATTCAAAAATCAGTCAAAAAAAATTTATCTTTGTATGATTTTTGAATATGGATTGACAAGACATGAAAGAGAATGATTGGAAAAACCGCTTGAATGTGGTATATTCTACAAATCCCAATTTTCAATACGAAAAAGAAGCAGACGTCGAAGAGCCGGAAACGTTCCCGAAAGATAAACAATTGCTTAAAGTATTGTTAGATAAAAAGAACAGGAAGGGAAAGAAAGTAACTCTGGTTACAGGGTTTACCGGCAAAGACGACGATTTGCAGGCGCTGGGTAAATTATTGAAAACCCAATGCGGAGTGGGCGGCGCAGTGAAAGAAAGCGAGATCATCATTCAAGGGGATTTTAGAAGTAGAGTGCGGGACATTCTTTTAAAGGAGGGATATTCAAAAACAAAGATCATCTAATACACAGTAATGCAGATACGTATGAAAATTCATAAAGAGGGACGCAAAACGGTTCTTATTGCTTTTATCTTCTTAATACTGCTCAATGCAGGAGTTTACCATTTCGCAGCGGATATTCTCATCGTCTTCGTTATTTTGGCTCTTTCCATCGGCGCTTTTTGCTGTTTGCTCAATTTTTTCAGGGATTCGACCTGTATCCATAAGGAAGATACCCACAACATTGTAATATCGCCTGCAGACGGCAAAATAGTCGTTATCGAAGAAGTTTTTGAACCTGAATATTTCGAGGCTAAAAGGTTACAAGTATCTGTTTTCATGAATATTACCGATGTTCATGTCAATTGGGTGCCGGTTGATGGAACCGTCATTCATTCTTCTTATCAAAAAGGAAGATTCCAGGCGGCTTATCTCCCTAAATCCAGTGCGGAAAACGAACGTTCTTCCGTTGTGATCGAAAGAGGGAATGGCGACCAGATTCTGGTACGCCAAATTGCAGGAGCCATGGCGCGCCGCGTTGTAACATACGTACAAGTCGGCCATCCCTGCCATATCAATGAAGAATTAGGGTTCATTAAATTTGGCTCGCGCGTCGACCTTTTTCTACCTTTGAATGCAGATATCCGGGTAAAATTAGACGAAAAAGTCCGCGGCAACAAAACAATTATTGCTCTTTTAACGTAATCTATTTGATAACCAATACATTTATTTATATATGAAAAGCATTCCCAATTTCGTTACTTGTTTGAATCTCTACGCAGGGTGCACGGCTTGCGTAATGGCTTTGAAATTTGATAATTATGTATATGCTTTTATATTTATCGCTTGTGCCGCCGTTTTCGATTTCTTAGACGGTTTACTGGCGCGTTTATTAAGGGCCTATTCAAAAATAGGGAGCGAACTGGATTCCTTGGCCGACGTAGTCAGCTTCGGAGTGGCTCCCGGATGCGTTTTGTATGCTTTTTTTATGGAGTTAGGTTCTCAAGCGCCGATGCCGGGTTTACAGATTCTGGCTTTTCTTCTACCCATTTTTTCCGCTTATCGTTTGGCTAATTTCAACATAGATACGCGGCAAACCACTTCCTTTTTGGGATTGCCCGTTCCTGCTTCCGGTTTGTTCTGGTCTTCGTTCATTCCATCCATTCTGTGTTATACCGAAAAGTGTCCGATGGCATTTGCAATAGGGATGATCCTGCTTCTGATTATTTTTTGTTTTTTGATGGTGTCGGAAATACCCATGTTTTCCTTAAAAATAAAATCATTGAGATGGAAAAGAAATCAATGGCCTTTTATGCAGGTTTTGATTTCCATTGGTTTGCTAATCCTATTTTCCATTGCCGGAATGCCGTTGCTGGGCGTTAGTTTAATTGTCATTGTCTATATTGGAATGTCGCTTCTGAAAAACGTCCTGAGCAAAAATCAATGAGCAAGAAAAAAACGCTTCCCATTTTAGAAAAAATAAGCGTCACGGGAATTGCCGCCGAAGGGAAAGCGATTGCCAAATACAACGAAATGGCGGTCTTTATTCCTTTTGTAGTACCCGGAGACGTAGTCGACGTTCAATTGACGCGAAAAAGAAACCGTTATGCAGAAGGGATAGCCATACGCTTCCATCAATATGCTCCTCAACGGGCAAAGGCCTTTTGCGAACATTATGGAGTTTGCGGCGGCTGCAAGTGGCAAATACTTTCTTATTCCGAACAAATTCGTTACAAACAGCAACAAGTAGCAGATCATTTGTTGCGCATCGGCAAAATATCCTTGCCGGAAATATCTCCTATCTTGGGTTCGGAAAAAACACAATTTTACCGCAATAAATTGGAATATACCTTTTCCAACAAACGGTGGTTGACTCCGGAAGAAATTCAATCGGGATTAGCGTTCGATCAGATGAATGCGCTCGGTTTCCATATTCCCGGAATGTTTGATAAGGTGCTGGACATCAAACAATGTTTTCTTCAAGCGGAACCCTCGAATTCGATCCGTTTGGAAATAAAAAAAATTTGCTTAGAAAACCAATACGCTTTTTTCGACCTGAAAAATCAGCAGGGATTCATGCGCAATCTGATCATCCGTACCTCTACTACGGGAGAAGTCATGCTGATTGTCGTATTTTACGAAGACCATCCGGAAAAACGCGACGCTTTATTGAATTGCATAGCCGAAAAATTTCCCGAAATTACTTCTCTGCTGTATATTATCAACTCGAAGGCGAACGATACGATTACCGACCAGACAGTACATGTTTTTAAGGGCAAAGACCATATTTTTGAAGAAATGGAAGGATTGAAATTCAAGATCGGTCCCAAATCGTTTTATCAAACCAATAGCGAACAGGCCTATCGCCTGTATCAGATTGTCCGAGATTTTGCCGATTTGACGGGAGAAGAACGGGTATACGACTTGTATACCGGAACGGGAACAATTGCCTGTTTTGTATCTCGGAAAGCCAAACAAGTGATTGGTATCGAATATGTTCCAGAAGCAGTGGCCGATGCCGAAACAAATGCCGAAATCAATGGAGTAACCAATGCCTTGTTTTTTGCAGGCGATATGAAAGACATTTTGAATCAGAATTTCATAGAAAAATACGGTCGTCCGGATGTGATTATTACCGATCCTCCCCGCACAGGCATGCATTCGGATGTGGTGGATGCCATTTTGCTTGCCGCGCCTCAAAGAATCGTGTATGTGAGTTGCAATCCGGCCACCCAGGCGCGCGATTTGAATTTACTCGACAAAAAATACCAAACAACCAAAATCCAGCCGGTGGATATGTTTCCTCATACGTATCATGTAGAAAATGTAGTTTTATTAAATGTACGTTGATTATTTTTGAGTAACTTTGTACGATTTAATACATACATAAAATTAATAGCAAATATGGTAAAAAAGAAAGCATTATTGGTTATCCTCGATGGTTGGGGATTGGGCGACCATACAAAACGAGATGTAATTTACAATACCAAGACTCCTTATTGGGATTATCTTCAGGCAAATTATCCTAATTCCCAATTGCAAGCTTCCGGCGAAAACGTAGGTTTACCCGATGGGCAAATGGGGAATTCGGAAGTGGGACATCTAAATATAGGAGGGGGACGAGTTGTATATCAAGATTTAGTGAAAATCAACAGAGCCGCGCGCGACAATTCCATTCTCAAAAATCCGGGTATTCAGCAAGCTTATTCGTATGCAAAAGAAAACAATAAACAAATTCATTTATTAGGATTGGTTTCCAATGGAGGAGTACACAGTTCCTTGGAGCATTTATTCAAATTGACGGAAATCAGTAAGATATACGGGGTAGATAAAACATTTGTACATTGCTTCATGGATGGTCGCGATACTGACCCCAAAAGCGGCGCCGGTTTTATTCGGGAACTGGAAGAACATTTACAGGAAACAACCGGACAGATTGCGTCGATCGTAGGGCGTTACTATGCCATGGATCGGGATAAACGCTGGGAAAGGGTAAAAGAAGCTTACGATTTGTTGGTCAACGGTATCGGTACCCCCGCCGAAGATCCGGCAGAGGCTGTGGAGGAATCGTATAAAGAAGGCGTAACCGATGAATTTATCAAACCGATCGTTTGCACAAAAAACGGAAAACCGGTTGCCGTGATCGAAGACGGCGATGTAGTGATTTTCTTTAATTTCCGAAATGATCGCGCTAAAGAAATGACCATTGTTCTCTCGCAACAAGATATGCCGGAATGGGGTATGCATACGATTCCCAATATCCAGTTTTTTACGATGACTCCTTACGATCCTACGTTCAAAAATGTACATGTATTGTTCGACAAAGACAATGTAAACGATACCTTGGGAGAATATCTTTCCAGCTTAAAATTAAAACAACTCCACATAGCGGAGACCGAAAAATACGCGCATGTCACATTCTTTTTCAATGGAGGCCGCGAAGCGCCTTTTGAAGGCGAAGAACGCATTTTAGTGCCTTCGCCCAAAGTGGCAACCTACGATTTGCAACCGGAGATGTCGGCCTATTTAGTAAAGGACAAATTAGTAGAAGCCATCCAAACCCAACGATTCGACTTTATTGTCGTTAATTTTGCTAACGGCGACATGGTCGGACACACAGGCGTATACGAGGCCATCGAAAAAGCAGTCATAGCCATAGACGCTTGTCTGAGAGATACTATTGAAGCCGCCAAAGCCAACGGATACGATTCGATCATCATTGCCGATCATGGAAATGCCGATTATGCCTTAAACAACGACGGCAGCCCCAATACCGCCCATTCCTTAAATCCAGTTCCTTTTGTTTATGTTTCCGAAAACAAAAATGTTAAAGTAGAAAATGGAATATTGGCCGACGTAGCGCCCAGTATTTTAGCTATTTTGAATTTGAAGCAACCCAAAGAAATGACAGGCCACAATTTGATCAAAGGTCTTGAAGAACCGGGCAACAAATAGTATTATATAATTGTTTTAATTGAAAATTGAATTAAGTATGAAAAAGTTATTGATTATGATGATGACATTTTTAATGTATTTTTCCTGTGCAAGCGAAAAGAAGAAGGAAGAGCCGCCTGAGGAAACATTCAATTACAGCGTAGAGCGATTTGCCGATTTGGGTATTCTCCGCTATCAGGTAACCGATTGGGATAGCCTTTCCTTGAACCAGAAAAAATTGATCTATTGCCTTAACAATGCGGCGCTGGAAGGACGCGACATTTTGTTCGATCAGAACAACCGTTACAATCTGGCTATCCGCAGAACCTTAGAAGCTATTTTCGAACATTATGAAGGAGACAAAACCAGTACCGACTATGAAGAATTGGTGGTCTATTTGAAAAGGGTTTGGTTTTCCAACGGCATTCACCACCATTACGGAGAAGAAAAATTTGTACCCGGATTTTCTTCCGATTTTTTCGCTCAGGCGGTGAAAGCACTTCCCGACTCCATTGTTCCTACGCGGGACGGCCAATCGGTAGATGCTTTTCTTGCTGAAATTACTCCGGTCATTTTCGACGAGAATTTGTATGCCAAAAAAGTAAATCAAGACAGCAGCTTGGATGTAATTGTTGCCTCCGCTAATAATTATTATGGCGGCGGCGTTACGCAAAAAGAAGCGGAAAAGTTTTACAATGCGTTGAAAAGTTCGAGTGATACAACCCCCGTTCCTTATGGTTTGAACAGCCGCTTAGTCAAAAAAAATGGCAAACTGGCAGAAGAAGTTTATAGGGTAGGAGGATTGTATTCTTCTGCTATCGAACAGATTGTATATTGGTTGGATGAAGCGTCCAAATATACGGAAAACGATCAACAAAAACGGGTTATTGATTTGTTGATCGAGTTTTATAAAACGGGCGATTTAAGGAAATACGATGAATATTCCATCGAATGGGTCAAAGATACCGAATCGACCGTCGATTTTGTGAATGGATTTACAGAATCGTATGGAGACGCTTTGGGAATCAAAGCCAGTTGGGAAGCCATCGTCAATTTTAAGGATATGCGGTCGGAAGCTTTGACCAAAATTTTGGGCGACAATGCGCAATGGTTTGAAGATCACTCTCCGGCAGATTCTCGTTTCAAGAAAAAAGAAGTGAAAGGAATCACATTCAAAACGATTACGGCGGCCATGTTGGGCGGCGATTGTTATCCGGCAACTCCGATCGGAATCAATTTGCCTAATTCCAACTGGATTCGCAAGGATTTTGGTTCTAAGTCGGTTACTATTACCAACATCACGGAAGCATACGATAAGGTAGCCGCTGGAAGCGGATTCTTGGACGAATTTGTTTGTTGCGCTCACGAAAAGGAATTGATGGAAAAATATGGTTCTCAAACGGATAATCTGCATACCGACCTGCACGAATGTTTGGGACATGCCTCTGGACAGTTATTGCCGGGAGTAGACCAGGACGCTTTGAAGGTATACGGATCAACCATCGAAGAAGCGCGGGCCGATTTATTTGGATTGTATTACATGGCCGATCCCAAGATGATCGAATTAGGACTGTTGGACAATCCGGAAGCATATAAGGCCGAATATTACCGTTATATAATGAACGGCTTATTGACTCAATTGTCGCGCATCGAATTGGGTAAACAAATCGAAGAAGCGCACATGCGCAATCGCGCTTTGATTGCCCATTGGGTATTTGAGCAGGGAAAAAAGGATAATGTAATCGAATTGCGTAAAGAGGAGGGAAAAACATACATTGTGATTAACAATTACAATCAATTGCGCACCCTGATCGGCGATCTGTTAGCCGAAATTCAACGGATCAAATCGGAAGGAGACTTCAAGGAAGCAAAAAATCTGGTAGAAAAATATGCCGTCAAAGTAGATCCGGACCTGCATAAAGAAATACTGGAACGTTACCGTAAATTGAATATCGCGCCTTACAAAGGATTTGTTAATCCAGTTTACGAAGTAGTGAAAGACCGGAAGGGCGATGTAATGGATATAAAAATTAATTATACAGAAGGGTACGCAGAACAAATGATGCGTTATTCCAAAATACATTCACATTTGCCTACCTACAACGATTAAAAAACAGAGGGGAGGCTTTATTATTAGATAAAGTCTCCCGCTGTATCACTTGAAAGCGTCCAGGGCGGCTGTAGGCCGTCCGCTATTATCGAAGGCAGACAGCGTATAGCCGCTCCACTTTACATATCCTTCCGGTTCCCAATAAAATAATCCGAGACATTGATTCTGCGGAACCGCTTGGGCTTTAGCAATCAAATCCGTCAGAAAATTTTTACAAGTTTCAGCCTGATCCCAAGACATCCCCACTTCACAAATCATGACTTCCGAACCGTAACGGCTGATCAGATCGTTTATATTAGTCAGGCATTGCTCATTCATCGTTTTCCAATTATTCGCATCCGGATACAGAGACATGCCGATTACATCCCATTTGCCTCCGTTGTTTTTCAAACCGTCAAACAGCCATCGAAACAACGAATTATTGCTTCCATCTTGTAAGTGTACAATCACTTTTGCCTGCGGAAATACTTCCTTGACGGCGTCATATCCGGCGTTGTTCAAATCGGCATAGTTTTTCATGCGAGTGGAAGCTCGTCCATCTTCCCATAACATCCCGTCGCCTGTTTCATTGCCTACTTGTACCCACTCCGGAGCGACTCCATCGGCTTTCAAAGCCGTAAGTACATCCTTAGTATAAGCGGCCACAGTATCTTTCAAATCATTGAAAGCCAATGTTTTCCAAGAATCCGGTTTGGTCTGCTTCCCGGGATCCGCCCACGTATCGCTGTAATGAAAATTGATCATTATCCGTAGTCCTAAATGGTAAGCGCGCAACGCTTTAACCCGTACGTCGTTTTTGTTGCACCATCCGTCCACAGGATCAACCCAGACCCGCAAGCGGATGGAATTCATACCCAAGTCGCGCAGTAAAGTCATACATTCAGTTTCACGACCATTGGCATTATAAAATTTGCAGCCCTCTTTTTCCATTTGCGTCAACCAACTTACATCGGTGCCTTTAGCAAAAGCAGTCCTATCAGAAACAGGCGGTTTTGATGAGGTAATCGAATGATCGTCACTACAAGCAAAAAAAGAAAACAATATGGATAAAACAACGATTAGGCAAATGAAAATAGATTGCTTTGACCTATCTCTTTTGTACTGAATGAAATGTATATAATTCATAATTTATAGTTCAAATTTCATAACACAAAAATACGCTTTTGCTCTCAAAATGTGCTGCCCGGATTCAGAATTTTTCCTTTTCCCAAATTAAATGTACTTTTGTATTATTATTAGAATCATTTAAAATAAAGGAGTAACTAATGAAATTATTAGAAGCGTATTCTATCAAAAATCTTTTGTTAAGAAACAGAATCGTGATGCCGCCCATGTGCATGTGGCAGGCAGAGAATGATGGTCTTGCCAATCAAAAGCATAGGATCCATTATGCAACGCGGGCAGTCGGCGGCGTGGGATTGATCATTGTCGAAGCAACGGCTGTTAGTCCGGAAGGACGCATCGAGCCGAAAGACTTGGGCATTTGGAACGAAGATCAACAAACCGCTTTAAAGGCATTAGTCGATGATTGCCATCCATACGGAGCCAAAATGGCTTTGCAATTGGCTCATGCTGGCCGCAAAGGTTTTGACAATGCAAATTTATTAGCGCCCAGCGCTTTGGCTTTCAGCAGCGATTACGGTATCCCGCATGAACTGACAAAACAAGAAATTCTCCAGAAAGTCGATGATTTCAAGGCGGCAGCCCTGAGGGCAGTTCAAGCCGGATTTGACCTAATAGAAGTGCATGCGGCACACGGCTACTTGATTCATGAGTTTTTATCGCCCATCGCCAACAAACGCACGGACGAATTTGGCGGCTCAACGGAAAATCGGGTCCGGTTTCTAAAGTTGATTCTCGAAAGCATTCGGGCGGTTCTTCCCAGTATTCCATTGCAGATACGTGTTTCGGCATCCGATTTCACAGCCGGTGGTATTGATGTGCATGAAATGGTACGGATAGTCAATCAAGTAAAAAACTACCTCGATTTGGTACATGTCAGTTCGGGCGGACTGACTGAAAATCCGGTAAAATCGTATCCCGGCTATCAGGTAGAATTTTCGAGGATTATTAAAGAACAATGCGGCATTCCGACTATTGCCGTCGGCCTGATCGACCATCCCGATCTGGCGGAAGAAATTATCGAAAATGGACGGGCAGACCTTGTAGCGTTGGGCCGCGCGCTGTTGAGAAACCCGTATTGGACGCTGAACGTTGCCCATGCAAAGGAAGTGGATACGTTCATCCCTCCAATGTACGAGCGCGGATTTAAATAATTTAGGCGTAGGGTGCGTGGTACAAGGTGGTAAATACAACAACCGCGTACCACGTACCGCGTTGTTTCACGCCCACTTCTTATGTTTGAAGAAAAGGAGCATGACAATGACAACAACAATAACCACTCCCCAAAATCCGATATAGCCATATTTCCAGTCCAGTTCCGGCATGCCCTTGAAATTCATCCCATATACCCCGGCAAGAAAAGTCATCGGGATGAAAAGCGCCGAGAAAATGGTGAGTACTTTCATTATTTCATTAAGCCGGTTGCTAACGGTCGACAAGTAAAGATCCATCATGTTGGAACTAAGATCTAAGAGACTTTCAATGGTTTCGATAATCTGTACCACATGATCATGAATATTTCGAAAATAATTGCGTGAATGGTCGGTAATCAGTGGATGCAGTGAGCTTTGGAGCATTCCTATCACTTCGCGGGTAGGCCATACGATTTTTTTTGCATAAAAAAGTTGTCGTTTCGATTTATAAATTAACTGCTGGCAAGAAGAGCTTGGCGACGAAATCAATTCATCTTCGATGGTCTCAATCGTTTCTCCTAAATTTTCCAGAAGGGAGAAATAGTTGTCAATCACCAAGTCGCAAATAGCAAACAATAGATAATCAGGGGTAAATTTGTCGGCTTGCTTTCCGCCGGCAACGATTCTTTGGTACAAGGGTTCAAAGAGAACAGGCGGTGTTTCATGAAGCGATATTAGGTAATTTTTACCCACAATGACACTGATCTGCTCTATGATAATTTCTCGGGTTTGGGGTTCAATCTGCATAGACTTGAGCACTACAAAAATATAGTGTTCATACTCCTCAATATCTGGACGTTCTGTGGTATTGGCAATGACTTCCATATTGAGAGCGTCAATTTGAAACAATTCGCCCAACTGTTGCAGCAGAATTACATCTTGCAATCCAGTGATTTGAATCCATTGGTAAGAACCGGTTGATAAAACGGGGCGCAAATCTTCTACAGTCGATATCTTTTTCCGCTGTATTTCCTGTTCTCCGTAGGAAATAACCTCCATGGAAGTAGGCATCTGTTGAGGTTTCCCGATATATTCAATGGTTCCCGGAGGAGCCGCTTTCCCTGAGGCGCGAGGCAAGAATTTGTGCAGATCAATTCCTTTGATGAATCCCGATTTCTTTTTCTTTTCCATTCTTTTCTTTTGTTTGATTAAGCGAACCAAAGGTAGCATTTTTTTATAGATGCGGATATCCATCCTATAAATTCTTCTCTTCCGACCCACTGATTGCCATAAAAACAAAAATAGTCCAATTGTTAGGAAAAATAAAAATTAAAGGTTAATTTTGCAAGGTTTTTTTAACTTTGAAACGATAAGTTCTCATAAATATACTCGCCATTAAAAAAGGAAGTCAAAAAAAATAGTTAAGAGATATAAAAATGAAATATTTTCCAATCGATAAATTCAGATCAATAGAAACGCCGTTTTATTTTTATGATATTGCGCTTTTGAGGAAAACTTTAGATGCGGCAGTTACGGAAGCGGCCAAATACAATTATCACATTCATTATGCGGTGAAGGCCAATGCCAATCCGCGGATACTTTCCATTATTAGCGGACAGGGAGTGGGAGCCGATTGCGTGAGCGGAGGTGAAATCCAAGCGGCATTGAATGCTGGATTTCCATGCGGAAAAATTGTTTTTGCAGGAGTAGGAAAAGCCGATTGGGAAATTAACGTGGGCTTAGACCATGATATTTTTTGCTTTAATGTGGAATCTATTCCTGAATTGGAAGTCATCAACTATTGGGCCGGATCGAAAGGGAAAACGGCGGGAATCGCTTTGCGCATCAATCCGGACGTCGATGCCCATACGCACAGTCACATTACGACTGGAACGAAAGAAGACAAGTTTGGAATCCATCTCGATCAGTTGGACGAGGTGTTGAAGCTATTGAAATCCCTTCCGTTCCTGAAACTTCTTGGACTGCATTTTCATATTGGTTCTCAAATAACCGACAAAGAACCTTTTCTTCTGCTTTGTAAACGGGCCAACGAAATTCAAACTCGATTGTCCGAACAACAAATTAAAATAGAACATATTAATTTTGGCGGAGGATTGGGAATTGATTATGAACATCCGGACGATCATCCGATTCCGGATTTCAAAGAGTATTTCGAACTGTTCCATACTCATTTTCCTGTTTTTCCTCATCAAGAGGTTCATTTCGAACCGGGACGTTCGATTGTTGGACAGTGTGGAAGTTTAATTTCCAAGACCCTCTATGTGAAAGAAGGAAGCGAAAAAACATTTGTGATTCTCGACGCCGGATTTACCGAGCTGATTCGTCCTGCTCTTTACGATGCATACCATTTCATCGAGAATTTGAGTTCAGAGCAGCCGCTTGAAACCTACGAGGTAGTAGGTCCTATTTGCGAATCGTCCGACTGTTTTGCTAAGCAGATCGAACTGAACCGAACGAGTAGGGGAGATCTGTTGGCTATCCGTTCCTCCGGCGCTTATGGAGAGATTATGGCTTCTCAATACAATTGCAGACAATTACCTAAAGCTTATTTTTCGGATTTATTAGAATGACTTTTCCGACGATATTATTATTTTCTTTATTTTTCTGTCTGGGCGTCCAGTTGATCTATTACTGGATTTTTTTGGCTAAACCTTACTTATATCAAAAAAAGATAGAGAAAGGAAAAATAACCTTTACCGCATCCCAACCGCCGGTTTCGGTCATTATTTATACTCATGACGATGTCGAGCGTTTAAAAAGTTATCTTCCGGCTATTCTCGAACAAGATTATCCGCAATATGAAGTAATCGTTGTAAATGATGATTTAACCGATGAATCGGACGACGTGTTGAAATGCTTAGCCAGCCGGTATTCTCATCTTTACCATACGTATATTCCTACAGGAAGCAAACATTTGAGCCGGAAAAAAATGGGATTGGCTGTTGGAATTAAAGCGGCCAAAAACGAAGCTTTGTTATTTACGGAAGTTGATTGCCATCCTTGCGGCGCCAACTGGATTCGTTCTATGGCGCAGCATTTTACGGATAAAAAAACAATCGTATTGGGTTTCAGTATTTTAGAAAATTATCCTTCTCTATATGCCGCTTACGATTATTTTTTTTCCAATTTGCAAATGATGTCGTTGGCCATAGCGAAATATCCCTATACGGGAAATGGAAGAAATCTGGCGTACTACAAAGAACATTTTGTGCAACAAAAAGGATTTTCCGGCTTCAATTTTCTCGATGCCGGCGAAGACGATTTGTTTATCAACCGGATCGCCCGCAAGGACAATGTAGCCGTTGCCTTGTCGCCCGAAAGCGTTATTCGGGTGGACATGAAGGATTCTTATCTTTGGAGGGAATGGAAAATCAAGCGAATATTGACTTCGAAATTTTATAAAAAATTATCCGTGAGCTTTTGGAGAATAGAAAAGATATCGCGAATCGCATTTTTTATCTTGTTGGTTTTGACGATTATCCTGAATATTTCCCATTGGATTTATGTGGTTGCCGCCGTTTCGTGCTTTTTGATTCGATTAGCTACGCAATTGCTGATTGTTAATAATACTGGAAGTGTGTTAAAAATACCCAAATTTTATTTTTCTTTGTCTGTTTTCGACTTAATTCAACCGTTTGTGGATGGATATTTCTATCTTTACACAATATTTAGCAGGAAGAAAAGATTATAAATTGGAAATATGAAAAACGATAACGATGTATTTAGAGAATTCCGACAGTCGATTAAAGGATTGGAAGGAAATTTACATGTGTTGGAAACATCTATTCCAGTTGAAAAACAAATGGAATATTTTAAGTATTCTGAAAATGTAAGAAATCACAGTAAAAACGAGTCGGTGGCGGAACAAATCGAAATTCTGAATTCGACAGATTCGAGTTCAGAGGAAAAAAAATATGCAATGACTTTTTTGGCCACTTCGGGCGATATAAAAGCTTACAGAGCTTTGGAAGCGTACAGTAAGGATACCCAAGATCAGTTGAGCGATTGGGCTTCCTTGTCTTTGTTACAGGCAAAAATTACGTTGGAATCGGAGTTTTCCGAAGAACGGCAAGTGTTTATCTCTACCGGACTGGGGGGAAAAGGGAATAAACTTCGTTTTTACGCTTTTTTCAAGTCAGCCGAATTGAAACCTTTTTCAAAATATCAGCGGGATTTGATTGAAAAAGAAATCCCTTTGGTTGTCGAGAAATATCAAGGGGAATTGGAAGATATCAGCATCAAGAGCAATTATTTCTCTTTAGTGTTTTTAATCAGTTTACATATCGATCTAAAAGAAATGTTGAAAGAAGCTATTTCCGAATGCAATGAATATGGCGATTTCATCAACACGCATTTTGTTATCACAAACGTAAAAATCTTTGATCAAGAAGATATATTGAAGGAATTGAGAAAAAAATAAATGCCTATTGGCGTAATATTAAGTAGATTGAATGAATTGACTGATGAATAAATATCTCTTTTTATTGCTGGTTCCTCTTTTTTTCTTGACGGCTTGCCGAACGGAAAAAACAACGGCTATTAAGAAAACTGAACAAAAATCCTATCTGCAATTTATTCAAAACCAAAGAAAATATTCGGGAGTCGTTCATGTATACATCGACGACAAAACTCCTTTCAAGGCCAGAGTCGACAGAATGAGAAAGACGGGTACAAGAACGAAAGGCAATATTTATACAGTTAAAAGCGGAGCACATCACTTAAAAATAGTTTATAAAAAGAAAGTTGTATTTGAAAGAAATGTAGTCCTTATACCGCAACAAACGAGGGAAATTCATTTACCATGACTTCTTGTTCTTTCTAAGAATAAAAAACTTTCTACGAAAATAGTTGGAAACTAAGAATGGAAGATCAGCAAAATACAATCAGATATCTTTCCGATTTGCCTATTGGCGAGACGGCCGTTATCACGAAGGTGAAAGGATACGGAGCTTTCCGTAAACGAATCAATGAGATGGGATTTATCGCAGGTACGCAGGTGAAAGCCATCAAAAAAGCTCCTTTTCCCTTTCGCGATCCGATCGAATACGAACTAATGGGGTACCGCGTATCGCTTCGTATAAGCGAAGCGCGTATGATTGAGATTGTTGACGAAGATGATATTGTTGAAACTCATGCCTACAAGGGAACGTTCCTTTCGGACGAAATTTCCCGCATCGCAAAGGAAAAAGGAAAAACCATCCAAGTGGCTTTAGTCGGAAATCCGAATTCAGGCAAGACAACGCTTTTCAATTTTGCAACCGGCAAACAAGAACGGGTAGGGAATTATGGCGGGGTAACAGTGGATGTTAAAACGGCTCATTTTACCCAAAACGGTTACCGGATCGATTTGAGCGATCTGCCGGGCACTTACTCGCTATCGGAATATTCGCCCGAAGAACTGTTTGTGCGAAAACATCTTACGGAAACTATGCCCGATGTGGTGATCAATGTGGTGGATGCTTCCAATCTGGAACGGAATTTATTTCTGACTACCCAGCTGATTGATATGAATATCAAGGTGGTGATCGCCTTGAACATGTACGATGAGTTGAGTAAGAAAGGAGATCAATTTGATTACGAATATTTAGGTAAAATGATCGGCATTCCTATTATTCCAACCATTGCCTCGAAGGGAAAGGGCATAAACGAATTGATCGACAAAGTGATTGAATTGTATGAAGACAAGGATGAATTTTACCGGCATATCCATATCAATTACGGAGAAGATATCAACCGTGAAATTGATCGAATCAAGGTGAAGCTAAAAGCCGATCCAGCGTTGACCGACCAATACCATTCGCGCTATCTGGCGTTGCAATGGTTGGAAAATGATAAGCATTTTGCCGAACGGATCACCGACGCCAAATATGCTTTCATTCGGGGAGCCTTGAAAGAAACGTACCATTCTTCGCCACAAAAAAACAAGATGAAAGGGTACGGATTGGACAATGTATTGATCAACAAATGGTTGGGAATACCTTTGTTTCTTATTTTCATGTGGTTGATGTTTCAGCTTACTTTTTCGTTGGGAAGTTATCCGGTCGAATGGATCGAATCGGGAGTGAATGCCTTGAACGTTGGAATTAAGCATGTGATGCCGGAAGGCATTTTGAGGGATTTGCTGACAGACGGAATTATCGGAGGCGTGGGAAGCGTCATCGTATTTTTTCCTAATATACTGATCTTGTTTTTTTGTATTTCCCTGATGGAAGATACGGGATACATGGCGCGGGCGGCGTTTATCATGGACAAAATGATGCACAAAATTGGGTTGCATGGCAAGTCGTTTATTCCCATGCTGATGGGATTCGGTTGCAATGTCCCGGCGATCATGGCTACGCGAACGCTGGAAAGTAGAAAAGACCGTTTACTCACTCAGTTGATTATTCCGTTTATGTCGTGCAGCGCCCGCTTGCCGTTGTATGTATTGTTTATTCCTGTCTTCTTTGTCCGCAAGCAAGGAGTGGTTTTGTTCAGCATTTATATCACCGGCATCTTGATCGCTATTCTTACGGCTTTGTTGTTCAACAAAATATTATTCAAAAAACAAGATATTCCTTTTGTCATGGAATTGCCTCCTTACCGTTGGCCGACACTACGGAATATCAGTACATATACCTGGGGCAAAAGCGTGCAATATCTGCAAAAGATGGGAACAATTATTTTGGTTGCATCCATCTTGATCTGGGCTTTGGGTTATTTTCCGCGGGAGACGCAAGCAGGAGACGAAGCTTCGCAATTGGAACATTCCTATATTGGCCGTCTGGGGCATGCGGTTGAACCGGTCATCAAACCTTTGGGTTATGATTGGAAAGTAGGGGTGAGCATTCTCACGGGAATGGCGGCAAAGGAAGTTGTAGTCAGTTCAATGGGCGTATTGTATCAAACCGGTTCAGGCGACAAAGAATTGTCTGCGACTTTGAGAAGCAAATTGCAAGAAGCGCACACTTTTACGCCTCTTACAGCTTACTCTTTCATGATTTTTATTCTGATTTATTTTCCGTGCGTGGCCGCGCTGGCGGCAATCTATCGTGAGTCGGGATTGAAATGGGCTTTATTTTCAGCTTTTTATACAACTGCATGCGCTTGGTTAGTTGCATTCGGTATTTACCGGATAGGAGGATTATTTTTATGAACGGACAAATGATCATTGTTTGCATTATCTTGTTGGCATGCGTTTGCTATGCAGGATACAAGATTTTTCAAGTCTTTGGAAAAAGCAAAACGCCTCCAAACAAAAATTGCGAAAACTGTTCAATGGATTGTGCCTTGTCTCAGAAATACAAGTCTAAAAAGTGAATCTAAATTTACCTTTCTTTTGTTGTAACCAATTTTCTAAACGTGCGTCAAAAAGTTGTGATCAAAATTTATTATCAACAATTTAATAAAATAAACAGATGGATATTACAGCTATTTGCATTGTAGGGTTTTGTGTATTAGGTATATACAAGATAATTGAACTATTTGTTCGACGGAGAGAACGATTAGCAATGATCGAAAGGTGGGCGCTTTCTCTCTCTCCGGAGGAAACGTCTCCTTTGTCAAAAAAATGGAACATTCCTTTCCTCTCCAGATCGGATTATGGTTTATGGCCCTTGCGGCTATCATTACTGTTCATAGGGGTAGGATTGGGTTGCATCATTGCTTTTTTTGTCCAATACAATCTCGTATGGGTTCCCTCGCAATCAGAAGGAAACAATTGGGCAACAGGCAATAACATAAATCAAATGCAATCGATCCTCTATTTTTCCTTTATCACCATTTTTGGGGGCTTGGGACTTTTGATTGCTTATTTTATCGAAGCCAAACAGTTCCGTTCCTCCTAAAAGCAGGAGGAATGAGTCCTATTACCATTGAATGGGCGTTTGTCCGGTTTTTATCAGATAATCGTTGGTTTTGCTGAACGGTTTGCTGCCGAAAAACCCGCGATAAGCAGATAAAGGGGACGGATGCGCCGATTGAATAACAAAGTGTTTCTGAGGGTCTATAAACGACCCTTTTTTTTGGGCGTATGCGCCCCACAGAATGAATACGACATGTTGTTTTTCTTCCGCAATTTTGTGAATAACGGCATCTGTAAATTCTTCCCAACCTTTTTGCTGGTGCGAACCGGCGCGGTGCGCTTCCACCGTTAGGGTAGCGTTCAACAGCAAAACGCCTTGTTCGGCCCATCGTTCCAGATTTCCAGAGGGCGGCGAAACGACTCCCAAGTCGCTTTGGAGTTCTTTGTAGATATTTTGCAAGGAAGGAGGCAAAGGAATGCCCTCGTTCACTGAAAAACACAATCCATGCGCCTGGCCGGGTTCGTGATACGGGTCTTGTCCCAATATGACTACTTTTACCTTATCGAAAGGAGTTTTATCAAAAGCGTTGAAAATCTGGTTGCCTTTGGGATAAATGGTTTTTGAGGCATATTCGTCTTTAACAAAATGGACTAAATGGAGAAAATAAGGTTTCTCAAATTCGGAAACCAAGCGCTCATTCCAAGAAGGTTCTATTTTCACGTTCATACGGTCAATGATTTAGTTAATAAGAATGATTAGTAATCAATTAATTTTTAGTTTCCCCAATTGAGCATGTCCCGGAAACTACTGCTTTGCGTATATTTCAAATCTCTCAACATAGAAGAATTGACAGAAATCGTAAAATTATACGATCGGTAAGGACCTACGGGAATGACGCTAGCCTTCATCGACCAGCAGTGCATCAAACGAGTAATGGTACAAGTCATGGTCACAAATTTTTTGCTGTCAAAATCATAATTGGCGCTGAAATTGAAACTCCATGCTTTGGTCGGGCTGATATTTCCCGAAATGTTGGCCGCCTGAGTAATCCTGTACGGATATTCCCGCTTCACCTTGTTGAAATTGGCCATATCATAAGCTAAATTCCAGTTGTAGCTCACATTCAAACTCCAGGGAATGTTGAGTAAGTAATAACCATCTTCGTCGTAGTTATCGTCCGATTTTTTGGAATTCCGCAAAGAAACGGGCTGTTGCTTGCCTGGAGCGCTTTCATCATTATTGGCGGCTTGTTCCGCATCGCCGCTATCTTCCGGACTGGGCGGTGAATTGTCGGCATTTTTTTTGCCTCCTAATCCAAATAGGCTAAGCAGTTTTTTGACAGCTTCCGTATTGAGATTGAGGGAATAAGAAAATCCGGTCGATCTCAAACGTCCGATTCCTTTTCCGGCCTCCCAGCGGGGGACATTGATACGCTGTCCATTTTCGTTATAGGTATAGGTATCGAATACACCTTGCATATTCAAAGAATATGTTCCGAGTTTGAGACGAAGAGAAGCGCTGAGATCAGACCATTTCATCGAATCAGCCAGAAAATTGTAGGACATGGCCAAATTAAGTTGATCAATCAGACTTATTTTTCGGGTAGAATCCGTTCCAGCGATGGGTAACTTCATTTCTATATTATTATTCAGACTGAAATTCATGATTCCCGACTTTCCTCTGCCCGGCACTCCATAAGGATTATTATTTTGATCATACGGAGAATAAGGATAGGTTTCCAAAGCTCCATTGGCTTCATTGATGTAATTTAATTCTTTCCAATAACCGTATTTTTTCTCTCCAAAATCGGGCGCGCCGCTGAAACTGACGCTCGGAGTCAATACATGGCGGATTTGCGCTTTTTGCGTCCATGCGCCAAAGATTTTCCAGGGCTTACTCATTAAGTACAATTTGGTAGAGAGGTCCAAGCTGGCATTGTAATTGTAAATGCGGTAAAAACCGTAAGTCGTATCGGCAGGAACAGGACGGTGAATAGAAGTATCATAATAGAGATCGATTTTGCTGGTACACCAGCGTTCCGTATAGGTTATAGAAGGCGATAGGGCAATGTATTTAAACAAGGTAAAAGAGGCTCTCACCGGAATATCGTGTCTCATTCCGTTTTTCCAGTCGCGGTAGATATTTTGTTTCAGCAAGAGATATTCTTTTGTATTGATGCTATTGGACATCGTACCCGTGTATCTCAGGTAGATTTTTTCATACCATTTGGGCGCGCCGATTTGTTCTTTTCTCCTGAAAGGATAAACATCGGTCATGGAAATAGACAAATTGGGCAAGGTTAAACTGACCATGGTATCTCTGGAGACTTGGTTGACCGAGGCATTTAAATTGAAAGAAAAAGGACTGTTGGGCGGTCTGTAATTGTAATTGACGCTGGACGATTTGGTGTTTTGGGTATAGTTGTCGTCGTCGGTGGCATAGATGGAATTGAGGTCGTTTCGATTGTACGAACTGGTCGAGAAATTAACGCTGGCCGAAAACATACTGAATGGATTGGCTTTTGCATCCTGCATGTGAGTCCATGCTAGTTTGAAATCCTTGGTTTTGCTGTAATCTTGTTCTCCTTTATCTCCCAGAATAGTAAGCAGATAATTGGCCTGAAAATTACCCGAATATTTATACCTTTTCCGGTAGGAAGAACGGGCAGAGAGTCCCCACGAACCTTTGGTATAAAGTTCTCCCGTCAAGGCCAGATCAACATAGTCGTTAAAAGCAAAATAATATCCTCCATCGCGGAGCGAAAATCCTCTCCTCATTTCATCTCCGTAAGTCGGCACAATCACCCCTGAAGAGTATTCGCTGGTGAAAGGAAAAAATCCAAAAGGAACGGCAATCGGCAAAGGGACGTCTTCCACTACCAGATAGGCCGGACCCGTCACAATCGATTTTCCGGGCCGGACTTTGGCTCTGGTTAGATGAAGGTAAAAATGCGGATGTTCGTGATCGTCGCAAGTAGTATACTGTCCGTCGCGCATATAAAGGTCGTCGTTGGGCATTTTTTTAGTCTGGCTGGCAACGATATAACCTTCTCCCTGCTGCGTAATGACATCCGTAATAAACATTTTCTTTGTTTTGAAATTGTAGCGGGCTTTTTTCATTTCATATTGCGTTTCGCCTTCCTTAAAAACAGGGTAACCAATTTCGGAACCGATGGAATCTAATCCGAAAGTCGAAAAGACAATGCTGCTGTCGGCATCCACTTCAACGTATTCGCCCGTCAAATCCATGTTTTTGTATTTAACAGAGCCTTCGCCAAACAAATAAACCATATTGCGTCCATCCATCGTCATCACCATTGAATCTTTGGCGGCATACTGGATAGGAGCATCTATGGCATTTGATTTTTTCGGAACCGAATCCGCGGCTACGGCCGTCGAATCGGTTATGGCTGTAGAGTCGGACAGGACTTCTACTTGCTGGTTATTCCGTTCGTCCATAGATAAATCGCTTTGAGCTGCTGTTCGTTGAAATATGGAACATAACAGCCCGACGCAAAAAATGGATAGTAAACAATTCTTAAAGATCATAGAAACAACTTTACCATATCTTCAAAACGTTGGAGGGTATCGACGCCGTATTGGGAAAGACTTTTCCGGACCTGATCGATCGTCTTTACTTCTTCTATTCTGGACTTGGAAAAAAATTTATCGGCAAAACAAACCAATTTTTCTTCGACACTCTCCGGCAGCATGTCCCGTTGGGGAATAGGAATCGCTTCTTGGATAATGTATTCTTTGGACAATCCAGAACCGGTATGTCGTTCGCAAACCAAGGCATGTTTTTCCAACCCTTCTCTCCTCATTATTTCAGCGCCTAAAAATCCATGACAAATATAAGGATATTCTCCGAAACAATAGATTTTCGGCGCATTTGTTAAGTAAATTCCTATGTCGTGCAAAAGGGATGCTTCGTAAACAAAATGGGTATCGATCTCCAATTCTGGATGCCTCTGAGCGATTTCGAGCGCTTTATCTGCTACAGAAAAACTGTGGGCAAGCAAAATCTTATGCAATTCGCTCCCTGCAAGGTAATACTTATCAATAATGTGGATGGGTACCATGTCCTTTTCAAAGAAAGCACAAAGGTAAAAATAATAATCCGACTATTTAGCATCGGATTTATCTTTATTCTATAGGGAATCATAAAAATAAGTCAAATTCGACACTTTATTAACAAATTGTATCTGTTTGATTGACAAAAAATAAAATGAATATTTTATCACCTCATAGTGAGTAAAAAAAACTTGCAATAGTTGAAGAATATGCGATAATAAAGCGGGAAAAAATAACTTACATGCTATAAATATTACCTACTTTTGTTAAAAATAAAGATAAGTTGAACAGACTGAAAAACTAAAGCATTGACTTAAATATGCTTGTAGAAAGGATAAGTTATATGCCAAAAATCTTTTTTTTCATTACAAAAATAAGAGTCGTCTTGCTTGTGAAAGTAGGACGATTTCGCTTTAGAAAGTGAATAATAATTTATATCTTTGTCAGGATCCGATATAAAATTTAGAGTAAACATTTAAACAGTAAAAGCATGAAACACAAAGTCCTCCTTATTGCCAGCCTCTTGCTTGCAGGCGCCTTTACTATAACCTTATTGGCAATCGGCAAATCTTCCCCTCGCGCGAGAGAAGTGATGCAGACAGATATTCCGCCAGATATTTCTTCGTTCGAAAAACTTTCGGAAGCGGCCTTACCGATGATGAACGTTAAAGGCGACAGCTCTGAAGTTTATTTGCAATCGCTGAATATTCAGGTGGAAGTAACCGCAAATATTGCAACAACTCGCTATGAAATGGTATTCAAAAATCGTACCGGAAAAATTTTAGAAGGAGAGTTGCTTTTTCCGTTGCCGGAAGGCGTCACAGTCAGTTATTATGCTTTGGATATGAATGGGAAAATGCGGGAAGCCGTTCCTGTCGAAAAAGCCAAGGCCACCCAAGTTTTTGAGGAAATCGAACATCGGAGAGTCGATCCCGGATTGCTCGAACGAGTGGAAGGCAATAATTTCCGTACGCGGATTTATCCAATACCTGCCGGCGGAACCCGTACGATTTCTATTGGTTACGAAGAAGAACTGCGCGAGATAAAAGGCTATTTTTACTATCGCTTACCCATGGCTTACCCGGAAGCCATTGAAAAATTTTCCGTAAAAGCCGCCGTTTGCAAAAGCAAGTCCAAACCACAGGTACAAGGACCATTAGCGGAAGAACTCGTTTTTGATGAACAAGGCGAAAATTTTGTTGCGGCATTCTCTCGGAACAATTATCAAGCCGATCGGGCTTTGATTTTTACCTTGCCCGCTCCAGTCGACGTGCCGCAAACGTTGATCCAGTCGGCTTCGGGCAGCTATTATTTCACCGCTTCTTGCATGCCGAAAATGGAAACCCAAAAAAAATCGTGGGGCCATACGCTGGGAATTATCTGGGATGCCTCGTTGAGCGGTTTGCAACGCGACCATGCCAAAGAATTGGATGTTTTAGACCGGATTATCCAGCAAAAAAACAATCTTTCCATCAATCTTTATTTTCTGAACAACCGATTGACTAAACAGGGCGTATATGAAATTGCCAACGGCAATTGGTCGGAATTGCGGAGAGTTTTGGAAACAGTCGTATACGATGGAGGAACCAATTTCGAAGCCATCCGTTTGCAACCTATTTCTTCGGATGAATTTCTGTTTTTTTCCGATGGAATGTCTACTTTGAGCGATGCCGACTTTGTTGTCAAATATCCTGAGTTTGCCAAATACCCGGTACATTGCATCGTATCGTCCGCCAAAGCCGATTACAGCGCAATGAAATGGATTGCGGCGCAAACCAAGGGCAAGTTCATCAACCTCAATGCCTTGTCGTCCGACCAGCTCCAAAATGAGCTGATGTTTGAAACCTTGCATTTTTTGGGAATCGAGTCCAATCGGGAGGTACGGGAAGTATATCCTTCGGTAGCAACGCCGGTAAGAGGCAATTTTTCTATTGCTGGCCTATTGGATGCTTCCCAAACAAAAATGACTTTGCTTTTCGGCTATGGAAATAAAGTCGAACAGCGGATTCCGGTTTCCCTCAATACAAAAGAAGCCAGCCAGCAGGCGAATGTTCACCGCATCTGGGCGCAGAAAAAGATCAACGAACTGGACATGCGTTATGAACAGAATAAGGATGAATTGACCGAACTTGGACAAGAATTCGGTATCGTTACACGCAACACTTCGTTGATTGTGCTTGAAACTTTACAGGATTATATCACTTATAATATTGTGCCTCCAGCCGAATTGCAAGCCGAATATTTTCGGTGGAAGAAAAACGAAGCGAATGAATGGCAACAAACTCAAAAAGCGCTCTTGGATCAAGCGATAGAATCCGCTAATAACTTGAAAAGCTGGTGGAATACCGATTTTAAACCCAAAAAATCGAAGTATCCGAAACCGGATACTATATTCAGAGCTGCAGCTGACGAAACTCTTCAAACGGCGCCGGAAGAAAACAGAATAAGCATCGAAGAAAACAGAAGAGATGAGGAAATAGGCATAGATATAAATGACGCCGACTTGCAAGATCACAAAATAGTTGTAGCGGCAGATAGACCTCGCCCCCCCATGGCTGAGCCTTTGCAGGAAGTAGCGGCGAGAGAAGAAGGAGTTTCATCAAAGTCGGTACAAAGCGTATCATCCAGAAGCGCTTCGCAACCGGGCATTCAAGTGGAGCCTATTAAACAGGACAATGCGTACAGCAAACAATTGACGGGCAAATTAGAGGATGATTACGCCGTTTATTTGAAATTGCGCCCAATATACGCCAATACGCCAACCTTCTATTTCGATATGGCCGACTGGTTTTTCCGGCACAACGACCGCGAACGAGCGCTTCGGATACTGACTTCTATAGCCGAGTTAGAGATAGAAAATGCTTCTCTGTTCCGGCTGTTGGGTTATCGTCTAAAAGAATACCAGGAGTATGCGCTGGAAGCATATATTTGTGGAAAAGTGATTCAGTGGCGTCCGATGGAGCCGCAGAGCTACCGCGATTATGCCCTGGCATTGGCTGACAACCAGAATTATCAGGCGGCGGTGGATAGTTTGTACTCTGTCCTGACGCAATCGTATGCGCAGAATATTGATCAACGAAGTCAAGGCATTGAAGAAGTCGTCGTAACGGAAATCAACCAACTCATTGCAAAAAATCCAAAATTGCAAACCGTAAATATTTCCAAAGAACTGATGCAGGCAATGCCGGTGGATATCCGCGTGGTTATTAACTGGAACATGAACGACACCGATATCGACCTGCATGTCGTAGATCCAAATGGCGAAACTTGCTTCTACAGTCATCGGGAAACGGCTTTGGGCGGACGGATGAGCAACGACATTACGCAGGGTTACGGACCGGAACAATTTTTGCTGAAAAAAGCGATCAAGGGAAAATACGGCGTATTTGTCAATTACTTTGGCGATTCGCAGGTGAAAGCAGAGGGACCTTCCACTGTCATGGCCGAAATTTATACCCACTATGCAGATAAGAGCGAACAACGCCAAGTCGTTTGCCTGCAAATGTCGAAAGAAAACAAACAGGTGGAAGAAGATGGAAAGGTGAAGATAGCCGAGTTTACTTTTTAGAAAAACAAGGCCATTCGTGAAAATACTGAATTTTTCCCCTCTATATTTAAAAAAGCGGACTGTATGATCCGCTTTTTTTCTATGCGTTTTTTTACTTTACAACCGTCTTGAAAGCGGCGGTACGGCCGGTTGCATCTTCTATCTTGAGAATATAAATCCCTTTAGCCAGTGGAGCCGTAGGAATTTCGGCCAGCCCAGAGGCGGCAACGGATCCGCCCGCCGTATATAACTTGGCGGAGGCAACTCCTTTTTCTGCATAAATCCGGATAATATCTGCATCTTGATCAAAAGATATAGCGGAATTGAAAAGCGCTTTAGGAATGCGGGTGGCAATCGCTTCCGAAAAATTATCGCAAATGGTTATATTGGAGATCGTAATCGTTGCATTTTCGGGATTACCGCCCAAATCAAACAAAATCTCGTCCATAGTGTAGAGAGTAATATCTCCCGTATTTTTGAAAGTACTGCTAACCGTTTGTTTTCCAGCCGAAACCGCCAGCGAAGGAATATCTAAATAGCGGTCGTCATCCCCTTTTTGATGTGCCTTCATATATACGCGCGGCAAGGCGGCGTTGGTTTCAATATCGAAAGAAAGAAAATAAGTTTTGTCGGCTATCAAATCGATAGGAGTTATATCCAAAGGAAATTGCGCTTGCCAGGCTTCATACGTTCCATCTGCTAAATGAAGCATAAGCGCTCCATTTTCCCAACTGGCAGTATAGTTTGACGACAGATTCCATCCGGGAGCATAATACACAGTTCCTATTTCAAAATGAACCGAACTCAATAAGCCCTCCCCATTGCAAATATATGGTACAAAAGGTTCGGATTCTCCGGAAAAATCATCACAAATGGTGATGTTTGAAATAATGATTGTTGCATTTTCGGGATTGCTGCCAAAATCAAACAGAATATTATCCATTGCGTGCAGAACAATATCGCCCGTATTTTCGAAGACTCCACTAACTGTTTGTTTTCCAGCGGAAATGGACAAAGAGGAAATATCTAAATAATGGTCGTCATCTCCATTTTTATGAACCTTCATGTATACGCGAGGCAAATCCGCGTTAGTTTCAATATCAAAAGAAAGAAAATAAGCTTTGTCGGCTACTAAATTGGTAGGAGCCACATTCAAAGCAAATTGCGCCTGCCAGGCTTCATACGTTCTATCCGTTAAATGAAGCGTTAATACATTATTTTCCCATGTTTCGGTATAGTTAGACGAGGAATTCCATCCCGGAGCATAGTAAACAGTTCCCAATTGGATTGCAGCATCTGCAAGAATATTGCTTCCCTCGCACTGAAGACCGCTTGCATTCACATTTCCTGCCAATAAAATAGAGGCAAGGAAAAAACTGGCTTTTTTTAGAAATTTCTTTTTCATCACTTAAATTTTTTAGAAGGTTAATAAAAAGAGTTTTATGGTTAATTAATAAAAAGTTTTACAGTTAATGATAAAAATCGGCGCATTGAGATTGCAAATATGCTGATTTTTTATATAAAATGCAAAAAGTTTATACAAAAAAATAAAGAATTAGAGTTCTATTGTCTGTTTGTTTTTTTATTATTTTTGCAAAATTAAGTGAAGCTATTGTAGAGAGAACGTATAATTAAAAAGGCAAGGGATACAATATCAAAGCTATCATAGAGGCGGTTCGCCGAACAGTTTCGTGCGAGTAAAGGCGGACAGTTTCAGCGGGAACTTGGAAGTTTACCGCCCGTCGCACTCTTAGTGAATCCCTGTGCGAACGATAAGGCGCCATCTGTTGATGTGCGTGTCGCTTCGGGACTGCACACGTCAACCGTTTGACGCAATTACAAAGTTGTCGAAACTTCGCGCCACACCACCGTGACTGTGTCAAGCGGGCAGCCCATTGGCTGCAAATGACAGCGACCGCGCAATGGACAATGAAGTAGAAAACTCAATAGAGCATGAACGGGGTGTAGAAATGCTTGAGCCTTGACTATATTTTTGACAAAAGATTTTCAGGAGAAAGGAAAATAGAATTAAAAGGACGGACCCTTCCTATGATTTTTTATTCTGACTCTTCAGGAAATATACTGGAAATAAGCTTTTTGATCAAAAACATTTCAATACTTACTCTACAAGAAGCGAATGCCCTTGAAAAGCGTTTTTGCAATACCCAGTCAAGATAATAGAACTCTATTTGAAGAATAATTCAAAAAGTACGATAAATTTTTAATTTTTTCTTTGAGATGTCATTTTAGACCATTAATTTTGCATTAATTTTCATTTTTAACTAAGAAATAGCGCTATAGAAGAAGGAATGAGATGAAAATGAATGATTGTTTTTAAAGAGAAAGAAAATATTAACTTGAATAAGTTAGGACAATGAAAAGAAAAAAATATTTTTGTATGCTATGGGCGGCATTGCAAATAGGAATGTTCTATACTTGCAGCGAGGATGACGGACTAGTACCCGAAAACGAAATGTCCTCCGAGACTATAACCAAGGGAGAGGCGAAAGCCTTTTTTGAAGAACAAATGATGCAAATCGGAAACGCGTTGGACAAGAATGAGGCGCTCGGTTTTGCAAGCAATTTTACGCCGCAATGGAACAAGGCCGTAGTCAGCGCGGTCGGGACAGCATGGCCGCGGTGGATGTGCCGATTGTAACCGATTATGCGTTCATGGTATCTGCCTGGGCGGATGAAACCCAAGAAGGAGAAAG